>NZ_JAKKSC010000009.1:0-194845 GCF_025653705.1 Shewanella sp. SM87
CCTCCATAGCAATAAGGCTACCTTCGGGGAATTGTCTAATTTTATCGAGCAGCTTGTTTCTGTTAACCTTTTTGTTACTCATGACAGAGTTATCCATAAGACAAACACAAACTTGAAAAACATTTTTGGCTAAATCGATACCAATAACTTTAATATCCATGATGGAAACCTCCAGAACTATTTGTCAGCTTTAAGCTTGGCATAATACTGCAAGCTTAGGTGCTGAGGCGTCCATCACATCACTACATATCTAGGCTAATAGATGTAGTGGCTCGCAAACATAATCCCGCAAGCTTGATTACATCCGGTTTTCCCGACTCAGATTAATTGATAATAAGCCAAGTGCTCGGCTCACAATCAGTGCCAATGAGATTTGCCGCTGTGCCATCGGGCTTGAATTCATCTAGCTAGGCTCACATTAGGTACCAACAAATGACTTGAGTTGCGTAAGTACGGTTTTCGTCATAATGTCCATTTCTAACAGTCTCTCCAGCGTATCCATGACCATCACTTCGTTTTCAGGTTGAATGTCTTCTGCAAGCCACCGCTCACATTGCTGCTGAAATAAACTCAGCGAACCCAGCTGTTCCTGGTAAGCTCTTTCCGTTCTGATTAGCTCACAGGCCGAAAACAAAAATGGATTACCCTTTGCTTTCTCCAGGTTGAGGGTCTGCTGTTGGGTACTGCTGTGCACTTCCTCAACCATTTGAACAAGTAAAGGCAGCATGCTAATCGGCTGCCACTGTATCTTTTCAGACATAAAGTTCCTTTAAATGGGCAGCCCAGCTTCCCGCAAGTCCTGCGTAATTTCTTTGACCCGATTAGCATCCAACTCACCTTTAAAAAATTTCCGAAGCTCAGCCGGTTTGTAATGAAACTGATCCACCAGTACTTTTTCGCTGTAGCCATGCCGGATAAGACGTGGCTCTATATCATTGATCCGTCTGGACAGGGTTAAATCCAACACGTCAACCGTGATAGGTTTCACACCCACATTAAAACCTTCTTCCAATGCCAGCGATAAGTGTTGCTCAATTTGCAATGGTGTCGTCAATCGCTCTACCAGGTAGTCGATGGCCTGTTCCTCGATGACATCTGTGGGTTTGGTTTTATCATCTGTGCAATTGTCCAGCAGCCAGTACACGTACTCGCGCAAGTTGCCCTGCATAGCATCTAATGACACGACAATGGTCCGATAACCTACTTCTTCCATCGTTGGGCCTTTTAAGTCATTTTTTAGCTTTGGATGACCGGCTAATAAAATTGACAGTTTGCCACCACCGTCTCTGATCACTTCCATCAACCGTTTTAATCCCGTCAGCGTACGATGATGCAAATCATGGGCTTCGTCCACTAACAGCACCACTGGCTTTTTGACATCCTGAATTAAGTCGCGTAATTCACGTTCCCGCTTCTCGCCGAGTTTGGGTACCCGATAGTCTTTATCTCCGCTGACATCATAAAACAGAGCGGTGATCAGCGTTCCAAGATTGGTCTTTGTCTTCTCGACAGACAACGATTTTGCAACAATGACTTTTTTCTCTTTCGCCAGTAAGTCTTGCAGTCGTGATAATGTCGTGGTTTTACCGCTGCCGACTACACCGGATAATGCAATCAGCTGCCCCTCAGGGATCACCTTTTTGAGCTGATTAAAGATCCGCCGCTGGTGCTCAGTTTCGAAATAGTCCGCGTCCCGAAAATACTTAATAATGCCGTAGTGCTCCATGACTTCAAGTTGCATGAGTGCTATCTCCTTTTGGATGGAAGTACGATTTCAGTCGTGCCATGACAACGGATTTTTCCAATGTTTCATCCAAAATGGCTTCTATAAAGTCCCGATCTGTTTGGCTTAACAGCGCCAGTGGCTTACCGAGATAGTCTGCGATGGCGAGCTTTGCTTTGAGTACACTTGAGTAGCTCAGGTCGTTATAAGGATCAGGGTCTGCAAACGGTTTATCCGCAATAACATTCACGGTTTTAAGCATCGTTTTGAGGATGGCCACATTTTGCTCGTCCCCAATATCCCGCAAGCTCAGCGACTTTGCCAGAGTTTCTAACTTGTCTAATTTCTTCTCGGCCTGAGTCTTTTTAAATTTCCGGTACCGGTAGAGAGGAATAGGACCGCTGACTGGAAGATATGCTCCGTACCGCTTGCCTTCATGTTCAACAAATAGTTCGTCGTCAAACAGCCCCCACCAGAGTACAACCCGTTCACCGGCAAGTTCCGGACTGATTTCATAAACGGTGCCATCGACGCTGATCCTGGCATCAATGCCGACAGTACGTTGCTCCGGTTCTCTGGCAAATGCACAAAATCGCTCCCAGCTGCACATGCTTTGAATACCAGAAGGCGGAATATTGAGTTGCCAGTCCTCCATGCGGGAATGAGTCTCTAAACGGTGCGAGTGGTCGTTATATTGCTTTAGGTATTCCCGCAGCATGTCATTGGCTTCGACCTCATTTTTGGGTTCCCGCAGGTGATAGAGCACTTCATGGCATTCTTTGACTGTCCGAAAGGCTCGCTCGACTTTGCCTTTTGAACGGGCAGTTTTGCGCCTGTCAGTGGCGCTTGCAGGTTCATGGACTTTCAGCTCAACGCCCAAAAATACCATGACATTGCGAAATACACGGCTTTTAGCGATGGGACCATTATCCAGATAGATGGTTTTCGGGATACCACGGAATGGAAACTCGCTGTCAGACTTCGCACTCATGGCATTGAACAAAAACAGTAAGGCCGCTGGCGTATCCTCGCCATAGACGTTCCGATATTCCTGATAGCAAACCCCGCTGCGGTCATCGACCACGCTGTAGAGCATCAGCAGCGGCCTGCCTTTTTGTGGATCAAACCAGAGCGGTTCCTGCACATGCTTCAAATCAGATGGGCTTAGATCGAATTGCCAGCATTCATTGCTATATGTGGCTTGGAACCGGACCGCAGGCGTATCTCTGAGTACTTGTTTCGGATTAAAACCCCATTGCTGCAGGTAACGATTGACGGTTGCTTTGTTCAATCGTCCAACCGGCACTTTGATGAACCCATAATCCGAGTCGACACCTGTGCGTTCCAGCAGCGCAATCGCATTGGCCGTTGAAAGATGACGGCCATTTTTATTCATCGTGCGAATTTTCAGCGCTGCAATGATTTCACAATACTGTTCCAGTTCAGCCTGAGGAATAGCTCTGGGTTTACCCGCATCACTGCGGCGGATGGATTTGGGCTGGTACAAATTGCGTAAGTGTCGGTACAAGGAACTTTCTGAAATGCCGTAGAGGGCTGTGGCCTGTGCAATGATGTCACGTCGTTGAGCACTGCGCGGCGGTAAGCCTTCCAATCGATGGTAGAGATCAATCAAAACTTCCTGTGCAATGCCGCGCTTCGCTGAGTTCATGGCATCACCTGAGCCCAACACTGCCAATACCAACTCCCTGAAGTCGTAGGTATTTATAAAGAGTGGTCTTGGAGATATTGAGCTGTGCGGCAATTTGCTGCGCACTGAGACTGCCTTGCTTGTATAATGCTTCTGCCGCTATTGCCACATTTTGGGCGTCTTTGCTAAGTCCTGCTGGTCGCCCTCCGTTGCGTCCGCGTGCCCGAGCCGAAGCCAATCCTGCTTTTGTGCGCTCCCTAATCAAATCCCGTTCAAATTCAGCGATGGAGGCAAACACATTCGTGATGAGACGCCCTTGTGGCGTGGTGGTATCCACTGGGTCGTTAAGACTGCGAAGGCCAATCTGCTGTTCGGTCAATTGGTTCATCAAATGCACCAAATGCTGTAACGACCGTCCGAGCCGGTCCAGTTTATATACCACGATGATGTCGCCAGCTCTGAGCTGACCAAGTAAATCATCAAGGCCAGGTCTTTTGGTTTTTGCGCCGGAAGCGATATCTCTAAAAACACGTTCACAACCGGCGTTTTTGAGCGCGTCTTCCTGCAGGTCAAAACTTTGCCCTTTGGTGCTGATCCGGCAGTACCCAAAAATCATCAGATAACCCTGAATCGTTCATTTAATTGAATGAAAGAGTATGGTTCTGAACGCTGATTTCATCAACCAGTTAACTGAACGGTTTTTTGAGAATTTTTTTCAGGGTTGCATGCACCTCTTGTTGGTTCATAAATACGTTCATTTTTATGAACCAAAAGAATGAGGATCGATTTTAAAGAAGATTGTTTTATTTTCAGACGAAATTAGGCCAGTGTTATCAACTGGCCGTTGTCAATTTCATCCAGCACAGCAGGACAACTCATTCACATCTTTGTGAAAGATTTGAGCGCAGAGCTTGATCCCTTCAACCATGGTCAAATATGGAAACAACTGGTCAGCTAACTCAGTGATAGTCATCCGATTGCGGATAGCTAGAGCTGCAGTTTGGATCATTTCTCCGCCTTCATGGGCCAAAAGTTGTGCACCAATCAGTCTTCCTGTGGTCTTTTCAATCACGAGCTTGATAAAGCCGTCAGTTTCGAAATTGGCCAGTGCTCTGGGTACATTTTTCATGTCGAGTACCCGGCTGTCCGTGTGAATACCCTGCTGTCTGGCCTCAACTTCCGTCAGTCCGACGGTTGCAACCTGCGGATCGGTAAAAATGACCGCCGGCATCGAGGATAGGTCAAGTTTACTCTCGCCACCGGTCATATTCATTCCTGCGCGGCTACCCGCCGCCGCAGCGACATATACAAACTGCGGCATAGTGGAACAATCACCTGCGGCATAAACCCCTGGAACGCTTGTTTCCATCATCTCGTTAACGATGATCGCCCCGTGTTTGTCTGTCCTGATCCCAACTGCATCGAGGTTAAGACTGGCTGTATTTGCATGACGCCCTGTGCATATTAGAAGCTTGTCACAGCGTAAAGTGCCTGCATTGGTTTTCAAGGTAAACTGCCGTCCGTCATGGGAAACATGTGACGCCTCGGTATGGTTTAGAACCCTGATACCTTCATTCTCAAAGCAGTCTGTTAATTTTTCACCGAGTAACGGCTCATCGCGATAAAGAAGCGTGTGTCTGGCCAATAGGGTAACGTCACTGCCTAAACGGCGATAAGCCTGAGCAATTTCCAGCGCAACGACAGAAGATCCAATGATGACCAGATGTTCTGGTAGTTCAGTCGCAAACAGCGCTTCAGAAGAAGTCCAGTACGGGGTTTCGCTCAGACCTTCAATAGGTGGGATGGTCGGGCTCGAACCGGTAGCAATCAGCACCTTGTCAGCGTGTATTTCTTGTTGGGAGCCATCACTTTTGCTGACAATCAAAGTGTTCGCGTTTTTGAAAGTCGCCCAACCTTTTATCAAACTCAGTGCCGGATTGATATCCAGAATATTTTGGTATTTTGCCACGCGTAATTCTTCGACAAGCGCTGTTTGTTGCTCAGCCAACAGTGCGCGATTGAGCTGGGGTGAATGATTTGCCAATCCGATAAAAGGATTGTTTCGTTGTTGCTGCGCCAGTTGTGCGGCGCGGATCAGGATCTTGGACGGGACACAGCCGACATTGACACAGCAGCCGCCAATAACATCCGCACCTTCGATGAGCGTAACCTTAGCTCCTCCGTCAGCAGCTTTAATCGCACAGGCAAAAGCACCAGAGCCACTGCCAATGATCACCACCTGTTGTGGGCTGATATTTTCTGTATTGCTGAGATTAGTGTTGTCAAAACAAGTTTGAGGTTCTGGATTGACTTGTGCAGCATAACCCAGAGTTTTAACCGCCTTGACGAGATCCGCCACACTTACCTTCCCGTTTGTGGTGACCGCTGCGCTGGCATTTGCATAGGAGATCTCAACGTTATTCACTCCTTCGGTCGCATCGAGCGCATCTTTAATATGGGAGACACAGCTTGGGCAGGTCATCCCTTTTATCGATAACAAGAGCATTTTCGTTCCTCAACAGCACAGATGTATTTTCTGCGATTGTTAATTATTGCAAACCAACAAGCTCAGCTTATCGCCGAAACAGTGTCCGTAATCGTAGTAGTCTTTCCGCGCTTTACTCTTTGACCGTTGACGGATAACCCGCGTTAGTGGTGGCTTCAGTCAGTGCTTTCACCGTGGTTTTTTCGTCATCGAAGGTGACTACTGCTAACTTGGTGTCAAAGGTGACTTCAGCTTTACTGACGCCCTCGACATTTTGTAAGGCTTTTTTGACCGTAAACGGACAAGTGACGCAGTTCATGGTCGGAACTTCCAACGTAACCGTTTTCGTTTCGGCTATAGCGCTCAGGCTGGTCAACGTTAGCAAAAACAACAAGGTGATTTTCTTCATCATTCGCTCCAATAACGTATAAAACGTTAACAAAATTGAGGGTAAAAAGTATTCAGGCGAACCAGACAATCCAATAATTGCTGGTGACTAACATTAATGCTGTGAGTGCTGATAACCAAAAGATCACCTGCCTGCGTTTTCGCACTTGGGGAACTGCACAGACTGTTCCTGGAGCGCACATGTCAGTAGGTCGATAGACCTTCCAGCCAGCAAATCCAAACGAGGTTAAAACCAGCAGAATAAAAATAGGGCGATAAGGTTCTAACATGGTCAAATGACCAATCCAGGAACCACTCACCCCAAGTAGCAACAAAACGAAAGGACCGGCACAACAAACGCCTGCACCAATAGCCGCAACTATTCCACCGATAACGGGGAGATTTGACTCTTTTATGGACACGTTTTACTCCTGGGATTAGAGCTATCGGTGTCAGTGTAGATGCCGTACCATAGTACGGAGTCAAGCCCAATCGGTGGGTTTAGTTGTTATGTGGTTGTAGGGATTCGATAATGGGGCAATGGGTCTGATCCGGATTGGATGCGCATTGGCTCAGCAGGTGATGAAGAACAAGTTCCAGACTCTGCAGATCTGCAATCTTTGAGCGGACATTGGCAAGCTTGAGTGTGGCCACGTCCTGAACGCCCTGACATGGGGTATCATTGAGTGTGAGCAGATGATGGATTTCTTCCAGTGTGAACCCTAACTCCTGCGCCCGCTTGATAAATCGAAGCCGATTCAGGGTAGTGACAGGATACCGGCGAAACCCCTGTGTCGGTTTACCAGGCTGTTCAACAAGACCGCGGCGTTCGTAGTAGCGGATAGTTTCAACGTTAACGACAGCTGCATTAGCTAATTGGCCGATTGTATACAAAGTTACGTCCATTTACCGTACTTACATACGGTCTATTATAATCCAAAATTAGCCATCAATAACATTAGTACGAGATTTTGCTTCCTGAGGATTTCGATCAGCTATAACGCTGTTCATTGATAACCTCAATGCTGGTTGCTGGTCACGGCAACTCCAACATTTGTAAATTTATGCGACTGTCCACTGAGCATAATGAATGACAACTGTAGCCAGTTAATGTGAGCCGATAAGGATAAATTCAAGCTCGTTATTAATTCTGGATATCTCATTAGCAGTGATTGTGAGCCGAGCGTTCGGCTTTTTAACAGTTAATCTGAGTCCGAGAAGCCGGATGTAATCAAGCTCGCGGTATTATGTTTGCGAGCCACTACAAATAGAGGTCGATTCTATCTGTTCGATAATCTGTGATACTTCACGGGAATTATCGCGGATCACCATCATACTCGAAGCGATTTCTTTAGAAACCAAGGACTGTTCCTCAGTCGAAGCGGCAACCTGAGTATTGATCCCATGAATCGCTTCCGTACTGTGGCGAATATCCTCAAATACAGCTACGATACGTTGCAACTCTACCCCCGCCTTTTGCATAAGCGTCGCCGCTTGAGTCACAGATGTACCCACTTGATTCGTACGATTTTGAAGGCTTGCGACAATATCATCGATTTCCTTAGTGGAATCTTGGGTGCGCTGGGCTAATGATCGAACCTCATCGGCCACCACAGCGAAGCCTCGCCCTTGCTCACCGGCCCTTGCGGCTTCAATCGCGGCATTCAGTGCCAGCAAATTCGTCTGCTCTGCAATCGCCTTAATCACACTCAACACATTACTGACTTGGGTGCTTTCGTTCACTAGATGCGACATAGAATCTTGAGTGTTGGTAAACTCAGTTTCTAATACCGACATGGCTTTCAACGCTTCCGATACCGTCTGTTTACCCACAGTGACATGCGCTTCATTTTCAGCGGCGCGGCTTTCAGCGTTTGACGTACTCTCACTTACATGCACCAACGTCGTGGTCATTTCTTCCATCGCACTGGCACTGGCATCCAGTTCTCTGGCCACTCGATTGGAACTTTCACGCGAAACTTGAATGGATGCTTTAGTTTGCTTCGCTAAATCAGCCACCTCTTTAGCAATGCCATCCGTTGTCGATAAGGAACTGGCAAGGGAAGAGATAAACAAGTTGATTTGATTAACGATTTCGCCAATCTCTCCCTCGGTGGTAACAGAAATCCGCCGCGCAAGATTTTTAGAGCGCTGAATGTCGAGCAACTCACTACAGGTCTGCACTAAGGGAGTCACAATCCGGCTCTTAACGATAATGAAACCACCAACGGCCGCTAAAATCACGATAAATAACACGAACTGAGACCAGTTTAATGCCGCATGTAAGGAGTCGAGACGACCATTAACTTCACCATCGGTACGTTTATCCAACGCCGTAAAGAACTCATCAATCGGCTGCATGATCTTGGCTTTTTCTCTATGGTATTGGTCGCTATGCAATAACTCCCGCGCCATGGCTAAGTTAGGCTCGCCTTTGATCGTGTAAGTTTGGGTGTTGGGGTCCATAAAGATACCTTTGACGGCATTCATGGCTTTCACTTCGAGGGCAACTAACGCATCTGAGTTTTGTTGGGCTTGTTCGAGATAATGAAATTCTTCATCGGAAAAACCGAGGGACTGCATTTGTGCTTTAATTGCAATTCTCGCACCGTCTGGCTTAGGTTTATCGCCATAATTCAGCACTAAATCCCAATAAATCTGATGATATTTTTCGGGTCTGGATTTCTCACCATTACGGATAGCTAAAATATCCATATACATTTTTTCGTATTTTTCATCGCCTGTGACAGCGTAGGTGCGAGCGAGACGCGTTAAGTCATCGGAACTTTGCCTTAACTCATCGGCGACTTGATAGGACTGATATCGGATGCTGGCAGCATCATTAAAGAGATCGATTTTAGACTTAACATTGAAGCTCAGTGCCGCAGAAATCACGGCACTCGCGACTATGGTCGAAAATACCACACTCATCATGGTTTTTGTTTTCATACTTACCCCAATAGACAGAAGAACTGCTTTAAGTCTAGAAGGAAAACCAGAAAACATGGGTAAAAGTGGAACAATCAACGGAAATAATCGTTTGATTTGCGAGTGATTATCGCTCACAAATCAAACAGTTCTTAATGACGTGACACTTAGAGTAAAAGTTGGTCCGCGACAAAGGGATTATGCTCGCGCTCTTCACCAAAGGTCGACATAGGACCGTGCTCAGGAATGAAATATTAGTTATAATGAAAACCCGTTTTGCAATATTCTACAGAGCATTCTCCGGCTCAGTTTGTCTTGGCTGACAAGTTGAAACCCGTCATTTTTTCTGGTCAACTCAAATTGGACAACTATTTGTTGAGAATGTTCAAACGCTGTAGGTGAGGTTTTGGATGATTAGCTATCTCCAAACTATAAAATCAGTGAGGATGTTGCGCCACGTAATGTTTAACATTGAGCTGTAGATTATCCCCTGATTTTACTTTCTCTAATACTGGATGGTATCCGAGCACTTAGTGATTTACTAATGATGCTGTATGTGCAAGTGGAGTCATTGATATGAGATTAAATGTTGGAATTGATGTAAGCAAAGAAACGCTCGATCTCTGTTTATTGCTAAATCAAGCCAAGAGCGGCAGCAAATTTAAATGTTTCAAAAACAGAAAGATTGACTATTTAGCCATCAATGATTGGAACTCGAAGCTATCTAAATGTCAGCGTAATGACATTGTCATTACGATGGAATCCACAGGGGTTTATCATGAAGCAATAGCACTGTATTTATACTCTATGGGCTTCCAAATCTGAATGAAAATTAGGTGCACTTTGACCATCTTGCTCCCTCTAAGTTTATCTCATAAAAATACAGGCCTTAATAGTTAATAGGCCTGTATTTTGACCGAGAGATGATCGTTCATATCTCACTTTATTTCAAATGTACCTCTTTACCAGAAGCGCTAAATACGCCTTTAAAGACCTGCAAAGTGACTGCTAGTGCCCCAACAATGAATACGACATCACCGATTGTACGTATCCAGCGTAATGTTACCAGTGTATCGCTCTGTAGTAGTGCTTCGCTACGCGCATACCAAAGACCTTCAGATGCGCTGGCAATAAATTGGATAATGCCAACAGGTAAAAGGCTGGTAAATAACATTAAGGCTAAGCCGATATTCATCCACCAAAATGATGTTTTCATTAAACGTTCATTAAGTATCAAGTGTGGTCGAATATACCTCAATATCAGTAATGTAAAGCCAAGTGCTAAGAAACCATACACACCAAACAGTGCAGCATGTGCATGCGTTGCCGTCGTGTTAAGACCTTGAATGTAATATAGAGAAATAGGTGGGTTGATCATAAAACCTAATACACCGGCACCCAACATGTTCCAAAAAGCAACAGCAACAAAATACATGATCGGCCATTTAACATTTGCCATCCAAGGAGCTCTATTCTTTAATTTATAGTGTTCCCACGCTTCGTAACCGAGCACGATTAGAGGTACAACTTCAAGTGCACTAAACGTTGCACCTACAGCCATTACTGGGGTTGTTGTACCCGAAAAATATAAGTGGTGAAACGTTCCAGGGATGCCTCCTAACAGAAATAATGAGGCTGATGCTAACGAAGCAACTGTTGCCATGCGTTTGGTAACTAATCCCATGTTAAAGAAGATAAATGCCAATGCAGTTGTTGCAAATACTTCAAAGAAGCCCTCTACCCATAAATGAACAATCCACCATCGCCAGTATTCCATAACAGAAATGTGAGTACGTTCACCATAGAAGAATCCAGCACCGTAAAATAAACCTATCGCAATCACCGACAGCATAAATAATACTAAAAGGTTTTTATCGCCTTTTTGCTGTAATGCTGGGGTAATACATCGCATCATTAACACTAACCATAAAACGATCCCAGTAAATTTACCAATTTGCCAAATACGACCTAAATCAACGTATTCATAACCTTGGTGTCCTAGCCAGAAACTCAAGTTCGCAGGCATGATTTGTGCAATTGCTAAATAATTACCGATGAACGAACCAACAACAACAATAACTAATGCCCAGAATAATATATCAACACCCATTTTCTGGAATTTAGGGTCTTTGCCGCCATTAATCACAGGTGCAAGAAACAGCCCAGCAGCAAGAAACCCAGATGCAATCCAGAACAGTGCAGATTGAATATGCCAAGTACGGACTAAACTATAAGGAAACCACTCTGAGGTTTTGATACCGTAGAAACTTTGCCCTTCGATCGTGTAATGTGCGGTAAATCCACCAATAAACACTTGAAATGTAAATAAAGACACAATGAGTAATAGATACTTAGCTAAGGCTTTTTGTGATGCCGTTAAGCTAAACGACAAGATAGGATCATGCTCTGGAGCGACAGGCTCGCCATCTTCTTTACGTAAAAAAGCCCATGCCCAAACAAGTGCACCGATGCCAGCGACTAAAATAACCACACTGATGATGGACCAAACGATATTCTCAGTGGTAGGTTCATTGTCGATTAATGGCTCATGAGGCCAGTTATTCGTGTACGTTGCCTTTCCGTCGGTACGCTCAGTGGCAGCCGCCCAAGCGGTCCAAAAAAAGAACTCCGATAAGCGTGCTCGTCGCTCAGGATTGGGCAGCGTAACTTCTTTCATCGCATAGCTTTCGCGTGTTTTTTGCAGTTCAGGTGCCCCACCAAAAAGTGCACTATAGTAAGCGCCGGTTTGTTCAATTGCTTTAATACGCCTTGGCGATAACGTTACTGTGTTCATTTCAACGTCATATGTATTCGTTCTGTATTCATGCTTGAGCTCGTAACGCAACATATTTTGCTGCTGACCAGTGAGTTCAGCATATGGACGATGAAATTCATCATTGGCAGCTAAATCCAACCAAACAAGAAGTTCTCGATGTAGCCAATCAGCTGTCCAATCCGGTGCTTGGTACGCCCCATGCCCCCATACTGAGCCCAATTGCATGCCCCCAACAGATTGCCAAGCCGTTTGTCCATCCAATATTTGTTCTTCGGTTGTTAAAACATTTCCATTTGCCGAGACAAATGATGCGGGAATTGGCGGGGCACTTCGGTATATTTCAGTGCCAAAATAACCTAATATCGAAAATGTCACGGCGAAGACACTTAATAAGGTCCACCACAACTTTCTATACTCACCCATAATATTTCTCCTGCGAATACGCATGTATTGTTTAAAATAATATTGCACTCTACATAAGTATAAGTATAAGTATCAGTACTCACGTCTTTAAGTTAACTATAGATGTTGCAGTGATTTATGCATTTAAACTTTCGAGTTAATTTTATTTGAAATTAATGTGGAAATTACTTTAACAAAAAGACAGCGGATAGAAGGTTTATTCATGTCTATCCACTCAGCATTACTTATGGGTACAGAAGGGCTTTGTTTCCTAAAAGCAGAAATAACTACAGAGTGCTTCCTGATCGCCAGTATGGCGCATAAAACCCTTGTTTCATCGTCAGTCGTTTATCTGTAATCAGAATATTATTTTGATTTAAACCCGACAAACATTGGATTTCACTATTAGGAAACAAAGCCGTACAGAAGCCTAAATTGCGTTTTTTAAACGAGTACGGCGGTGACTTTCACTCCATACATTCCATATTCATCCTGCTAGCCCATTTTCAATATCATTGGTATGTGAATGATTGACGTCGGTCACACAAAGCCTGACTGTTAATTAGCTTTGAATATAAAAGTACCTCAGTTACCATTCATATGCCCATTTTTACACCATAGCATAAACTGCCAAAATGTTGCTCAATTCTTTAACATGTCCGAAGCAATGATCAGGCTTAATGCTACAAGTCAGTATTGAACGGCGTTGTTGATTAAATCATTTCAAGGCTTCTGGCCGATTAAGTAACTTGCTGGCGAACGGGCATACCCAGTCTAATGACGTTGTTCATTGCCTTCACACCAGCCAATGCCTCTACAACTTGCCCATTGTAATCACTTAAACTTAGCATTGGACTATTCAACTGTTTATATCGGCCCATGGTGGTCTCTGCTAGAGAGTGTTGGTGATAGCCGTTATCGATTTTCCATTGTTTAAGCTGATCCGCTTTCAGTGCATCAACAGCTTCATTGCGTGTATGCTCTTTTTCCCCATAACCCCGCATTCGAGCGAGGTAGGATGGTAGTTTTGCAGCCTTTACGTCGCAGTAATTGATAACAACCTTTTGTATCATAAGCCCCATCTGCCGATACCTGCATTATCTTTCGCCGTAAAGGATTGAGCAAAGTCGGCAGTACTTCATTATCGCCAACTGACACAAGACTGACTTTAGCTGTAACAACTTTGTGAGTGCTTGCATCTATGGCTGAGTGCAACTTGCGCCACGTGCGGCGTTTTTCGCTGCCATGCTTGCGCGTTTTCTATTCCCCTTTACCGAAGACTTTTAGCCCTGTGGCACTACAAAGGAATAAGATACTCCTTCTTATAAATTCGTAACGAAAGTTTGCATTTTAAAAAAAAGATGCAGACTTTCCTAAATAAGGCTGAAGAATTCATCTGCACATCTCCCATCGGACACTTCATTTTGAGACATTAAGACGGCGTAAATTGCCGATGGACGCGATGATTTGGGCCGTTATCGGAATGGCTTTGTTCCGAGGGGAATCTGTTCGGTCACTCATCAACAAACTCGACATTGTTTTGCCGCAAGAGATTGATTATGTTGCACGCAGCGCCGTGACTCAGGCGCGTAAACGATTGGGCAGTGAGGTTATTMGAGAAGTRTTTAGTCGCAGCGCCAATACCTGGCACGCGAGAGCTGAACAYCCTCATTGGTGCGGYCTTAACTTGTATGGTGTTGACGGTGTAGTGTGGCGGACACCCGATAGTGTCCAAAATCAAGCCGCCTTTGCGCGTACCGCAAACGCTTCAGGCGAAGCGGCTTATCCGCAAATTCGCATGGTTTGCTTGATGGAGTTAAGCAGCCATTTGTTGGTCAACAGCGCCTTTGATTCGGTTGCCGAAAATGAAATGAACTTAGCATCTCAACTCATTCCTAGCATTCCCAATCACAGCCTAACCCTATTTGACCGAGGATTTTACTCGCTAGGCCTGTTACATGCTTGGCAGCAAGCGCAACCTGACAGCCACTGGTTGTTACCATTGAAGAAAGGCACTCAATATGAGGTGGTGCGAACGCTGGGAAAACATGACCAGTGGGTGAAACTCACCACCATGCCTCAAGCCAGAAAGAAATGGCCGCAGATCCCAGATACCCTTGAAGCGCGTTTACTCACTAAGACAGTGAAAGGTAAGTCAGTTACCATTTTGACCTCGTTGACTGACCCGATGCGTTACCCCAGCGAAGACATCGTCGACTTATATGCCCATCGATGGGAAATCGAACTGGGCTACAGAGAGATGAAACAACATCTGTTGGAGAGTCGTTTTACGCTACGCAGTCAACTACCGGAGCTGGTGACTCAAGAGCTGTGGGGCGTGCTACTGGCCTACAATCTCATTAGATATAAGATGTTGCTGATGGCTAAAAGCTTGCCATCGGTCCATCCTAATCAACTGAGTTTTAGGGATGCGGCGAGTTATATCATCTTTAAGTTGACGCAACTGCCATCACAAACGCCGGGGAATGTCCCGAGAGACGTATTGGATATAGAACGAAATGCACGGCAATTTAAATTGGATGGTAAACGGGAAAGGGCATATCCAAGAGTCCTTAAAATGAGCAAAAACAAGTTTCCGGTTAGACCAAAGAAAAATGCCGTTCACTCTTAAGTGAACGGCATAAGGTGAAGGCTGGATGTATTTGGCTGTGGTGATGGATTTATATTCACGCAGGATTGGGTGGTACATAGACAAACGCATGACCACGGATTTGATATTCAAGGCATTAATGAAAGCCTACAACCTGCGACAACCTGCGCGAGGGTTGGTATTTCACAGTGACCGAGGCTCGCAATATACCAGTAAGCAATTCGGTTGGTTGCTATTGAGCTATGGTATCCGAGCCAGCATGGGTGATGTGGGTGCGTGTTGGGATAATGCCGTTGTTGAGCGTTTCTTTGGTAGCTTGAAACACGACAAAGAAATAAAAGCCGTTAAGGGAAAATAGACATATTGATATGACTCGCCAGGCTTGCACAGTAAGTCGGCAAAGTTAAGTTGGACTAATTCAGCTTGCGATAATAAATCTGCTTGTTCCACCACTGGCAGATGACGGATTAATCGGTTCTGAATTTGTGGGGCTAATGTGTCTTGGTGTTGAGTGGGCATAGCGGTTCAACCTGTGGTGGCATTGACTTGGCACCAGAAAATCTGCTGCAAAAAGAAGGGCCGCAGCATCAGAACGGGGCTGCGGAATGATGGAGATTAAATGACTAGTTTTTTAGTTGCGGTGAAGGTGCGCCAGATTTTAGTTGCATATCGTTTTTGACTGAAATAACGCCGGGGACTTTGCTTGTTAGTTTTACCGCAGTATTGATATCTTCACGCGATTTAACAAACCCGCTGAGCTGGACCACGCCTTTAAAGGTTTCAACATTAATCTCGGCCACACTTAAGTTTTTATCACCTAAAATGGCAGCTTTCACTTTGGTGGTGACCACACTGTCGTCTAAATACTCGCCAGTACCTTCTTTGTTGTATGCAGAACTGCAACTGGCCACGGCGACTAAGCCTAGAGCCAGCAGGAAGATACTTAACATTTTAATTGTTCTCATCAGATTATCCTTTTTGATAAAGAGTAAAAATGGGGCGCATTAGCTAACGCGTCCCGTTAACAGCAATATAATCAGCACCAGTAGCACTATGCCTATAAGTCCACCAGGACGATAACCCCAGTTTCGGCTATGGGGCCAAGTGGGGAGCATGCCGAGAAATAACAAAATTAAAATAATCAATAAAATAGTCGCAATTGACATGGCTAATCTTCCTGATACCGGGGCAATTTTGCACTGGGTAACATGAGTCTGTGCCCTAGCAAATGGGATGTCGGTACGCTGGCGCACTTACAGGGATCTGACGAGTCGATGTGTTTATATTCGCATTACCTGATAAGCGGTATGCCGAACAGAGCGAGTGATTGTAGAGATGCATACTCTAACTTATGTCCAATGACGGACATGTTCAATTCGAAACCAACGTTTGGTATTTCACTTATTCCGTTGTCCAGTTTCATGGGCTGCGCTAATAAAGAGGTCAACAAAATGAATTATCATGATCGCGATGTTTACGGTATTTACAACAATCCACAGTTCGCTTCTCCATCATTGGCACAAGGACCCGGCCCATATCTGATGGGCGCTGAAACACTGATCGGCAATAATGTTGTTAATAATTCTGGTGAAACCTTAGGGGATATCAAAGAAATTATGCTTGAAGTGGAAACGGGCCACGTCGGGTATGCGGTACTGTCGTTCAGTACTTATTTTGGTTTTGGAGAAAAGCTGTTTGCAGTGCCTTGGAAGATGCTGACACTTAATCATGAGCAAAAATGTTTTGTCATGGATATATCATTAGAGCGACTCAAAACGGCGCCGGGTTTTGACAAAGGCCATTGGCCCAATATGAAAGATGTTGAATGGGAAAACGAACTGCACGATTACTACGGTAGCCGTAGGGATTAATGGTGTTAAGCAGGGGATTTATCCCCTGCGTTATTATTTGGATTCGGTAAATATGTATAAGTGTGGTTGTGTCTATCAAGTGAGTAGGCCCATACGCATTTTAGTTGTTAGGGATTTACTTATTGCCATGGTTGTAACCTAGTAACGATAAAAGTTTGAGCTAGCGTATTATCGAAAGTCACCAGCGTGTATCGCTGATCAATGTCTTCGCTTCATCAAATGATTAAAGCCTTGTCGAAAGATAAGGCTTTTTTGTTTTTCTATTTTAAGTTTAAATCCCTATTTAAGGTAAATCTGATGTTTTCGGATTTGTACTACAGCTTATTTTACTTGATGTCGCTAGATTGCTCCGTTTTCTTGATTTTTTCTCCATAGGTGATGAGGGAAGAGTCATATTTAACAGTGGATATATCGAATAGATAATTTCAGCTTACTGTTCATGCTGTTGTCATCTGCGTCATTAAAGCTAAGCTCATTAGTATTTAGCTCAGTTATCTAAAGGATTTATATGGTTGAACACATTACTGGCATGCTAGCGCTAATTGGAGTGCTATCGTTATTTTGTCAATGGCTTGGCTGGAAACTGCGGTTACCAGCGATTTTACCCTTGTTACTATGTGGGCTCACTTTAGGCCCTGGGCTTGGATTCCTCAATCCTGATGCGATTTTTGGTGATTTGCTTTTCCCGATAATTTCCCTCGGGGTTGCCGTGATTTTATTTGAAGGTGCTTTGACTCTTAACTTCAAAGAAATCAAAGATCATGGTCGTATGGTGACGCATCTTGTGACTATCGGTACCGTGATCACTTGGGCCTGTATCAGTACGGCCACCTTTTATTTACTGGATTTTAGTTGGGAAATTGCATTGCTCTTTGGGGCGCTAGTGGTAGTGACTGGGCCTACGGTTATCGTGCCAATGCTCAGAAGTGTGCGTCCTAAATCCCAGCTAGCGAGTATTTTGCGTTGGGAAGGCATAGTGATTGATCCAATAGGCGCGCTGCTCGCAGTGTTAGTCTTTGAATACATAACCGTTGCCAGCGATCAAACGACGCATGTGCTCTATGCCTTAGGCTCTATGTTGTCCCTCGGATTAGGACTTGGCGCAGTGGCGGGTTATCTAACGGGACAAATCTTAAGACACAACCTATTGCCACACTATCTGCGTAATACCGCCGTTTTGACCTTAATGCTGGGTATCTTTGTCGGCTCGAACCTATTACAAGAAGAATCGGGCTTATTGACTGTGACGGTTATGGGCATTTGGCTTGCGAATATGCGTGGTGTGGATATTGCTGAAATCCTTGAATTTAAAGAAACATTAACCGTACTGTTGATTTCTGCACTGTTTATTTTACTGGCGGCGCGATTAGATTCTAATGCCATGCTCGGCTTAGGTTGGGGTGGACTGGGGGTTTTAGCTGTGACCATGTTATTGGCACGACCGCTGAGTATTTGGGTTTCTGGTATCGGCACATCTCTGTCGAAAGCGGATAAGTGGTTTTTATGCTGGATTGCCCCTCGAGGTATTGTGGCCGCGGCGGTATCTTCTTTATTTGCAATCAAGTTAGAAGCCAACAATGTGCAGGGCGCAGATGCAATTGTGCCCTTAGTGTTCTTAATTATTATCGGCACTGTAGTGATCCAAAGTTTGACTGCGGGACGTTGGGCACGATTTCTTGGTGTTAAAGCCGATTCTGCCCAAGGTTTATTGATCTTTGGCGCCTCTAAATTTTCCAGAGAGTTAGCGAAAATTTTAAAAGCCAAAGATGTCAAAGTGCTACTGGCTGATAATAACTGGGATAACATTAGGCTCGCGCGTATGGATAATATTCCAGTGTATTTTGGTAATCCTGTTTCGGAACATGCTGAAACCTATATGGATTTAACTGGAATTGGCCGCGTGTTGATTATTTCACCTTACCGACAGTTAAACCCGTTAGTGAGCTTTCATTTCCAAGACTTTTTTGGTGCTAAAAAAGTTTTTGGTCTTAATAATACCGAAGTAGGCAGTGCACGCCACCAGCTCTCTGAAAGTTATAAGCAACGTTTATGTTTGTTTGGTGATGCAGTGTCGTATGCCAAGATAGCCAGCCTAATGGCGAAAGGCGCTCAACTTAAAGTAACGAATTTAACCGAAAACTTCAGCTTTGAACATTTTCGTAAACGTTACGGTGAGACGGCAATACCACTGGTTTACCTGACAAAAGAAGGTAAGGTCGTCGTTGTTTCGGGTAATGATACCGTATTTCCGAATGGCATTGAGCTTATCAGTCTATTGCCAATTGAAGCTTTAGAAGAAGCCAAAGTGCAGCAAGCGATTGCAGAGCGGGAAGCCCAAGAAAAAGCAGCAGAATCTGCTTTAGCAAAGGTAAAAGCGGAAGAGGAGGCCGAGCAATTAAAGCTTGAAAAGGCTCAAGCTGAGGTGGCTATTGAAGATAATACCGCTGATGCACTACAAGCTGTAGATGAGACCTTAGTAAAGAATTAACCTAGGCTGCTATTGCGTTTAATACTGCCTAATAACTTGAGTCGTGTGATTGGTTATAGGTAATAAAAAAGGAGGCTAATTAGCCTCCTTTTTGTGGTTTAAATCTTACTGAGTGGATTACGCAGCACGTTCCTGTGAAGTGGTTGAAACTACTTCTGGACGCAGTTCTGCTGGGTCAAAGTCATCAACGTTGATTGACTTCATACGACCAATTTCTGCTCTTTCCAGTAATTGCACTTCGGCATCGCTTAACACACTTAAGGCTTTACCTTCGGCGGCAACTTTATCTAACCACATAAATGGTAGACGTTTACCACTGGCTTTACAGACTTTGTCATGTAGTGGTTCAGACGCGATGATGTCAAGTAGTGTTTGTTCTTGGATACCCACAGCATTGTGCTCAGAGTTAGTCCAGAACTGGCCTTTACCTAAACGGTTACGGCTTTCACACGGTGTTTGCATGATCTTAGCAACTTTATGATCTAACACATCGCTTGGGCGTTTCAGTGGACGACCGAATGGGAACATCACCACACGTAATGCGCCGCCAAGGCCCATAGGGAAGTTATCCAGTAAATCGTCTAAAGAAGCTTGCAGCTTGTACAGCGCATCTTCAACTGCCCATTGTACTAATGGTAAGTCGTCGGTTTGACGGCCTTCATCTTCATAGCGTTTCAGTGTGGCGGATGCCAGATACAGTTGGCTCAGTAAGTCACCTAAACGGGCAGAGATACGTTCTTTACGTTTAAGGTTGCCGCCCAAGGTTGCCATGGCTAAGTCAGAAAGCAGGGCAAGGTTGGCACTGAAACGGTTCATCTGTTGATAATAACGTTTGGTTTTATCTGAATAAGGCGCGTTAGAGAAACGGCTTGATGTCAGACCTAACCAGAAGCTACGGATGAAGTTACTGGTCGCAAAACCAATGTGACCAAAGATAGCCGCATCAAAGTTAGCTAAACCTTGACCCGATTCAGTATCAAACGCTGACTCCATTTCTGCGAGTACATACGGATGGCAACGAATTGCGCCTTGGCCGTAGATGATCATAGAACGGGTGAGGATGTTTGCACCTTCAACAGTAATTGCGATAGGCGCAGCTTGGTAGCCACGGCCTAAATAGTTATTGGGGCCAAGACACACGCCTTTACCGCCGTGAATATCCATGGCATCGATAACGCATTTCTGCATTCTGTCTGTCAGGTGATATTTCACAATCGCAGAGATAACCGACGGTTTTTCACCTAAGTCGATACCTGTAGTGGTCAACGTGGTTACCGCATCCATCAGATAAGCGTTACCGCCGATGCGTGCCATTGGCTCTTCGATACCTTCAAGCTTGCCGATAGGCAATTTGAACTGACGACGAATGCGAGCATAAGCCCCTGTTGCTAGTGCCGCGGTTTTCACGCCGCCAGCTGAGTTTGATGGCAGAGTGATACCACGACCCACTGATAAACATTCCACCAGCATGCGCCAGCCTTGACCAGCCATTTTCGGGCCGCCAATGATGAAGCTTAATGGCACGAATACTTCGTTGCCGCGAGTCGGACCGTTTTGGAACATGCAGTTGAGCGGGAAGTGACGACGACCCGTTTCTACTCCTTCCACATCGGTAGGGATCAAAGCACAAGTAATGCCGAGTTCTTCTTTATCGCCAAGGAGATGCTCTGGATCGCGCAGTTTAAAGGCTAAGCCTAATACTGTCGCGACAGGGGCTAAAGTGATGTAACGCTTGTTCCAGGTCAGTTTCATCCCCAGAACTTCTTCACCTTCCCATTGGCCTTTACACACAATACCAAAGTCAGGAATCGAGCCTGCATCGCTACCGGCTTCTGGGCTGGTCAGTGCAAAACAGGGGACTTCTAAGCCTTTGGCTAAACGCGGTAAATAATGGTTTTGTTGTTCTGGCGTGCCGTAATGTTGCAGCAGCTCTCCAGGGCCTAAAGAGTTAGGTACGCCAACAGTTGAAGCCAATTCACTACTTAAGCCCGCCAGTTTTTGTAACACGCGAGATTGGGCATAAGCTGAATATTCTAAACCGCCGTATTTTTTCTTAATGATCATGGCGAAGAAACCGTGATCTTTCAGATATTGCCATACGTCGGCAGGCAGATCGGCAAGTTGATGTGACACTTGGTGTTGATTCACCATGCGGCACACTTCTTCAACAGGGCCATCGAGGAAGGCCTGTTCGTCTGCACTTAAACGCGCAACTGGGTAGTTATGGAGTTTTTTCCAGTTCGGGTTACCCGCAAACAGATCCGCTTCCCACCAAGTGGTGCCGGCTTCAATCGCTTCTTTCTCTGTTGAAGACATTTCCGGCATGATGCCGCGATATACCTTCATCAGTGGACGACTGATCACATTTTGTCTAAATGCACTGATATTTAACGGCAGCGCGATCACGAGGAAAACGATCCAAGAGATAGGGCCGACAACATCGAGTGTCCATCCTGCTGTCATCACAACAGCGGCTGTAATAGTGGCAGTGAGCAAAGATACCCGAAGGTAAGCTAGGGCTCCTAGCACTAAGATCATGGCGATGATCCAAAGTAGGGTAGTCACTGTAATTCTCCTTAAATATGACCGAGTGCCAACCACAGGTCATAGAGTGTTTTATTGATTGCGATCACAATTATAGTTTGTGGTCAGACCTGTGTCGCATAAAAGTTAAACCTAAGAGAATTTTAATACAAGTATTTTTCAAACAATTGTTTAAATTATTTGTCAGCTTTGATCATTCCACAAATGTCATCAACTAGTTACAATGCCAATAAGTAGTTTTTTTGATTGATGATAGGCGAGAAATATGTGCGAGTTACTGGCGATGAGCGCCAATGTGCCGACCGATATTGTGTTTAGTTTTACGGGATTAGCACAACGTGGTGGTGTAACTGGTCCCCACGTGGACGGCTGGGGTATTACTTTTTACGAGGGGAAAGGTAGCCGTACTTTTAAAGATGCTTGCCCGAGTAGCGAATCGCATATTGCAAAATTGATCAAATCCTACCCGATTAAAAGTGAGGTGGTGATAAGCCATATTCGCCAAGCGAATCGCGGCTGTGTGTCTTTAGAGAACACTCATCCTTTTACCCGCGAATTATGGGGACGTTATTGGACCTATGCCCACAATGGTCAATTGACGGACTATCTGCCCAAGTTTCATGTCTCGCGCTATCAACCCGTAGGCGATACCGATAGCGAACTTGCTTTCTGTTGGATTTTGGAACAAGTCGCCCAGAAGTTTGGCGGTACTAAACCTGAAGATATGTTGGCAGTTTTCCATTACGTCGCAACGTTGGCCGAGCAAATCCGTACCTTAGGTGTGTTCAACATGATATTGAGCGATGGCGAGCATTTGATGAGCTATTGCAGTAATAACTTATGTTACATCACTCGCCGCGCGCCGTTTGGTAAAGCGAAACTTATTGATACCGATGTGGTGATTGATTTTGATAAGGAAACTACCGCCCATGATGTGGTGACTGTGATTGCGACTCGCCCATTGACCGAGAATGAACAGTGGCGCGTTATGCAGCCGGGTAACTGGAAGCTGTTCAGATTGGGTGAGCTGTTAATCGATCTCTGATGTGATACCACTGAGCTAAATAATGAGGGCAAGCGGATTTACGGTTGACTTTGTTTTGTTCAGGTCACTTTATTAAAAAGTTCGAGTCAGTATCTAACATACCTTCTAGCAATCAGTGATGAACCATTAGCCATGAACATTAACTGAACTTAGAGGTAGGCCCTAAGTTCAGTTAGATATAGTTCAGTTAAATATAGTTCGGTTGGGCTTTATTCGATATGAGTTTGGCTTTAGTTCAGTATTGTGAAGCTAAGGCTTTGTATCATTGGGTTAAGTTTATACATCTTAACTCAATGCCTTACCGATTAACCTTCAGTCGTGCCGAGCAGTTTAGGCACTAGCGGTTTTTCTGCAATGTCTGCAGGTATGGTTGCTTGGTGCGGCACTTCATCGAAGTGATATTTAAGTAACTTAATATCGAGCTGCTTACTGCCTTTTTCAAAGTGAGTTAACCTCACGGGCAAATACGCTAAGTCAGGCGCCATCCAGAAGAAGGTTTGACGTTTTTTATTGTCACGCACGACTTCAATTTTGACTGTGTCGTAACTGCCGCTGTCGATGTTCATTCGTTCTTTACCGATCACATGAAACTTGTATTCATCGACTTCGTTGTCCTTGACCATCTTATAGTCGAGCACTTCTTTGCCCGCCATCATATCTAGCCTAAATTGCAACTGCACCATAAGAGGATCAAAGATTTTATCATCATAGGGAAACTTGCCTTTTTCATCTTTGTAACGGGTATGAATAAAGCCTTGAGCTTTGGCGAATGCGGTTTGCTCCGTGTAATTAGGCCCGACACCTTGGCGTTGTTGTAAGTAACGCAAAGGACTGAGCTGCGTATCATGTTGAGTAAATTCACTCAAGATGTGGCGCACATCGGTTAACAATAACAGGCTGAGATCGCTATCAAAACGATACTTAAACACGCCATCTTCGGGATTGGGTAGCGTGTATTTGGCTTTTCCTAATTCAATGTCTCCATAGTTGACTTGGTATTCGGCCGTCTGCGGTGTTAGCGGCGTTGGCGCTGCCATGGCAAACATACTTTGAGTGAGGACGGTAAAACTCACTAATAATGTGGGAATGGTACGCAAAGAATGCTCCTTGGGTCGCAGGTTTTCACCTTGTATCACTACAGAATTGTCGGTAGTGGTTGATAAAAAAGTGTCGAGTAGCATGCTTACTTACACAGTTCTGGGTCAATCAGTTGAGCATAAATCAATTATCGGATCGACTGTAAGCAGGTTATAGCCGAGGACGACGTTTCTGTAAATAGAGATGTAAATAGTTTATGGATCAATATATTAAACTAAAATGGCATTGCCATGACTAAAGTCACCAGATCCGGGCGCCACTCGTATTCAGACAAATTAATTTTGCCGCAGTTCACTGTTATCCCTTCAATTCTTAATAATTCCATCTGTTCTTGAAAGAAGGTTGAATTTTTCTCGAAGGATATTTTGCCTTGACTATTGAGTACCCTATGCCAAGGGAGTGACAAATGTTCGGGAGCTGCTTTCAGCGCTTTTGACACATAACGCGCTCGTCCCGGTAATCCTGCATAATCGGCAATTTTGCCATAGCTGCTGACTTTACCCTGCGGGATCATGGCGACGATATGCCAGATTTTCGCCATAGGAGACAAGTCCACTGCTTGGGGCTGTTTTTTCGCTACACTCTGTTTATCTTGTTCAAGGTATTGATACAGTGGTGATTTTTCTTTAGGAAACGATGCCATTGAATTGTTAACCCTCAGCTTAATGGTATTGATACCAATCACATTAAATATCTAATCAGTTCAAAGCCTCACAGGTATTTAAATCTCAGGCGCATTGACGCAGAAATGGTTATTCTCTTTTAAGTCAATGCAACACCGGAGTGGGATACCTGTGAGGCTCCCAAAGGGCGGGTTTCAACGCCCTTTATACTGCGTTTAAGGCTTTCGACAGAGCACCACTATGCCTTCAAGCCTTCGCCTTGTCTAAAGCGCGTTGAATTCTCGCTGAATGAACAGATATTTAATACGATTGGTATGACTCACAAAGAATCACGCTCAAAAACTTTTGCTTGATGAGTTCACGCTAGTGTAACGGTAAAGCCTGGCTTAGCGGAAGATGTGAGAGTATTTGGTATTTAAAGGATTAAGCACTTCTCGATATTTTTATCGGCTAGCTCGATTACTAACAAAATATTTAAACTGTTTTTAGCTTAAATATTGTGTAAATGGTCAAATAGTCCATAATAGCGCCAATTTTTTTGACTCGATGAGAGAAGATAACTGGCATGGCTGTACTCGATATTCTAACTATTCCCGATGAGCGCCTTAAACGTAAAGCGCAACCTGTAAAAGATATTGAAGCTGTTCAGGGATTTATCGATGATTTAATCGAAACCATGTATCACACTGACGATGGTATAGGTTTAGCGGCAACTCAAGTCGGCAGTACAGATGCAATTATCGTGATCGATTTATCTGACGGTCGCGATCAGCCTTTAGTGCTGATTAACCCTGAGATTGTTGAAAAGTCAGGTGAATTCGTCGGTGAAGAAGGTTGTCTGTCTATCCCCGGTTATCGCGCTAAAGTGTCACGTTTTGAAAAGGTTAAAGTGACAGCCTTAGACAGAACTGGCAAGGCTATCGAAATCGAGACTGATGAGTTTTTAGCCATAGTGTTGCAGCACGAAATCGACCATTTGCATGGCAAAGTATTTATCGAACATTTATCCATGCTAAAACAACAAATTGCCCTTAAAAAAGTGCGTAAATACGCTTAACTTTTGACTTAAGTTGTATTTTAGAAGGTGGTTGTACCTATTGACTAGCCGCATTTATAGTGCGGCTTTTTTGTATTTAAAATCTAATCAAAGAAGATTAATGCTGTGATATGTTAACATAACAGCTTGTTTTTACTCTGATGAGTGGATAAGGTAACCCAAAATCTGCATTATACCAATCGTATTAAATATCTGTTCATTCAGCGGGAGTTCAACGCGCTTTAGACAAGGCGAAGGCTTGAAGGCATAGTGGTGCTCTGTCGAAAGCCTTAAACGCAGTATAAAGGGCGTTGAAACCCGCCCTTCGGGAGCCACACAGGCATCCCACTCCGGTGTTGCATTGACTTAAAAGGGAATGACCATTTCTGCGTCAATGCGCCTTGGATTGAGATGTCTGTGAGGCTCTGAACTGATTAGATATTTAATGTGATTGGTATTATTGTAGGTTCAGTTTTCATCATTAACAGCAAGTGTATGGATACGGTAGGGAAACAAATGAAACTTAAGGTAATAGCCTGTGGTATAGCCTCATTCGCAATGCTTTCACTGGGTGGTTGTAGTGCATTTTTTAACGGTAATACTACTGAGAAAAATGCGGTATCAAGTAGCTTAGTTGAATATTTATACCCTGATGAGAAGAGTCGCCAAGCCCAGCAGCCATCCTTACCTGTGCTGCGTTTACCTATTACCGTCGGCATCGCTTTCTTGCCTTCGTCCCATTGGCAAGGCGATGCAATTGATAGCCGAACTCAGATGGCATTACTTGATAAGGTGAAAAAATCCTTTGTTAAATATGACTATATCGATCGTATCGAAGTGATCCCAAGTACCTATCTTAAAAATGGTAAAGGTTTTGAAACCTTGCAGCAGGTTGCTCGCCTGCATGATGTCGATGTGATGGCATTGGTTTCTTACGATCAATTGATGCAAAGCCACGAGAACAAATCCGCCATCCTTTATTGGACTATCGTGGGCATGTATTTAATCCCCGGCAATGAAAATGCGATTCAAACCTTTGTTGATACAGCCGTTTTCGATATGCGTAGCCAGAAGATGCTATTTAGGGCGCCAGGCATTAATCAGTTAACTGAAAGTTCAACCGCTGTTGGCGTGACGACAACCCTAAGAGAGAAATCCTACGAGGGCTTTGATCTTGCGGTGAACGACATGATAGTCAATTTAGATGACGAGCTTGCCCGTTTTAAAACTCGGGTTAAGGAAGAGCACGTCGCCACCATAGAACATAAACAAGGTTACAGCGGCGGTGGCAGCTTATCTTTATTAATACTTTCACTATTGGGCATTTTTGCGATGCGCCGTTTAACGATTTGCCGTGAATAAAAAAATTAAGCGCAAATTAAGATCGTTAAGGATGAGCAAATTGAAGTTTGCTTTGAATCAAGACGTGAGCAAAAAGTATATAAAGTTGAGCACAGGTTCTGGTTACCAATTTACTTGTAGTTAACGTTTTGATTTTTTTAAAGTGGTTTACAGAGGCTACGGTATTGCGTCGGACACCACTTAAGCGGCGCGATAGATTACGCGTTTAACAAGGAGAAAAATTAAATGGATTTAAATTCACTATTACTGTTTGCAGTTGCTTGCCTTGCTATCAATCTTATCCCTGGACCCGATGTCATCTACATTGTATCTAACACAATGAAAGGGAAAATGATCAGTGGGCTTAAAGCTGCGATGGGTTTAGGTGTGGGTTATTTTGTTCACACGCTTGCTGCTAGCTTGGGATTATCTGCCATCATTCTCAGTTCAGCGTTGGCTTTTAGTATTGTGAAGTGGTTAGGGGCCGCGTATCTAGTGTATTTAGGCATTCAAGCGTTAATATCAATGTGGCGTGGCAATAATAAAATTGTGGTTGATAACAATAGCAAACCAAACGGCAACGTAGTTTTCCAAGGCATTGTCGTTAGTGTACTTAATCCTAAAGTCGCTTTATTTTTCCTCTCTTTTTTGCCGCAGTTTATTGACCCGTTAGCGGGTTCAACGTCAATTCAGCTGTTAACCCTTGGTCTTATTTTCAGTTTGTTAGCGACCTTGTGTAACATCCTTTATGCGTCGGCAGGAAGCTGGGTATTTAGTCGCCCCAATTCCCTGCGTTATTCGAGAGCCTTAGAGGGGATATCAGGTGTGTTGCTTATTGGCTTGGCCAGTAAAGTCATGACCAGTGATAGATAGTGGAATAAGGTCATTTTGTCGAGTAAGACATAAGTCCTCTTTGCTCTGATAGATATGAGCTTTTCAATCTAGCTATGACAAAGATCGCTTGTTACAACTTCACAAAATACGGCAGTGCGATCAGGGCGATGCCGATGGCGATAAGTAACGCGAGATTGGTGACAAAATAGGGATAAATCATCAGGGTGAGGCCAACGGCTAAAGGGATGGGGGCCGCTTGGCGTTTGCCATAGGTGAAAAAGCCAAGACCAAAGAGGCTAAAGACTAAACTCCATAGTAATAATGCTGGATTATCAAACATCTTGAGTTCCTAAATGGTTAGCCTAGGTAGGCTTTGACCTTATCGCAGCGTCAAACCGGTCAATCGATTACTTAAACTATTGGTTAAACGGCTGCGTCGTTTTATTGAGTCTAATGCTGACTATCCCGTAGCGTAATTAAGCTTTATGCATCTTATTGCTGCGATGTTGCCTTATTTCACTCGTGCTATAGCTCATATAACTCTAAGGGTAAGCCGTCGGGATCGCTAAAGAAGGTGAATTTTCTGCCTGTGTATTCGTCAATGCGGACGGGTTCAACGGTAATGTGATGGCTATGAAGATGTTCGATGGCGGTTTCAATCGATGCTACGCGAAAGGCGAGATGCCTAAGTCCACAGGCTTCGGGATAGCTTGGTCGTTTGGGTGGATTATCGAATGAAAATAACTCAATTTGACTCTTATCGGCCAGTTGTAAATCAAGTTTATAGGACTTACGTGCCTCACGGAAATGCTCTGCAAGCACGGTAAGGCCAAGAATGTTTACATAAAAGTGTTTGGACTTTTGATAGTCGCTGCAAATAATCGCAGCATGGTGAATGCCGAGTAACATCGCTTTCCTTTGTGATTTTTAAAGGGTGATCAAATAAGATAGAAAGGTTTGAGAGTATAACGGTTAAAAAAAGATAGCGTCACAGTTTAACATGACGCTATCGGTCGATTTCACTTTTTAGCTCACCTAGGCTTTTTGCTCGTTTAATCTTCCAGCTCGAATATGGCTGAAGACAGCGGTGCAAGTTGCATCTGAACTTGTCCTTCCCCTTGTTTGACAACCAACTGCGCTTTGTTGTCTTCCAGCAAATCCTTAAGTGGATAGGTCCCATCCGTTAACTGCCATTGGTCGATAAGTGGCTTTGGCAGCTTAAGGGATAATGGCTTTGCTTGGGTTTGATTAAAGTTATTCACAATAATCAGTTTTTGGCCCGTTTTATTGGCTGTATTTTCCTCAAAGCGCACAAAGGCAAAAGTGCTGTCATCATAACCCGTTGCACTGCCATGAGTATCCATTGTGGCGGTTTGTGCGCTGCGGTTGGCGGCATCGAGTGAGTAATATTCTCCTAAAAGTGCAGGTACATTTTTACCTGTGCTTAGGTTCAGTAATTTTTGATAATAAGCCCGCAAAGTGGCTTCCTTTACGGTTGATTGTCCACCATCAAACTTGCCATTGTTCATCCAGCGCTGATGGGCGGGGACGCCAACATAGTCAAAAATACTGGTGCGTGATGCATGACCAAATCCTGGGTTGTCGATGGCGGCTTCTCCCACTTCTTGGCCAAAATACACTAACGTCGGTGAAGTGCCTATCGTTGCCGACACTACCATAGCGGGTAGGGCATAGTGTGGATTCACGGCTTGGGTTGCCGTGGGCTTATTTGTGTGTAGCGATGCTAAAAATGCCGCATTACCAATACGTTGCTCGTCGTGGTTTTCTAAAAAGTGCAGCATGTGAGATTCAATATCCTGCACTTTTTCCTGATCTGCCGCGATATTAGCTGTGCTGGTTTTTCCTGCCATCACGGCTTTTAGGGTGTCGTAAAGATCTACCTTATCGTACAGATAATCCATTTTGCCAAGTTGGATATAATCTCGGTACAAGTTAGGGTTATAGACCTCGGCCAAGATAAAGGCATCGGGATTTGTGTGTTTTATCTGGCTGTTGAGATAGCTCCAAAACTCCACTGGCACCATTTCGGCCATATCATAGCGAAAGCCATCGACCCCTTTCGCTAGCCAGTATTGCGCAATCTGATTGAATTTAATCCAAGAGCTCGGGAGCTCGGCTAAGTGTTGTTGCCAAAAAGCGTAATGCTGCGCCTGCGTTAAAGTGGCGAAATTGGCTGGCAGGCGAGGGAAGTCATAGGTGCCATCGGGGCGTACGCCGTAATTGATTTTGACTGTTTCGTACCAATCATTGGCATCGGGCTTGGCTAAGCGTGAGCCATTACCAGTCCATTTTGCGGGAAATTCGTTGAATTTGCCGTCACTTAAGGGGTGAGCTTCTCCGCCCAGCGGTTTAAGTCCTGCGGGTAAGCTTGGCACTTCAAAGGCATGCGCTTTTCCCTTTGCCCCCTCCGAGCCCTTATTAACATCAACTTTATCAACGACATAATAGAAGTTGTTATTTTTGGCATACTCCAGACTGGTATCATCATCTTCGCCAAAATCACGCACGCCTTGGGGTTTACTAACGGATTGATAATGGCGCGCCACATGGTTTGGCACGATATCGATAATCACCTTTAAGCCGTGTTGATGGGTACGGGCAATGAGCGCTTCGAACTCGACTAAACGGTTGGCGGGATTGACCGCCAGATCTGGGTTGACGTTGTAGTAATCTTTGACTGCGTAGGGTGAGCCCGCGCGTCCTTTGACCACATCGGGATCATCAGCACTCACGCCAATCGCGCTGTAATCACCAATCAATGCATGGTGGGGAACGCCCGTGTACCACACATGGGTAACGCCTAGGTCCTTGATACTATTGAGTGCAATATCATTGATATCATTAAACTTGCCGACGCCATTGTCGGCAATCGTGCCCCAAGGTTTGTTGGTTGGATTTTTATTGCCATAAAGGCGAGTAAAGATTTGATACACCACAGGTTTAAGCGTCATAACCTCACTCTCAGACTTTGGTAGTAACTCATTATCAAGCGTCTGCGTTGATGTATTTGCATTGATCGAGAAGCTAAAAAGCGAGGCAGTTAATAAAGAGGCACTGAATAGAGCGTTTAAACATAAGCTGAGTGATGACTGTCGGCGCTGCGGGGCTTTCGCTGCTTGGGTTATAAGTAAAGCCACTATGGGAAATTTCGCCGCTTGGGGGTACTGAATAACTCTGGAATAGATAGGTGATAAAAAGCTCAAGACTGAATTCCTTTTAGGGTTGAGTTTTTGATTGGGTGAGTTGTTTGAGCCTGAGTTAAATCGCTAGCTGAGTAACTCATATGATTAGAGGTTTGACGGCTAGGTAAGCCAGTATTTAGCTGCGGTCTGGCTTTAAGCTCAAGGATAGTGACACCTGCGTGGGGCAATGCTAGCGCTTGATTGAGTGAAACTGTGTTGCCACTGATGATATCTGTAGCGGCGCGGTTATCGCCAAGTACACTGGCAAAGCGGTTTACATCTAGCGTGACTGCTTTGTCATTTTTATTGTAAATCACCATGACTTTATCGGCTAAGGGCTGAGTACAGGCATTGTGTTGGGTTTGAGAATCGTGTTGAGTTAGTGACTTAAGCTCTTTAGCATTTAGGTCAGCTGATAATGGGTCATTCAATAAGCAGCGAAATTGCACATAGATGCCATCCTGCGGCACAAAGTGCAGTAGTTCGCCCGATTGCAGCGCAAGGGATTGTTTACGGTAATTCAGTATGGTACGGATAAATTGCTGCGCTTGTCGTTGAGGTTCACTCAGTCCTTGGCCGGTAAAGGCGTTAGTGGCATTGTTGGCAAACCCGCCGGGAAAATCACTGCGTACAACGCCATCGTGACGGCCCTCGGTTGGGCTTGTCATCAACACTTCTGTACCGTAGAACAGCTGCGGAATGCGTTTGGCGGTCAGCACATAGGTGAGGGCCATCTTGTATAAGTCTATATTTTCTTTCACTAAACTGAAGATACGATTGGTGTCGTGATTGCCTTCAAATAGCACTAGCTTACTAGGTTCTGCATACACAACATCGTTGGCTAACATCTCGTAAAGCTTGATAAAACCCGTATCCCAGCTTTCTGGCTCATTAAGGCTGGCAATCAATTTTTCATATAGCGGGAAGTCCATCAAACTGGGTAAATCTGAGGTATAGCCATCGGCATTGATTTTGCCCTTTTGCCAATAGGACACTGTGATGGGGTTTGCGGTCCATTCTTCGCCAACAATATTAAAATTTGGGTACTCAGCCATTACGGCCTTAGACCATTTAGCGAGAAACCCTTTGTCGGCGTAGGAGTAAGTATCTTCACGTATCCCCGAAAGTCCTGCGTACTCGACCCACCAAATACTGTTTTGGATAAGATAGGTTGCCAGTTTTGGATTGCTTTGATTTAGATCTGGCATAGTGTCGGTAAACCAGCCGTCGACAAAATCAATATGATCTTGCGCTGCCGCGTAGGGATCTTGCACTGTCGTGCGCCTATGGCTGGTGAAACGGGGGCTGGTAACGCTGGATTTAATAGCGCTGGATTTAGCATCGGCAGACTGAGTCAAATTAGGCTTGGATTCTTGATTCTTTAGCTGCGTTTTTGTGGCATCGTTCAGCCAGTCATGGCTGGGTAAATCGTTGAGCCACCAATGGTTAGAGCCGATATGATTCACCACAACATCTTTAATCACCCCTAGGCCAAGCTTATTAGCCTTAGCGACTAAGGCTTTATAATCCTTGTTGCTGCCAAAGCGGGGATCGACGCGGTATAAATTGGTAATTGAGTAACCGTGGTATGAATACTGGGCTTGATTATTCTCAAGCAGTGGATTGATCCATAACTGAGTCACGCCAAGTTTTGCCAGATAATCTAAGTGCTGGCTGATCCCTGCTATATCGCCGCCATGGCGAGCATCGGGATAATAGGGGTTGCTGGAATTGCTAGGAGAGTTAGCCGCGACTTGCTCTAGCATATCGGCCTGATTGTCATTGCTCGTGTCGCCATTGGCGAATCTATCTGGGGTGATAAGGTAAATCACATCCTTATTGCTAAATCCTTGGCGTTCACGGCTGCCCTCAGCACGCGCTTGCAACGTATAGGGCAGGCGATAAAGAGGCGTGTTGGTTTTTGAAGCGTTGGTTTTTGAAGCCAAATCAGTGCTGGAAATCACCAGCTCAAAGGTTTGCGGCGCAGCTTGGCTCAGATCTAAATTGATAAACAGATAGTGAGGGTTATCAGTGTGCTCAAGGCTTTTAAGTGTGATGCCTTTTCCTTGTATATCAACCTTAATCTGCTGCGGTAAGCTTGGAAGTTCGCGGCTATACAGCATCAGCTGTAACTCAGGGTTCTGCATCCCCGCCCACCAAAACGCGGGTTCAAGCTTAACGTCCGTCGATATATCTTGCTTAAAGGTGTTTGCATAGGCCGTATTAGATGAAGAGCAAACCAAACATAAATAAAGCACTATCATTAGGTTTTGACGGATCATAATGTAAGCCTTTTAAAGATAAATAAGTAAAACGTGCTGGCATGATGAATGTTAGAAATACTGAAATCTGCATAAGCAAAAGCCTGCTTCTTAATTGAAGCAGGCTTTATTTGGGGTAGTTTATAAAGAGTAACTTAACCCTAGGAAGTACTGTCTACCGAAGTATTGGATTGTTCCTGTTTGATGTTCTTCACCAAAATAGGTTTTGTTCGGTTCATCAGTTAAGTTATTAATTTGGAATAAGAACTTAAGTCCATTCTCCAGTGCGTATGAAGCTTGATAATCCACAATCGTTTCGGCATCGAAGAAGGCGAGTTGTGATTCAACTGCCACTTGTTCTGAAACATAGCTACTACGATATCTCATGCTTACGCGAGTATCGAAACCATCCAGAGTATAGAACAAGGTGGTGTTGAGTACGCTTTCTGATAAACCTGGTAATGGAATGGTTAAGTTTGAACCACTTAAATCTGTGGTAAATTCCACTTCACTGTCTGAATACGAGTAGCTGCCAGTGAAGCCAAGACCGCTGAGTGGCGAGGGCAAGAAATCAAATATTTGGGTATAACCTAACTCAACACCACGAATGTAGCCGCCATTGTCGTTGTTGATTGCAGTTTGATATTGACCCAAATTTTTATTAACAGGATAAGTGACGCCATTATCAACTACTGTATCTGGGACAATAAAACCTTCAGATTCAAAATCAAATTCAGTGATAGTGAAATCGTTGATGAAAGACTTGATGTCTTTATAGAACAGAGCTATCACCACGGCGCCTTCACTGTCTTCGAAATAATGCTCGTAAGACAGATCGAATTGATCGGCATAGAAAGGATCAAGCAAAGGGCTGGTGTTACCCCAGGCATTGTATGTCTTATAGCCTTTGTTTTCGTCGGAATACCAGTTGCCTCGTCCTGACTTCAGCTTATTGATCGGTGGACGAGCCATCACAGAGGCTGCGGCGAAACGCAGTTGATCATTTGACGTCAAGTGGAAGTTGAGGTTGAGTGATGGTAAGTAGTCTGTGTAGGTCTGACCGATTTCATTGCGGATATAGTCAGTGCTGATAACACCCTTTTCGTCCGCGATAGGCTCGCCCAAACCGAAGCCGATTTGTTGCAGACCTGTGCTGTTCTGATCCGTGTGAACCACTCGCAGCCCTAGGTTACCTGTTACTTTGACATCACCCAGATCAAACTCTAGATTGCCCTGTACATATCCTGCCAGTATATCTTCATTAACGGCACCGCTTTGGATCATGGTCCAGTTATCCGACCAGTTAGCCGTCGGATTAAATGGGCCTTGACCCGTCGCTGCCAATTGATTGTTGACCAGCTCCACAGCCTTGTCGAAATCGATCGATAGGAAGCTGGGGTAGCCTGAAAGTTCACCACCGAAATTGACTATATTTGTCATGTCATCATTTAACACCAACACTGGTTGATTGGCGGGGTTAGTGTCAAATTCGAAGCCGTAGCCTGCTTGAGAGCGCTGGGCGTTGAATTCACGTTCTGAGTAGCGCAGACCAAAATCAACTGAAGTTAAGAAACCAGAATCTAATGCATAGTTAAAGTCTAACTTGTAGGCGACAAGATCATTTTGTTGATCGTATGGCCACATACCCACTTCTTTTAAACCCAAGGTCGCGGTATTGGTATAGTCGTTTGAAAAACTGACATCGGCTGGGCTTAAACCATGTAGTTGATAATTAATTGATTCGGCTGAGCGTACTTCATTACCTATATCATCATATAAAACGGCACGAGTACCGCCGTTGACGAACTCACCATCGGCTTTTGAATAGCTCACATCACCTGCGACAGTTAATGCGCCGCCATTGTTCCACTCAATATTGACTGAGCCTGATGTCAGTTCTGAATATTTTGAGTCGTTATCATTGATAACAAAAACGGCAAAGTTATCAGTACCATCAGTTGATACCGTTCCGCCTGTCATAGAACCATTTTCGACAACCGCATCACTAATAGTACCGTTTTTTAATGACTTAACGCGAAAGCCTCGGGCAAAGTTTTCGGAAGTGAATTTTGAATGGAATAAATCACTTTTTACACTGAGATTGTCTGTTGGTTGCCAATGGATAGCCGCCATATAACCATCACGTGTATCATCACCGCCTTTTTGCTGTAACTCAAAACCTTCACTGATTGATTCGGCAGCACCGTCGCCATTGACATCTTTTTTATCGTCGTTGAAACGTAAACCAATGAATTGACTGGCAACATAAGGTTGGTACAAATGGGCATAGCCTAGTGCCACACCGAGTGTATCTTCAAGGAATTTGCCTTGATAGGCAAAGCTAAGACGGTTGCCATATTGATCGGCATCGGAAATCTCATCCGCTCTGTCATTAAAACTGCCGCGAGCATTGATATTAAATGATTGGTCTTTGTCGCTTTTTAAGGGATCTGCGGTTTTTAATTCTACCGTACCAGCGACGCCACCTTCAATCAGCGAGGCTTTTGGTGTTTTATAGACGGCGGCTTGACTAATTAATTCGGATGGATATTGGTCAAACTCAATCGCGCGTTTACCGCCCGTTGTCACTTGTTCGTGTCCATTAAGTGTTGCAAAGACGAAATCACCATCAAGACCTCGAATATTGAGGCCGCTTGCTTGTCCACCAGTGCGCACTGCGGTCACGCCTGGTAAGCGAGTCAGTGCATCAGCGATTGACTGATCGGGAAGGGCGCCAAGATCATCTGCCGAAATCGATTCAGAGACGGTATCTCCAAAGCGTTTATCATTTAGTGATTTGATTACACTGGTTCTAAAGCCTTTAACTTCAATAACCTCAATAGCAGCTTCTTTTGCTTTTGCTTCCTTATCTGTGGTCACTTCATCTGCCGCATAGGAGTGCATACTGGCACCTGCGGCGATGAGCGCTAAGGTTAGCAAACTGGGTTTAAATCGCATCATATCTCTCTTCCCCTTGGAGTCGCTTTATCGCTTTGTAGAGCGTTTTATCGTTATCACCGCGTTATGTTTGCGGCCTTTTTTTGGTATATGGGCGCTTAATTGACTGCATAAGTGCTGCGTTTATGACCAAATTGTTATGCAACGGTGAAGATACTACTCCCGAGTTTCTTAGCTGAACAACAGAGTGCATACGTATTCAATGCCTAGCAGAGTTAAGAATAGACTGTGATAGAGGGTGAACTCAGGGAATAAAATGATTTTATTTTGTAATCAAGTGACTGTTACTAAAAAGTAAATTTCATTGTGATGCCATGTGACTATTGGCTGCATCTTCTGCATACGTATGCAGGTGTATTGAACCTTATTTCCCTCTTCACGTATGCTCGGTAACACAAAATAAGCCGCGATGACTTTACTCTGCAGTAACAAAACGATAACTGTTTGCTTGAGTGTGTTAGGGAAAGTTCGCTGTAGAATAATGATAAAGGGGCAACAATGAGTGAGTTAACGTGGTGGCGTGGTGCTGTGATTTACCAAATTTATCCGCGTAGCCTTTTAGATACTAATGGTGACGGCGTCGGGGATTTACGCGGCATTATCATAAAGCTGGATTACATTGCGAGTCTCAATGTCGATGCCATCTGGATTTCACCTTTCTTTAAATCTCCTATGGCAGATTTTGGCTACGACATCAGTGATTACCGCGAAGTTGACCATCTTTTTGGCACTATGCATGATTTCGATGAATTGATTGAAAAAGCTCACGGCTTAGGCATTAAGGTCATTATTGATCAAGTATTAAGTCATACCTCGGACCAACATGCGTGGTTTATCGAGAGCCGCGAAAACCGTACGAATCCCAAGGCGGATTGGTATGTGTGGGCCGATCCTAAGGAAGACGGTACAGCGCCTAACAACTGGCTCGCGATTTTTGGCGGTTGTGCTTGGGAGTGGGAACCGCGCAGACAGCAATACTATTTACATAACTTCCTGCGTAGTCAGCCCGATATTAATTTCCATCATCCCGAAGTGCGCCAAGCTGTGCTGGATAACGTTGAATTTTGGCTTAAAAAGGGGGTAGATGGCTTCCGCTTAGATGCCATTACCTTTTGTTATCACGATGAACTGCTCAGGGATAATCCGGCAAAACCTAAGGATAAACGTCAGGGCCGTGGTTTCAGTGAAGATAACCCTTACGCATATCAATACCATTACTACAATAATGACCGTCCGCAAACCATCGCTTTTATTGAAGATTTACGAAAGCTCATCAATTGCTATCCAGGAGCGGTGACCTTAGGCGAAGTCTCTGCCGAAGATTCTTTGGCTGTAATGGCTGCCTACACTAAGGGCGAAGATCGCCTGCATATGGCCTACAGTTTTGAGCTGCTGACTGATGATTACAGCGCAAGTTATATTCGCCAAACCGTAGAGGCTTTGGAAGCGAGCATAGGTGATGGCTGGCCATGTTGGGCTATCGGCAATCATGATGTGCAGCGCGTAGCGAGTCGTTGGGGGCAAGGTAAGCAAAATTCAGACATGGTCAAAATGCTCAATGCCATGCTAAGTTCGCTGCGCGGCAGTATATGTAGTTATCAAGGTGAAGAACTCGGTCTAACCGAGGCGCCAATTGAATATCATGAGCTGCAAGATCCCTTTGGCAAAACATTTTGGCCTATGTTTAAGGGGCGTGATGGTTGCCGTACGCCAATGCCGTGGCAGCAAGGCGCTGACTTTAGTGGTTTTAGTGATGTTTCTCCTTGGCTGCCAATTGCACCTGCGCACCAAGCGTTAGCTGTGGATGTACAAGAATCTGATGCTGATTCCATGCTCAACGGTTATCGACGTTTTCTGGCTTGGCGTAAGTTACACCCGGTGTTAGTTGAAGGTGATATTAAATTTGTTGATACAAAGGAGCCCATTTTGGCCTTTGTTCGCACCTTAGGCGATATAAAAGTGTTCGTGGGATTCAATTTAGGTGATACCGAGGTCGAGTTTGATTTCTCTGCATTTGAAATCAGTGAGTCGCTGACGGGACACGGCCTTAAAACCGCACAAATAGAACACAATCAGCTGAAGTTTTCGGCATTTACCAGCTTTTATGCAGTGTTAAAGTGAAAATGATTCATTTTTATTCGGTTGAAGTGTTATAGATACGGGATCCCAAGCCCACAGTTCGATATAAACCCGCCCACGGGCACCATGGGGAATGTAACCTTAATTAGTTCCTGATAATAAAAACATACAGAGAGAATAACTATGGCGTCATCAATTAATACCGGTAGCTACACGAGCAGCACTGGCGAAAATGGGTCGGGCAGTTATCGTTTTGCCTTGATCTCATTGACTTCACTGTTTTTTATGTGGGGTTTCATTACTTGCTTGAACGATATTCTGATCCCGCATCTTAAAGCGGTGTTTTCACTGAATTATACTCAAGCCATGTTGATCCAGTTTTGTTTCTTCGGTGCTTATTTTCTAGTCTCAATCCCTGCGGGTAACTTAGTGAAAAAACTGGGTTATCAAAAGGGAATTGTTTCTGGTCTCGTGATTGCAAGTATTGGTTGTGCGCTGTTTTATCCTGCGGCGGCCCTCGCTACTTACAACTTGTTCCTCGGTGCATTATTTGTTTTGGCATCCGGCATCACAATCCTGCAAGTGGCAGCCAATCCTTATGTCAATGCCTTAGGCAGTCGCGAAACTGCGTCGAGTCGTTTGAATTTAACGCAAGCGTTCAACGCCTTAGGCACAACGGTCGCGCCGTTTTTTGGTGCTATGTTAATTCTTTCTGTTGCCAGTTCAGTATCTGGCGATTTAGCCCAAGCGAGTGCTGAAGCAGAAGTAGTTAAACTGCCATACCTGTTACTTTCTGGCGCCTTGGCAATTTTAGCGCTGATTTTTGCGAAGTTAGATTTACCTGTGATCCGTGAGCATGATGAAAGTGTTCAAGGTGAAGTTCAGACCCATCTAGGTAAAACCAGTGCCTTACAAAGCAAGCACTTAGTGCTCGGTGCTGTGGGTATTTTCGTGTATGTCGGCGCAGAAGTGTCTATCGGTAGCTTTTTAGTTAGCTTCTTAGGTGAAAGCCATATAGCGGGTATGCCAGAAGCCGAAGCCGCCCATTACATCGCCTATTATTGGGGCGGCGCTATGGTGGGACGTTTCATTGGCTCTGTGGTGATGCAAAAAGTACCAGCAGGCTCAGTGCTTGCATTTAATGCTTTTATGGCGGCGCTACTTGTGGTTGCAGCGATGACAACCAGTGGCAGCATTGCCATGTGGGCAATCCTTGGGGTGGGGTTATTTAACTCGATTATGTTCCCAACGATCTTCAGCTTAGCGCTTCGTGATTTAGGTCCACACACTTCACAGGGCAGTGGCATTCTGTGTTTGGCGATTGTGGGCGGCGCGATTTTACCTTTATTCCAAGGCATGTTAGCGGATAATCTTGGCGTTCAGCTCGCCTTTATTCTGCCTGTGATTTGTTATGGGTTTATCCTGTTCTATGGGGCTAAAGGCTCAAAAATGTAATGGGTTAAACTGACTGTGGCAAAAAAGCGATCTTAGGATCGCTTTTTTTATGGCTTTAACCTTAACTCGGCGCCAGCACGCTTGCGTATTAGGGCCTGACCTCCTATGATCCTCCGGTTTTATCATTCATGGTGACCTTTTAAATGTTGAATTCTCCGCTTTCTGCCAGCTCGAACGAATTAGTGATCAGTATCTTAACTATGGTGCTGAGCCAAGGAAAACCCTTAGATCGGGCCTATTCTCAGCATTTTTCTGGGTTGCAATTGGTACCCGCCGAGCAGGCGCGTATCGCATTAACGACGGGTGATATCCTACGTCGTTTAAATTTATATTGTTATCTGGCGGAAATTAGTCCAGATGAGATGGAGCGTTTTGGCTCTAAATTGCTTAATGCCTGGCATTTATTCCACGGGCTTGAACTGCCTAAAATGCAATATTCGCTGCAAGTTGATGAGGTGCGTTTAGCTGAGCGCACCGAGCAAGCGAAAACTAAGCCGGTGTTGTGGGACGGTTGCCCTGAGTGGCTCGATGTTATGGGCCGTGAGCAACTAGGTGAGTCTTGGGAAAAAGAGCGCGCCGCGTTAAGTACTGCGCCGAAACGTTTTTTACGCGCTAACGGCCTTAAGGTGAATCGTGATGAACTGGCCGCTAAGCTTGCTGCCGAGTTTGTGAGCACGCTCTGTGTTGATGGGGTTGATTCCGCCCTTGAAGTGACCTCCGATTCAGCCTTGTTCCGTACCCAAAGCTTTAAAGATGGCTTATTCGAGCAGCAGGATGCGGGCTCTCAGCGCGTAGCTGCGGCGCTTGATGCCAAGCCAGGCATGAAAGTGATTGATGCTTGCGCAGGCGCGGGCGGTAAAACCTTACACATAGCTGCGCAAATGCAGGGTAAAGGACGCTTGTTGGCCATGGATGTGGAGCAATGGAAACTTGACAAACTCAAAGAGCGTGCCCGTCGTAATGGGGCACACAATGTCGAAACCCGTGTTATCGCCAGCAGTAAAACCATTAAACGCTTAAAGCTCAGTGCCGATAGGGTATTGCTTGATGTGCCTTGCTCTGGTTTGGGTGTATTAAAGCGTAATCCCGATGCAAAATGGCGTGATACCGTAGAGCGTTTACCCGTGTTAATGGAACTGCAAAAACACATTTTGAGCAGTTACAGCCGCATGGTCAAAGTCGGTGGCATAGTCGTCTATGCGACTTGTTCTATCTTCCCTTGCGAGAACCGCGGTCAAGTGGATGCGTTTTTAGCCGAGAACCCCAACTTTCGCCTGATTGAGGATGAAAGTATCAGCCCAGCCGATAGCGGCTTTGATGGCTTTTACCTTGCCAAACTTGAACGTATTCAAGAATAAAGCATTGCTTTTTAGACTAAAGTAAACCTTTTACCGCGCAGGTAAAGGGTTTACTTAATTAACATTAGTGCCTAGAATTTCTTATAAGTTATAAATATTTAACATTGTTAATCAGTATTTATATTGCAACTTTGCTCTTAAGGAAATTATGGCGTACGGCGTTAATCTTCCAGATCTGCTCGATCATGCAGACGTTAAACTCGCCCACAATGTCAGCATAGCTTGTTATAGCAGTATTCTTTCTATGCTGCTCAATGGCGCACCGCTACATGAAATTTTGCACGCCTTAGTCTTAAAAATCGAAGCTCAAAAAGTAGGAACCAGAGGGTCTGTGTTACTGCTCAGTGCTGACGGTAAACGTCTGTTATTAGGTGCCGCCCCCAATTTACCCGACAGTTACAATCAAGCCATTAATGGTGTCGAAATTGGCCCCAATGTGGGTTCTTGTGGCACGGCAGCCTATTATGCGCAGCGTGTCATCGTTGAAGATATTGCCCAACATCCTTACTGGGTTAATTATAAAGAACTGCCATTACGTGCAGGTCTTAAATCTTGCTGGTCAGAACCTATCAAAGATACTCATGGTAAAGTGCTAGGCACATTTGCCATGTATTATGATACGATAAAGTCCCCAACAGAGCAGGATTTAGAACTCATTTCAGAGGCGGCAAGACTGGCGAGTTTAGCCATTGAACGCAGTCGTGCAATGGAGTTTCAGCATTTAGCTGTGAAAATTTTTGACCGGTTACCCCTTGCTCTGGTTATTTCCAATTCTGACGATGCAGTTCTCTATGCTAATCTCGCTTTCAGACATATAGTTATCCCTCAAGATACTGATATCGCTAACTTTCACCCTAAGATTTTTTTAGCATCATCCCAATCTAACGAATTAGTGGGGTTATTTGAGCATTTAGCTCAGGACAGAATGTGGCAGGGCGAGTTGGTGGGTCTTAGGGGAAATGGTGAGGAGTTTTATCTTGACCTTATCGTCACAACCTTCGGAGAGTCCAATGGTCAGCACCCCTGTTTTGCATGGCTATTTTCAGACATTAGTGAACGTAAGAAAGCGGCGCAGCTGATTAAGTATCAGGCCAATAATGACTCTCTTACCGGACTTGCTAACCGCAATGCGTTATTCAAGCAGATCCAAGCGTTAATTACTTCCGACAGTTTGACTCCCGGCTTTAGTTTTATGTTGATGGATTTAGATAACTTTAAGCAAGTCAACGACACTCATGGCCATGACAAAGGTGATGCACTGTTAGTGCAAGTGGTTAAACAGATCAGCGAGTGTGTCGATGACACTATGGTGTTTGCACGCTTAGGAGGGGATGAGTTTGCCTTGCTATTACCTGGGGTTGTTAACCAGAAAGAATTGGCACAAATTGCAGATACAATTAACAAAAATGTGGCAAAACATTATGTGCTAGCCGATGGAAAAGGCGTTTATAGCTCGGTAAGTATAGGGATTGCACGTTTTCCTGAAGATGCCCTCGATCTTGAACAGTTGTTAAATTGTGCCGATCAGGCCATGTATATTTCTAAGGCAAATGGTCGCAATCGATATCATTTTTTTACTGAACAAATGCAGCTAAATGCCGAGCGTGTTGCTAGCCTTCATAATCAGCTTAAGCAGGCATTAGATCAGCATACCTTCGAGCTTTATTACCAACCTATAGTCAATGCGACCACTGGCCTGATTGTCCGTGCTGAAGTGCTGCTGCGCTGGCAGCATGAGGGAACGTTTATTCCACCCGATGAATTTATTCCCATCGCTGAAAACAGTGGTTTAATCGTTGATATTGGTCGAGATGTTCGCCTTGGTGCTATGCAGACTATTTTAGAGATGCAGGAGCGAAATTGGCCCATTAATTTATCCGTGAATGTCTCGACCTTTGAGTTTTGGTCCCATGAACTACAAGATGCCTTTGTGGAGTCCTTTGCTGCGATTACTGAGCAACTTGAGGTGACAGATTTCCCCTATGACAGATTAACCCTTGAGATCACTGAATCTTTATTGATGAAGCAATATACGTATCTTATTGATGTACTTAATAGTTTGCGAGTTAAAGGGATTAAAATTTCCTTAGATGATTTTGGGACGGGTTACTCATCTCTATCTTATTTAGCTAATTTCCCTATCGATCAAATTAAAATCGATAAGAGCTTTATCGACAGATTAGATGAAGGCAAACGTCACGAAGCGTTGGTGGAGGCCATAGTGCGTTTAAGCCATGCGTTAGATTTAACTGTGACGGCAGAAGGGGTAGAAACTGAGTCCCAGCTTAAATTTGTAATGGCGAATCATATTCAAGAAATTCAAGGCTATTTATTTTATAAGCCTATGCCCAAAGCTGCATTCTTTGCCCTGTTGGCAAAGCAAGCTGAGCTGCATAAGGGTTTTGACGTTTGACCTTGATGTTTGACCTAGATTAGATGTGAGGGCGGCTTAATCAGTGACAGTCTGATTTTAATATTGGGTTTAGATGTAAGGTAATAATTCAAGTTTTAGATATAACACATTGAAACATAATAAATAAAAAGAGCGCCGAGGCGCTCTTTTTATTACTGAAAACAGGTGTTGCACTGAGTCTCTGCGTTCACATTGAGTCAGATGGGTGAGCGCTAAGATTTAGCGGTTATCTGGCTGTTAATCACTAGACTCAAGTATTCAGTAAAGTCATGACCGTGATTTTGCAGCATTTTGGGGAACATAGAAATCGGCGTAGAACCTGGGAAGGTATTGATTTCATTTAGTAAAATTTCATTGTCCGCGGTTAAGAAAAAGTCGATGCGCGACAGGTGACGCAATTTCATGCCTTTAAATGCCTTGATTGCATAGGCGCGGATTTGTTCACTGATCTCAGCTGACACATGCTGTGCCACCACATCGGTGCGTGCTTTACTGTTTTTGGCGTATTTCTCATCGAAGGTGTAGAAGGTGTTGGTATCACAGATGATTTCACCTGGTACTGTCGCCACCACTTCACCGTTGTACTCGTATACTGCGACTTCTAACTCACGGGCTTTAATGGTTTTTTCAACGATAACATAGGGCGCATAGCCGAAAGCATCTTTAAGCACGCCAGCGACTTTATCGCTGTCATCGACTTTATAACAACCAACAGAGGAACCCTGTGAGGCCGCTTTGACGAAGATGGATCCCCATAGTGCTAATGCGGCTTGGGTTTGCTCTATTGCTGCATCATCGAATTGGTTTAGAAAAATATACGGGGTATTGGGAATACCTAAGGCCGAGAACCACATTTTAGCGGTGATCTTATTAAAGCAGTTACTGCTAGCCTCGGATTCACAGCCAAAATAGGGCAGTTGGATCAGGTTAAAATAGGATTGAATGTCACCTGTTTCGCCGGGATAGCCATGGATGCAGGGAATGACGTAATCGACCGGCCATGGGGCTTTGCTCTCATCGCGGAAGCGAATTTCGCGGCTATTGGTCAGTTCACAATCATCACCCGCAGCGGTGCGGTATTGACCAAATTTATCCAGTTCGACACGCAATACACAAAACTGCTCGGATTTTGCCAGTGAGGTTTCAAAATAATTGGCCGACATGAGTGAAATATCGTGTTCGGCACTTCCGCCGCCGCACAGCAAAAGCAGGTTGATCTTAGACATTGTGAGTGATTCCTCAAAGTGAGCAAAATCGGATGACATCGGCCTGTGGCAATACGAATATCATCCTATAGTACAGCCGCTGTCATCTTAGTTTTCTTGCCCCTATGAGTGCAAGGTTTTGCTGACTGATGGCTATTAAGTGGTGAATTTTAACGCATTACATCGCATTGCAAATATGGGGTTGTGCCTTTGTCGGGTTTATTTTGATTTTTGTGGCGTGAGATGGCAATGTCGTTGGACTATTGCTTCGTCACCGTCATCTAAACTGTGCAACCCAGTACGAGTGACATTGACTTTAGGCAGATTACAACATGGTATCTCATGGTGAATAAAAACATTCGGTTAGCCCGCTTACAGGATACAGATAGTGTGCAGGTATTACTTGAGCAACTCGGTTATTCTTTGTCCCATGCCGCTTTAGCCCAGACGTTAAGCCAATATCAGCATGATTCTCTGCGCCGCAGTGATGAATTACTGGTGTATGAGCAACATAATGCGCAGGGTGACCTACAAGTTGTCGCTGTGATGGCCTTAATGTTCTTTGATTATTTCCCCGCCTTGAGTCGTATCTGTCGTATAACCGCAATTGTGGTGGATGCCGACATGCGGGGTCAGGGCGTTGGCTCTCAGTTGATCGCCTTTGCGAAAGAAAGGGGAAAGCAAGAGAATTGCCAGTTACTCGAACTCACTACATCGATGCAGCGCATTGCCACACAGCAATACTATGAAAGTATAGGGTTTACCAAAACATCCTTTAGCTACAGCTTAGTGTTGAGCGAACCAAACGGCTAATTCTTGGCTCGAGCGAGCATAATCAGATCCGTTGTCCTTGTGCCTTCGGGTACCGGAAAAACGTTGCGGGTGACATTGATAATTTCAAATTGATTGATTTTAGCAATTGATATTGCTTGGCCCACCACCGATATTCAGTCATCCGAATTTGTACATTAATACAAAAGATCAGAGTAAATAGTTCAGATCAAAACAGATGTTTAGCCCTAAGTTATAGGCATGATTTTTATGTAAATTCACCATTAACTCGACATCCATCAGTTGCGCTAAGGTCACTGGTCTCGCTTCCCAGCGCGGTGCGTGGCCAGCATCATTACAGTGTGCTAGGTATAAACGTCGCGTACTTTGATGTATGCCAAAATACGTCATATTACAACGCTGGCTAATCGTTAAATAGGGCTCAAAGTCGAGTGCATATACCTGCATGTCTTTAAATTCTGACCACTGGATATAGCGGGTTTTTTCATAATAACGCTTAGGTAAAGCGGCATCTGGTGCTATGGCGTCAAACAAGGCAATAACGGCTTGTAGATCCTTAAGTGTAATAATGTCCTTTTTAATCAATGTTTAAATCCTTAGTTTCATGGTTAGAGTAAATCTAAAAGTCATATCTTAAAATGTAGTTCCTAAAGTGTTCCCCATTGACCACAAAGCTTCATTCACCCCCAAAGGCGGTCGGCAAGACCCGATGCGCGTTGGGTTGCTTGGCTACTGGCCCGCTCGAATACGTGCTGGGTGCCTAAGCAGGTAAAGTGGACTTTAGCGCGGGTGATGGCGGTGTAGACCAACTCTTTAGTCAGCAGTTGCCATTGGGCTAGGCTGGGGCTCGGTGGCAGCACTAAGGCCACACGGCTAAATTCGCTGCCTTGGCTTTTGTGTACTGTCATGGCATAACAGGTTTCATGGCTGGGCAAACGGGCTGGCAAGACTTTTAACAGGCTGCCATCGGCCTTGATGAAGTGCGCCATTAAACGTTCGGGTTTATCTTCATCCTGCAAAATCAATCCGATATCACCGTTAAACAGGCCTAAGTTATAGTCATTGCTTTGGATGATAATTGGCCGACCCAGATAAAACTCCTGTAGCGGTTTAATCAGCTTGGCATTGGCCAGTGCTTGAGTCACATACTGATTTATGCCTTCAACCCCATAATCGCCCGAGCGCATAGCACATAGAATACGGTACTGGTTAAAGCGTTCAATGATGTCTGCTGTGCTTGGACGTGTGCCTACATCACTATTACTTGCATCATTGTTACTTGCATGGCTATTCAAGGCACCGAGATAAGCGCCATATTGCTGGCAGGCTTGCTCCAGCAGTAAATTGAGTCCCATATTATTAGCAGGCTCGCTCACTTTGGCTTGGGTTTGGCTTACGACCATACTGTGTTCTAACCAGCTCAATTCTGCAGGTCCCTGTTGCCATACCTGCAAAATACCTTGAAGATCTGCGCGATTGACGGCACTGGCGAGCAGTCCAATCCCTGCATCGCCTTTAAATCTGTGGCTGTGCATTAGCATACATAAGCTATCGCCAAGCTTAGGGGCGTCGCTGATATAGGGCGTTAACTCAAAACCCGTTAAAGCACTCAGACGCTCGGCTTGTTCCTTGGAATAGCGCATTTGCCACAGAGCAGGGCTGTTTGACGCTATGTTGTTCTGAGCAAGGTTATTGGGATCTACTGGTATTTTAAGGCCCGCACAAATATCGGCGAGCACAGCGCCAGCCTCAACCGAAGCGAGTTGGTCTTGATCGCCGAGTAAAATCAAACTGGCGTGCTCAGGCAATGCGCTCAGCAATTTATACATCATGGGCAAATCGACCATAGAGGCTTCGTCGACAATCAATAAGTCGAGCCTAAGCGGATTACCTTGATGGTGGCGAAAGTGCGGCGAATTGGGGATCACCCCAAGCAGTCTGTGTAAGGTTGAAGCTTCCTCTGGAATACGTCTCAGAGCCGTTAAAAAGTCTTGGCTATTTCTATTGCGAGCTTCATCAATAACATTAGCATGGGCGCTGAGTTCCTTCGCCAGACGCGCTTTTGAGGCTTTGATTGATTCGCTTAAGCGAGCCGCCGCTTTTCCCGTTGGCGCGACTAAACGGATTTCCTGCTGTGATTCCATTTGTAGCAATAACAAAAGTTTAGTTACAGTGGTGGTTTTGCCCGTCCCTGGGCCGCCAGTGATCACCGACAGTTTTTTACCCAACGCTGTGGCCGTGGCGACCTTTTGCCAATCAATAGGTGCTGTGTCTTCACTTTTAGTGAGTACATTGGTAGTGAGTGCATGGGGCGCGAGCACATTGGCAGGGAACAGTTGATCTAGCAGTGACCTCAACTTAGCAGTTTGAGTTTGCTCTTGGTGGCTTGCTTCTTCAGATAAGTGCTTAGATACGCTTCCGGACAAGCGAATTAAAGCAGCGGCTACTGAGGTTTCAAATTGATGATAACGTTGTAAATAGAGTCTGCCATTATCAAAAATAAGCGGTTTGTTACTGCCCGCTTGGCCGACGGCATCAAAGGTTTGTAAGGTCTCAGTGAGCGCTTCGAGGCTTAAGGTGATTTTACAATGGCTATTTTGTTCGGCCATGGGATTAAGTGGCACAATATGGGCGAGCACTAGGCAACTGTGCTGTGAAGATAATTGCTGGCTTAATAGCGCACATAGCAAAATAAATAAGGGTTGTTGGCTGTCGCTTGGATGTAAGAGACTCATTTCGAGTGCGAAATGCCGATCGAGCGGTGTGAGCAGTCGTTCTTGCTCCCACTGTTTTAACAGCTCTGGCAGCGGCGCTGTAAGCTGAATTGCGCCATGGTCTATCCATTTCGCCGCTGTGAGTGAATGTGCATTTAGCCCTTGAGTTGAGCGCATCATGCCGTGACTCCTGTATCGATTGCACGAGCCAATTTGCTGTGAAATAAATTGTCATTAAAAAGTGAATCTAGCGCGAGAATAAGTGCCTTCGGCGGCTTGTCGTAATAAATACCATAGCCGGGATATTGAGCCGACATTCCCCGTAAGAACAAGTAATAACAACCGCCTATGTGGCTGTCGTAGTCATAACTTGGCAGGCGTAAACTCAAATACCTGTGTAGCGCCAATGAATAGAGAATGTACTGCAAATCGTACCTGTGATCGGTTATTGCGCTTTGCAGCGCGCTCTGATGATAGGCATTGATGTTGTCGCCTAAATGATTCGACTTATAGTCGGCGATATAATATTGACCTTGGTATTCAAAGGTTAAATCGATAAAGCCTTTGAGCATGCCCTTGAGATCATCAAACTTAAGTGTCGACTCATAGCCAAATTGCTGCAGTAGCGCATTGAGCTCAGTATCTTTAAGTTCGCTTAAGGGTAAATAAAACTCCATTTCGACTAAGGTATTCTGCGGCGATAACTTGGCTAAGCACAAATCAGGATGTTCAGGTTTGACGGCGCTTACGGCTCTTACATGGCTAGTGACCTGCGACTCTAAGGCGTGCGGTATCGCGCAGAGCGGTGCATGCAGCACATCCAAATACCAAGTATGTAATACTGTTTGCCACTCGGGCGCGATACCATATTGCAGCATGGCTTTAGGCAATTGCAGCGGTAAGTCGATTTCTGCCTGCGTAAAATTAATCTCTTCTAACACTAAATGCATAAAGCTACCGGCATTGGCGCCGCGCTCAAAGTTAAAGCGATTGAGCATGTCATCCTGCAGATCATGACTTGCCTCATCAGGAATAGAGAGTGTTTGCACAGCCGTGTATTCAAGCGTACCTAATATTTCATCGTCGGCACCCGGCGCGGCTTTACCATGGCTGGTATTTTTAACTAGGCCTGAATAACTGCCGACTCGCCACGGCGTGCTGTATTGGCGGGTTAAAGTTTTCGCGCTAAGTATTTGCGCTATGTCTTGGCTTGAGGGCAATGGCCGCTCGTCTATGTCATCGGGCACCTTATCAAGACTTATGGCTTCCACATCTTGGGCGAGCTGCTGCGCAGCATTGCAGATACGGGCAAAGTCACATTCTGAGTCGCCTATGCCCAATAGATAGCCGATAGCGGTTTCATGCAGCTGACTTTTAAGACCATTTTTAAGCTGACGACTGTGGTTGGCGATATACAAGTAACACAAATACACAGGGCGAGTGAGCGCCACATACAAAAGGCGCAAGTCTTCGGCCAAGGTTTCTTGTTTTGCGCGCTCCCAACCCTCATCCGTGCCTTCGATATCCCACACGAGCTCTTGCTCACCTGCATCGTTGGTTCTGTGGTACAGCATAGGCGTAGGGCGGCGGCGATTGTCGCGGGCTAGGCTGACAAAGGGCACAAAACATACGGGATACTCAAGACCCTTACTCTTATGGATAGTGACGATCTGTACTAGATTCTGCTCGCTCTCAAGGCGTAGCTGCTGTTCATCGGTGCCTGTGTTATCAATCAGTTGCTGTTCATACCAATTGAGTAGGGCACTCATACCATCAAGTTCGGTGGCTTTTTGTTGTAATAGCTCGGCAAGGTGGCGAAAATCCGTCAGGCGACGCTCACCGTTTGTGGCATCTTGCTCTTGAGCATCGACCTCTGCACTGGCGGTGTGCAGTAAACGGTCAATCAGTTTAGTGCTATTGGCAAGGCTGAGTAGCGCGGGCATGATGCCGCGTTTCTGCCACACTTGGTGCAAGTTAAAAAATTGCTCTAATAACAGCTGTCTGTGCTCTTCATCTTGGTTAAAGGCATGGATTTGCTCGGCGCTATAGCCCAATAATGCCGTGGCTAGGGCGCTGCGCAGTGCCCGTTCATCTTTAGGGTTCGCTAGAGATCGCAAAATTAACGCCATTTCCCGCGCTTCAAGGGTATCGAACACACTGTCGCGACTTAAAAACACCGCGCCTATGTGGCGTTTACTTAATGCGGTTTTCATCACTGCCGCTTCGTTGCGATCCCGCACTAAGATGGCGATGTCTTTGGCGATCAAAGGCCCTTTAGGGCTGTGGCATTCGCCATTGGCCGCATCTGTCAGTAAACGGGTAATTTGTGCCGCCGCGTCTTCGGCGAGCAAGTGTCTTGCCGTGGTTTTATTGAGGCCGTTTTCTGCACTTTCGCTTAAGAGTCTTAATCTTAAGGCGGCTGGATTGGCGGTTTTTTCAGTGAGGATTTTCCCTTTAGCACTGCTGGGCGTTTTCACGCTATCAAAGGGGATCGACTGACTGATAAAAGGATCGTGATGCTGGCTAAACAGATGGTTAACCCCAGCGACCATGTTTGCGCTTGAGCGGTAGTTGGTATCCAGATGATAGTGGGCCTGCGTATGATGACGGGCCTCAATATAGGTATGGATATCGGCGCCGCGAAAGGCATAAATGGCTTGCTTAGGATCGCCAATCATCAACAGGCTGAGCTTATTTTCTGTATCGTTTTTGCCTTGCTGCTCAAACGAGTAGCGGTCTTGGTAGATGCCAGAGAAGATCGCAAATTGCAGCGGATCGGTATCTTGGAATTCATCAATAAGCGCGACGGGAAAGCGTGTTGCCACGGCTTTGGGCAAGGTTTCATTATTGGCGTTTAACGCGCTCGCTAATGTCGTGAGTAAGTCATCTGGGGTCAGCACATTTTTTTGTTGTTTTTGCTGGGCAAATCGCTCGCTTATGCCGAGTTTCGCGCTATATAAAAATGCTGGTTTAATGGCGGCAATCAATGTGGCGAGTTGCTCCATATGATCCATCAGCGGTGCTTCACTCACACTTGGGATCACGCCGCCCTTGTTGAGTTTTAACTCAGACAACGATAAGGCTTCTAACTCTTTCAGCGGCGGTAACCCATGACCGAAGGCGAGCCAGTTATCCAGCGCATCGAACATGGCGGCGAGCTTGGGGTACTTATCCGTTGCTTTGCCAAAGCGGGTGCCGTTGAGTGGCAAACTGTGCAGCAATGCCAATAAGCCATCGCGTCCCCTTGGCCAAGCTAATTTAAAGCGCTCTAAACTTTGGCGTAGTGACAGGGCTAAGGCATCAAACTTAAGCGCGGGTTTCAAAGGCTTTGCTTGACTGGCGCCAAGGAGCGGTCGCAACTGTTTGACTAAACCATCGGGCTCGCCAAATTCCTTGGCAATGATTTGCGCTAAGTAATCGGGCAGCGGATAACAGGCCTCACGCCAAAAATCCCGCACCGCATGGTGCAAAAATTCGCTGTCGTCCAAGGTAAAGTCCGATTCGAACAGCAAGGAAGACTCAAAGGCGAGATCCGATAAAATTCGCTGACAGAAACCGTGGATGGTAAAAATTGCTGCTTCGTCGAGGGATTTAAGGGCGAGATCGAAACGCCTCAGGGCAATGGCGCGTTCACTCTCTGGGGTGTTGTCATACAACGCCTGCACAAAGGGATCGGCAATCGTTAGCCCTAAGAAGCACTTAAAGGCGACTTGAATACGGCGGCGAATACGATCCCTTAGCTCTTCGGTGGCCGCATTGGTGAAAGTTACTACGAGAATTTGTTCGCAGGTGAGCGGCGCAGGAATGCCATCACCAAGCAATAGGCGTAAGTAAAGACCTGAAATCGTGTAAGTTTTACCTGTACCAGCGCTGGCCTCAATAAGACGACTACCGCCAAAGGGCAGAGTGAGAGGATCAAGCGCTTGTGGTGCTGAATGTAAGGCTTGCGTGTTCAACGGCATCTGTTCACTCATGCTTGCTCTCCCTGTGCGCTATTGCGGTTCAAATGTGGTGCGAGAGCTTGTGTGTCAGTCGCGTGTTCATTAGCAGGGCCTTGGCTCATGCCATCGTTGAGCGCAAATTCCTCAAGCTGAGCCAGCGTGTCTTTGAGATATAAACTCACCATAGGGCGATAGATGCGCTCGGCTAATGCGCCAAAGCTATTCTCAGAGAAATCCCGCGGGAAACAGAATAATCGCTGGTAATGGGGTTCGTTCCCTTCACCCAATTGACTCTGCTCATCTAACCATTCGGGTAACGCTTGCTGCAAACGCTCATCGTGTTCACCCTCGCAGCTGACGTAGGCCAGTGACGTGCGCGGCATAAAACACTGTGGGTGTTGTTGGCCTTGGTAAAACAACACCAACAAATCGGCCAGTAACGCATGGGCGTGCTCAGCAGTGATTGGAGCCAAGGCGTGGAAGTGCCCCATGTCGAGTAGATAGCTTGCATGTGTGTGGCCCATTGCCATTAAACACAGGTGGCGAAGGTACAACCTCAGCACATCGCGACCGTGGGCGCTACCAGGACGGTAATTCACTAACCCCTTAGGGCTAATATCATCGATACGGCCTTGCAGTAACACTTGCTGGGATTTACCTGCCGTGATGGGCAAGTCAAACACGAGTTTAATATCCGCATGGCTGCTGGCTTGTTCTCCCTTGAGGAACAAGGTTCTGCCAATCAAAGGTTTAATATCATGCTGATATTGGCGCAGTAGCAAATCATCGAAGGGCTGCATGGGCAAAGTGCCACTGGCTTTGAGGCGTTTAATCAGTTTAATATCGGGCTCAGTTAGGCCTTGGCCTATGGCATCGTCGAGTAACTTGGCCTGTAAAATATAGCGCTCTAGGGCATTCAAGCTAAAGGGCTCGTCATTATCATCGGCCTGAATATTAAGACTAAGGTCGACTTTAAGCGTTCGGTTGAAGAAGTACTGCGCTGGATTTCGAAAGAAACGGATCAGGGCTGACACATCCACTTTCTTACTTTGCTGTTGTTCGTGCTCAGAAGCTGGCTGTGCCTCTGTATCTGGCACTGAGTCTTGTTCATCCGCGTCGAGCATGATGCGAGTTTGCACGCCGATAAAGCGGCCCGCATGTGTGCCAGCAGTGTCCGTATTGGGTGGACACCATTGCAGGCTGTAACTTTGGCCTATGCCCGAGTTATTTGGGGTTCTGCCTGAGCCATCTATGTTTGAGCCATTTTTGTCATCACTTTTTACTGCGGCTTGATACAACTTAGGATCGAAGGGTTGCAGTGGCTGGTGGCTGACAATTGCGTTATAGAGGGCTTTTTCGGCATCCTCTGGGTCTATGGGGCTTGAAGCGTTTTGCGATTGAATCAATAGGGCTTCAGGCAAATAGCACAGCTGACAATATTCAATCAGCTCAGAGACGAGCATAGAGGCGATACGTTCAGAGTTATCCCGTTCGCTGCGGCCAATATAGCTGATATACAGTTGTTCCCGCGCCGACAATAAGGCTTCTAAAAACAAATATCTGTCATCGAGGCGGCGGGAGCGATCGCCTTTACGGGCACCGAAATGCGCCATTAAATCAAAGCCGACGGGATGTTGAACCCTAGGATAAACCCCATCGTTCATGCCGAGTAAACACACGACCTTAAAAGGAATCGAGCGCATCGGCATTAAGGTACAAAAGTTCACGCTCCCCGCAAGATAACGCTGGCCGACCCGAGATTCGGTTAAGCGTTGATTAAACCACTGTTGCAGCACTTCAATACTGAGGCTCAGTCCGCTTATGTTCTCTTGGGCTAGCGGCGCTAACGGGTTTGTATCCAACGTTCTTGTATCTAAGGGCCTGCCCGCTGACAGTAACTCTTGCTCTAGGGCGGCAATGGCATCGCGGATTTCCTGTAATTGTTCGCGTTCGTCTTCATCTGTGTCGTAGAAGGCATCTAGTAGCTCAGTTAATTCCGCTAAACGCAGGGCGCCCACTTGCGGCAGGGCGAGTATTTGCGCCGTTTCATCGAGTACTTCAATAAAATTGAGTAGCTTACCTAACGCCTGCGCCGATTGGCCTTCGATGCCAGTGACGACAAGATGGTCTTGATAGAGCGGCGCATCGTCACTCAAGGCGTAACCTAAAATCAGCCTTTTAATACCAAAGGCCCACGAGTTTTGCTCAAACGCTGGCACACCTTGTTTAAGGCGGCTTTGTTCATCGCGGCCCCAGCGCACGCCCGCTTCATCTAACCAGCGGCGGATCAGTTGCAATTCATCGTCATCGAGCTGGAAACGGCGCAAAATGGCGGGCACTTCGAGTATGCTCAAAATATCGGTCAGACCAAAACGACTTTGATTAATTCCAAGTAAATTTAAAAAGCTATTGATGAGCGGTGATTCCTGCGCTGCGCCGCGATCGGCAATGGCGTAGGGAATGTAATGCAGGCCTTGCTTCGCCGAGAAGACGGCATCRATATAGGGTGCGTAGGCGGCGACATCGGGCATCATGACCACTATGTCTTTGGGTGTCAGGTCGACATTATTGCTGAGTAACTCAAGCAAGTGATCGTGCAGTGTTTCGACTTCCCGCAGTGGGCTGTGACAACTCTTGACTCGAATGGATTCATCGTCGCGCTTAAGCAGGCGTCTGTTCTCGACATTTTGGTACAGCTCGGCATCAGGACCTAGTACTCTGTCTAAGGTTTGCATCTCTAAAATATCGTATTGCACGCCGTGGAGCATGCTGGCGTTACTGTGTGGCAAGTTGGGATCGTCACAGGGTTCACAATACACATCGTCGCCAAAGTCGCAGTGTTCGGCGGGGAGCTCAAGCAGCATATCGAGTAATTCACGGCCCATCTTGCCGTTATTGGCAAGCAGCGGATTGCCCACTTCGAGTTTATCTTCCCACAGTTCGGCTAATTGGCGTTTACCCGCATATTGCACCGCCATGCGGGCACGATTACGGGGATCCACAATATCCCCCCAATAGTGCTGACACGGGCTTAAGCCAAGCACTATCACATCGATACGGCCTGCCAGATGGTAAAGCACTTCAAGGGTTTGCGGCGCCATCGAGGAAATGCCAAACACAAATAAGCGCTGTGGCAATTTGGCGAGTGACGTGTCGGGATTATTCAGTGCGGCAATCAAGTCGCTGTGCAGATTGGCTCTGTGGTAATGGCTTTGATTAAGCTCATCACGGTTAAAGGCAATCAGTGCGCGCCATAAAATGGGTTGCCAGCGTTGGTCTTCATTCAGCGGCTTGGTGAGTGACTCGGGATGCTCGTTTTGCTCCCACGCTAAAATCCAATCGGGGCGATACACTAAGTATTGGTCGAAGATATCGGCGATGCGGCCACAGAGTTGGTACAGCTTAATATCGTCAGCTGTCAGGTTACTGGCGTTGAGATGTTCACTCGTGTTGGCGGCATTTGTGCTGGATTGCTGATGACTTAGATAGTGTCTCAACGGCCCAAAGGCGTCATTTTGCAACATGCGCGGTAAGAGTTGCATCAGCTTCCACGTCATCGCCGCTTTAGTGAAGGCGTTATCCTTGGGCACATTGGGCAATAAGTCATGGCACAACTGCCAGGTAAAGCTCGATGGCAGCGGGAATTCCAGTGCGGCAGCAATTCCATTCTGTTTGGCGATTTCGAGGCGTAGCCAAGTCGACATGCCGGGACTCTGCACCAGAATATGCTCGTTACTCAGTAGACGTGCGAAAGCAAGGGGTTGGGTCAGGAAAGCGGCTAAATGGGCGCAGAGCACTTCCATCTGATTGGACTGGATTAACTTTAGCATGTGCAACTCGGCATGGTGACAATAAAACAATTCTATGTGTTTGATTTATAAGATTCAACACTATTGCTGCTTCTGTGGAATTAACCCGCAATTTTAGGTGTTTATTGCTGCTTGCTCTGATGAGGTATCGTCAGTTACAGCTCAGTTGACGAATGCTAGGCTAGATTGAACTTATCTTTCACTTTGGCTCTGAGCAATAACCAGTTGAGTTGCTTCGCCGCCGCTTTAAATGCGGTTAAATGTGCTTGATAGTCTTTAGCCGGTAAATCTTGGTACTTCAGCGCTACATAACTTTGGGTCAAGGTTTGGAAGAGCGTGCAAAGCTTTGGTGCACTGTGTTGGTATTGCTCAATAATCTGCTGCGCAAATTGATTTGGTCCATCACTGTCTTTGCGCTTAATGCCGTGGTGTGCAAGACGATTACAGATCTGTTGATAACGAGTGCTAATAGGATCGCCTTGAACTCTAAAATGTAATAAGCCCGCACTGTAGGCGATATAGAGCACGATAAGGCTGATACAGAGCCCCATAAAGACCGCGATTTTAGTGTGAGTCACATCGCCTAAAATGCCACTGAGCACTTGATTTTGCTTCTCTTGGTTAAAACCCAGTACCCACACGCTCCAGTAATAATCTATGCTGGCAAAACGTTGTCTTAACTCATTGAGCCAAGGCATTGATTTAAATCGTAAGCTACTAAAAGGGCTTTCCTGCAGGTAACTCTGCTCGGGATCAAACTGGGCGTCGAAACCTTGTTCGATACGATCGGGCGCCACCATAGCGGTGGGGTCGAAACGCACCCAACCTTCATCTTCAAGCCAAACCTCAGCCCATGCGTGGGCCATATATTGATACACACTGTAGTAACCCGCTTGCGGATTAAATTCACCGCCCTGATAGCCTGTGACCATACGCGCGGGTAAGCCTGTGGCCCGCGCCATAAAAATGAAGGCTGCGGCATAGTGCACGCAAAAACCGGCTTTGTTTTCAAATAAGAAATCATCCACTTGCTGCGGCCCAAGGGGAGGCGGCGTGAGAGTGTAGAAGAAAGGCTCACTATTAAAGTGGCCCATCATGGCCCATAGTCGTGGCTTAGGCGCGGGATACTGAGTCTTAAACTGCTCAGCTAACGTTAAAGTGCGTGGATTACTTTGGCTCGGTAGTTCGAGGTTAATCTGCCTTTGCCGCGCAGATAGCCTGAGATCCATCTTAGCCTTAGGCCAAGACTCTACTTGATAACTCATTCGCTGATCGATATTGCGCAGCGCCAACAGCCGATAGTCGGGCATATTGACCACGTTATCATCTTGGCTATAGGCCACATCGAGACCAAATAACCACGGCTGGTGGCTCGGCTCAGCAATCACTTGATAACGAATACTATGCTTATCTTGCGCACTTGATGCCATCTCTTGATCTTCACTGCTTATCGAAGCAGGACTATTACTCATGGGATCACTCATGGGATCAGGATTATTAACCATCAATGCTGGGCTGGGCCGTGAGGGCGGAAACAGCAGCGCATCTTTTTGCAACTGTTTAATCCCCGCTTCTTGGCGCCAAGTGACACCATCATAGTTCTCCATCACGAGGGCACGCCAATATAACTCGGCATTAATGGGCTTTGCATTGGTAAAACTCGCCCTAAAGGCAAGTTCAGTCGAACGGGTAAGCTTACCTATATCACCAATCGCCAGACTATCGGACAAGCCCGTTTGGGCTTCTTTCATGTTGGGCACTAACCAGAGCGGTGCAAGACGCGGTAACACTAAAAATAACAGCAGCGCGAGGGGAAGGCTCTGGAGTAAAAATTTGCCACCGATCCAAGCCGTGTGTTTTAAGGATTGCTTATCTTGATACAAAGTCACGAGTACGCAGGTATTGATCAGTGTCACCACGAGCAAGTGCGCGGTATTAAGCAGGGATTGATGGTCGATAAAGGTCAGCGCGATAATAAAATAGCCCGCGAGGACGACAACGCGTACATCCCTTTGATTACGCATTTCAATGTATTTTAAGGCATAACCTAACAGCAGCAGATTCACTAGCGCATTGAGTAAGCCTATTTCCTTTGAAACGAGTGCCAGTGTGGTTGCGGCGCCGATCGCAAGACTGGTCACCAAAAAACGCGGTGGCTTTGCCACTTTGCCGACATAAATCCCCACACGCCACAGCAAACAGATAGCGCAAATGCCCAAAGTCCAAGGCGTGGTTTTATCAAATAGTGGGCTTAATACCGCAATATTGGTGATCAATAACCAAAAAAGTGTCTGGCGGCTAATATTGTCGCCGATTTGCGGTGTTGTGCTATTGGCCGCTAACTTCATACTTGCTCCCTCGAAGTAGGGATATGATGCTGCTTGCGGGGAGCTTGATTCGTTTTTTGTGGCTGATTAGCGACTGATGACTGATATGGGGGCTTCGCCACTGAAGGCGCTAATTGTGGATATAAGGCAATGGCTTTTTGACAGGCGATCCTGTGGTGATTGCCTATCGCGGGCGCGATCAAGACATCGTCTCCCATTGGGTTTTGCAGATGTAAGCCAAAATACTGCTCAAGTTGCGTGAGTTTATTGACTTGCCAGCTTAACTGACTCAATTGGGTTTCGAGGCGTTTGGCATCGGGTCTGAGCCTTAACCAGACGGGATCACCTTGGGGCTGCTGGAATTCTTTAGTCAACATGCCGCGACCCTGTGCCCATTGTTTCCATGCCACTTGCTTGAGGGATTCGCCGAGCACATGGGGTTTAAGGCCTTTAAACTCATCAATCCCCGATACATGTTTACCCGCGAGTAACAGGGGATCTTGCTCCGACTGAGTATGATCAGCCTCAAGCTGTAGCGGCGCTTCAATCGGCTGGGCAAAAACTAAGTGACTAATGGCTAAATCCACATGCGACCAGGCGCGGCAAAGCCCTAAGGGATAGAAGGATTCAATTTTGAGCCGCCCCGGTGACACTTGACCCCGCTGATGATACTCGAAGGGCACGAGCGCTTGTTGTTCATCTGTACCAAGGTTCTGCACCGTATAAGTGCGATTATGCGGATAGTTAAGCTGGATGTTATGGCCACTATGGTGCGTGCTGATGAGGACGGGAAAGGTTAAGGTTTCGCCCGCATAGACTTCGGGCGGCGTCGTGGCCCGTAAATGTAAGCCAGCCAGATTTTTGTAACTGTAGAGAATGCAGGTATTAAAAAGGCTTAGGAGTAAGATGCTGAGGCCAATGACTAAGTTATTTTGATAGTTAGTGCCGAATAGATATAAAAGTAAAACCAGACCGAGCCAAACTAACCCAAAACCACTCGGCAGAATAAAAATGCTGCGATGGCTTAAGGTTATTTCGGGACTCGGTGGCAAGCGTCTTGCTAACCAACGTTGCCAAATCGGGACTAACGTCGGAATGAAAGTCGGGAGTATCAGTCGTTTCACTTCTCAGTCATTTCCTTGGTTTAATGCGTTAACTGCATACTTTAGCGATATCTTCTCATTACAGTATCTTGCTACATAATAGGGTTAACGCTCGCCAGAATTCGCTCTGATAGGGCTTCACCCTGTAATTGGCTACTGGTTCTGAGTCTATGCTCCGCTACACAACAAAATACCGCTTGCACATCTTCGGGGACTAAATAATGTCGACCTTCTAAAAAGGCCCATGCCTTAGCCGCTTGTAATAGCGCTTTGGTGGCACGCGGTGATAACCCCACGCTGTCACTTTGGCTACGGGAAAAACTCACTAAGGCTAGAATATAATTGAGTAAGGCATCGGAAGCGCTGACCTTGTCGCACTGCTCTTGTAGTTGCATTAAGGCCATCGGTGTCAGGCATTGGGGCAATTGATCTAAGGTTAAGTGGTTATGATTGCTCTTAAGCATAGCGAGTTCAGCATCGTGGCTAGGATAACCAATAGACAGACGCATCATAAACCTGTCGAGCTGCGATTCTGGTAGTGAAAATGTACCGGATTGATCGGTGGGATTTTGAGTCGCGATCACAAAGAAAGGATTGGGCAATCTGTGGGTGATGCCATCGACGGAAATTTGTTGTTCGGCCATCGCTTCGAGTAAAGCACTTTGTGTCTTAGGGCTGGCGCGATTAATTTCATCGGCCAAAATCATCTGCTTAAAAATCGGTCCAGGATGAAAGATAAATTGTGCTTGATGTTTATCAAAAATCGATACGCCGAGAATGTCGGCAGGCAGCATGTCACTGGTGAATTGGATCCGCTGATAGCTCAAACCTAAGCTTTGGGCTATACCATGGGAAATACTGGTTTTACCCATACCGGGTAAGTCTTCAATCAACAGGTGCCCACGGGCGAGAATACAGGCTAAAGCGAGACGAATTTGCCTAGGCTTGCCCAGCAATACTTGTTCGAGTTGTTGTAGTAATTCGCTGATCCCAGATTGTGCCACGGGCGACTCCTAATACATTTGGAAGTGTGCTTAAGGTGCATTTGCAAGCTGATGTGCGTTATCACTATGGCGGATCATCGCCCGTATATCCAGTGGCATTTCTAGTGCTAAATCAATTACTCGACAGCATTAGGTTTGGTCTTTAGTGGGCTGGTGGCGCGAATGTAAACCGTTTTAGCCTGATCTTACGTAAGGCACAGTACTTGGCTGCTGGTGGGGCGAATAAACCAGGATTTAAACAAAAAGCCTTGGACAAAGTCGACACCGATATACCGCGCAAAGGCTAAGTGAGCTTCAGTTTCTATGCCTTCTAAAATGCATTGTTTGTGAGTCTTTTTGGCAAAGTTGACCAATGCAATTAATAATTGGGCTCCCTCTGGGTGTGTTATGTGCGTTAACCAATGACGGTCAAATTTAAGATAATCCACGTTCATCATCAGATCGACACTGAGCATGGAGTGGGGCGCACCAATATCATCCAGCGCCACATGTATCTTAGCTTGTTTAAATTGAGTGAATAATTGACTGGCCAGCTGAGCATCGTTAATGCAGGTGTTTTCGATGATCTCGACCGTGACTCGTTCATAGTGGGACAGCAAACGAATGAGCTTGGCGGTATGTGGTCCATCGACGGCGTGGGGATCAACATTGATAAAAATTCGCTGCTGACTCGGCGCATGGATGAGTTGAAATGCCTTGGCTTGATATTCAACTGCAGCGAGTATTTCTGTGGATTCATGCAATTGCTCGAACACAATATTAGGTGCAACCGCATCACCATTAGGCAAGTAAAAGCGTGCTAAGGCTTCATAGCCGTCGATGGCTAAAGTATGAGGATTGACAAAGGGTTGGTATTCGCAGCTAAGCGTTAACGAACTAAGGTTAATCATGGGTGTAATGGGATTCTTAATGCTTTAATACTAATTATTCGCATTTAACGCCCTTCAGTGCAAACAAGTTTTCGATAAAACGGCGTGATTGCTGAATAATTATTCGCTTTGCTAATTATTTGAATTTAGAGAATAACATTTAGAATTTTTGGTGGTTAAAGCATGAGCTTTACCCTAGGGTATGCTGAAAAGTAGGAACTCGATGCTGCTGAGTATCGAGTTCCTTTTCATGTCGCGAGTTAGTAAGCAAACTTAAGCTCAGCTTCGCTGAATAATGGCTGTGCTTTTTGCTTTTGCGCCTCATAAATCAATCGATAGCTGAGGACGGCTTGAACATATTCACGGGTTTCAGTAAAGGGAATCGCCTCGATAAAGCCCATGGCATCGAGTTTGCCATCAGAGTTTGATAACCAGCGACGCACGCGAGAGGGACCCGCGTTATAGGCAGCCGTGGCGAGGATGCGGTTTTGGTTAAACTCTTTCAACAACTGGGCATAGTAAGCGCTACCAAGATTGAGGTTAAGCTCTGCGCTGTAGAGATCCTTTGGATCGCTATATCTGGCCCCGTGTTTTTTGGCGGTAGCTTTGGCCGTGGCGGGCATAATTTGCATTAGGCCACGGGCACCTACACCCGAGGTCGCATAAAGATAGAATGCACTTTCGCGGCGGCTAATCGCACGGATCTCATCGATGTTAACCCTATGCTTTTTGCTGGCGTGCTCAAAACCGGCTTGGTGTGCCATAGGGAAGCGTAGAGGAATATCATCCCACAACTTACCTTGAATACTGGCTTCAACACCAAAATCGTACCAGCCCTGTTCATGGGCATAGCGTCCATAACGTGCTCGCATCGTATTGTCACTGCGTTTTAGTAGTGACATCCATTCATAGCGAGCATCGAAATAACGGTCGAGCGCCATTAACTCTTGCACTCTGACAAAGCCGAGATCATCGGTTAACTTTTGGCTATTGGCATCAACAACAGGCTCAGGGCTTTGATTGAGTGATACCGGTTTATTTAAGAACTGCGCAGCAGCAAAACCGTAAAAATTACGTTCATTACTGATTGTCGCGAGCGCTTTTATGGCGCTTTCAGGCGCTTCTTTGGCATTGGTGCGATAAAGCCAGTATTGCCAACGTTCCTTTGCCAAGGTTTCTGGTTGGAGTAGGTTCAAGTAACGGGCAATACTGCGCATGTCGTGATCGCGGATAGCCCATCTTAAACGGCGCTCAAATAAGTCGTCATTTTTCAGCTCAGTGAGCACATTGTCGACATAGTTTTTATAGTTATCATCTTGTTCAATTAAAATGCGGCGAACAAGGTATTTATCGAGTTGCTGCGCTTGTTCTGGGGTAAAACGATGGGCCTTTTGATACCGTTCATACAAATTAATGGCTTGGTCGAGATCCTTACGGGCAAGGCGTTTTAATCCTGCGGCAACAATGTCACCGACAATGGGATTTTTATCTTTAAACTTTTCGGTATGGCGCAGGCTATTGGGATCTTTATAGACGGCGACTAAACGCTTAGCTTCGTTACTATGGGTGGTGATTTTTTGGGATAAAAAACTCAGTAAACTCGTTTCACCAGCCTCGAAACTCAGCATCATTCGCGCCCATACGACATCTTGTGTGCGTTTGCCCGCTTTGGTCCATGTGTTGAAAAGAGGATCACATTCCTTTGGTCGCGAACCCCCAAATACCCAAAGTGATTGTGCGGCCGCATAAGCCGTTTTTAGATCGCCCTTGGCGAGTTTCGCCTCATAGTAATAACACTGCAGGCGGATGTCGGTAGGCGCTTCAGGGGTGATCGCAAGATAATCATTCCAGCGTTTTTGGCTACCAGCATTGTTTAAATATTTAGACCTTAGCCTATTGTACATGGGGGTGGTTTCATATTTTTCAATCAAGGCTTTAGCTGCATAACCCTGTAAGGCATTAAGAGCACCGATGTCGATATCATGATCTAAATAAATCGCGAGCGGATAATTACCTAGTTTTGCCCGTAGGGGTTTGTAGGTTGCATAATCTTGCTTCTTCAGGGCTTTTTCGGCCTCAAGAAAGGTTTTCTGCGTTGACGTTAACGCAAGTGCAGCAGGGGCATTCAAAACGCCTGCGAGCAATATTGCACTGGATATAACCACATTTATAACTGCTTTGCACATGGAGCGTTTGCCTCCGGGCATCAAGGTATCAATCGACATGTCCGTATCGATTTGAGGTAATTAATGGGTGTTCAATTCTTGTTATCTATCATCGCACTCGACAGGCTCGAGTTCTGTGTCCTTAGGATCGCGGGTATGCGATAGATTAAGTTCAGAGTCGTCATCCTGAGTGTCGTTATCGTCCTGGGCTTCATTGAGTGCTTTTTCTAGCAGCATTTTATCCAGTTGTTTGCTGGTATCGACCCCGAGCTGCTGCATTAAATGGGCTTGACGCACTAGGTTGCCTTTGCCCGATGACAGCTTGTTCATTGCACTGTGATAGGTTTTTTCTGCATTATCTAAGGCGCGGCCGAGTTTTTCCATATCTTCAATATAACCACATAACTTGTCGTAAATTCGACCCGCTTGTTTTGCAATGGTTTGTGCGTGTTGATTTTGATATTCGTAGCGCCAAATATTGTTAATTGTGCGCAGGGCCACCAACAAATTCGTTGGACTAACGAGCATGATATTTTGCTCAAGGGCAAAATTGACTAGGCTAGGATCATGCTCCAATGCCAGTAAAAATGCCGGTTCGATAGGAATAAACATCAATACATAATCGAGACTCTTAAGCCCGTGCAGATGTTGATAATCTTTTTGACTTAAGCCTTTAATGTGACTGCGAATTGAAATGACATGCTCGTTAATGGCCTGTTGGCGCAGTGCTGGATCTTCACTGTTGAAATAGCGCTCATAACTAACCAGCGACATCTTAGCATCGATGACCACATCTTTATTTTCTGGCAGATGCACAATCACATCCGGCTTAAAGCGTTTACCGCTATCATCCTTGAGATCTTGCTGAGTATGGTACTCATGGCCCTCACGTAGGCCGCTTTCCTGCAGAACGCGATCGAGGATCACTTCACCCCAGTTACCTTGCTGTTTGTTATCGCCCTTGAGCGCTTTGGTCAGGTTGATGGCATCTTGGCTCATCTTCAGATTGAGCTCCCGCAGGTGCTCAAGTTGATGTTTAAGGGCGCTGCGCTCGGATTGTTCGTGGGTGTAGGATTCACGAATTTGCTGTCTGAATCCTTCAAGCTGTTGTTTTAATGGCCCAAGTACGCCTTCGAGTTGGCTGGCATTTTGGTGCTTAAAGTTTTCGCTACGTTCTTCAAAAATACGGTTTGCGAGGTTTTCAAATTGGGTTTGTAAACGCACTTCGGCCGATTCTAAGCTGGCAATTTTATCCTGCAGCGATTCTTGCTGGGCATCGGCCTTGGCTTGAATGGTTTGCTGCATGGCATTGGATTTCGACAGGGCTAATTGGATCTCTAACTGACGGCGCTGGCTATCATTTAATTGCTGCTCTAAGGTGGGCACGCGTTCGGCTAAGGCCTCGGCTTTGCCCAGTTGTTCAATTTTGAGCTCAAGGCGTTGCTGGTATTGACGTAATTGCGCTTCTTTGTCATCGACCAAAATTTGCTGTTGTGCTAAGGATAATTCTGCATCTTCATTTACTTGACGCATTTCTTGCTCAAGTTGGTCTTTGTGTAGTTGCCAGCGTTGGCGGGTGAGTTTTTGATTGAGCAGAGCACCGATCAACAGGCCTAAGAAGGCAATGGCGAGAAGGCCGATGATTTCGGCGACAGAAAAAGATTGAGAAAATGGCATGATCAATAGCACTCCTTTAGCTTTGGCGCTTAGGTTCGCATGCCCCCCAACAGGCTTCAAGCCCTTTAATCAACTATATCTGCGCTTAATGCTTGAATGAGCAAGTCTTATACGTTTAAGGTGAATTTATTCACGGGTGGAAAGTTTTTCTGGCTTTTACCTGTCTATATAAGAGTGAGCGATACAGACGAGCGCCAGAGAAGGTTTTTATCGCGACTCGGTGGCTTTAATCATTGGATGGTAGAGGTGTCAATTGGCTAAACATTCCCGTTTTACCCCAGGTATTCTTAAAAAAGCGCAGTGGCACATGCAAGACAACCAAGTGACGCCAGAAGCGGTATTTCGCTCGCGTCGGCAAATTGTAAAAACCATGGGACTCGGTGCTATCGGTGCCAGCGTGCCCGGTTATGTGCAGGCTGGATTATTCGATCTATTTGGCGATCAACCTAAGTCCTCATTTATCACTACGCCACTGACGTTTCAATCCAATAAGCAGTACGGTGACGCCGATGTGTTAACCCCGTTTGATAAAGTGACGCAGCATAATAATTTCTACGAATTTGGTACGGACAAACAAGATCCCTTCAATAATGCCCAAGACTTTAAAGTCGATCCTTGGCAACTGCGTATCGAAGGTGAAGTTGAACGGCCCATGACTTTAGATTTTAATGATCTGACTAAAATGTTCCCGCTTGAGGAGCGTAACTATCGCCTGCGCTGCGTTGAAGCTTGGTCTATGGTGATCCCTTGGGTGGGGTTCCCGCTGGCGGCATTATTGAAAAAAGTTGGCGTCACCAGTAAGGGCAAGTATGTCGCCTTTGAAACCGCCTTCGATCCCGAACAAATGCCGGGGCAGAAGAGCCGATTAATGGGGGGAGGTATTCATTATCCCTATGTTGAAGGCCTCACGATAGCCGAAGCTATGAACGATTTAACCTTAATGTCGGTCGGTTTGTACGGCAAAACCCTGCCACCGCAGAACGGCGCGCCCATTCGCTTAGTGGTGCCGTGGAAATATGGCTTTAAGAGCATTAAATCAATCGTGCGAATTCGTGTCATGGATAAACAACCGCCGACCAGCTGGAATCAGCTTGCCTCACACGAGTATGGATTTTATGCCAACGTTAATCCGACGGTGGATCATCCGCGCTGGTCGCAGGCCACAGAGCGTCGTATCGGCGAGGGGGGATTGTTTTCAGCAACCCGCATCGATACCCAGCCGTTCAACGGTTACGGCGAGTTTGTGGCTTCACTGTATGACGGCATGGATCTGAGGAAATACTATTGATGATTGGTTTGTTGTTTGGGGATTCGCTATTAAGCGGGGACAAACTATGTTGAGATTAACCGCTAAGCACTTGTTTTGGCTAAAGGCGTTATTTCATTTGTTGGGTTTAGTGCCCATCGTCTACCTTGTGCTCACTGTGGTGCTTGGCCGTGCGGGTGGCGATCCCGTGCAGCACATTATTCACTACACAGGCATAGGCGCATTAAATGCGCTAGCGGCGACCTTACTGATCTCACCGATTGCCAAGTTGACCAAGCAAGGGCTGTTGATGCAGACCCGCCGTTTAGTGGGGTTATATGTGTTTGCCTATGCCACTTTACATATCTTGGCCTTTTTTAGTTTAGATCTGTTGTTTGCTTGGGAATTACTGTTTAGTGAAGTGGTAAAACGGCCGTATATTTTAGTCGGCGCTGTGGCTTATCTTATCGTTTCCGCTTTGGCGATAACTTCGTTTAAAGCCTTGATGCGTAAGATGGGACGTCGTTGGCAAACCTTGCACTATGGGGTGTATTTAGTCGCTATATTGGCGCCAATCCATTTTTACTGGTCGGTAAAATCGGAAATCATCGAGCCAAGTCTGTATATCGTAGGTTTTAGTGTGTTGCTGCTGTGGCGCACGCCTTGGTTTAAACGTCATTTCAGCCGTAAAGTGGCGAACAAAACCGAGCGAAAGCTGACACAAGATAAAGCTTCGATAAAGTCGGTTTAGACGTATGGCGCGAGCAGTAAATCACTGGTTTTATTTGTTTTTCTTTGTGGATAACGTGATATCTAAAGTATAAAAACAAAAATGCCGAATGAAGATCCGGCATTTTTCGCTGAATAAATAGTCTTGCTCAGCTATTTTTCGGGTTCAGTTGACAGGACTTAACCTAAACCTTGGGTTGCTGATTTCATTTGAATGAACTCAATTTTATAACCGTCTGGATCTTCAACAAACGCAATCTCAGTGGTACCACCTGCGACAGGACCTGGGGCGCGAGTCACTTTGCCACCGGCTGCGGCAATAGCAGCGCAACGGGCGTAGATATCTTCATCACCAATCGCTAAGTGGCCAAAGCCTGTGCCTAAATCATATTTGTCAGTGCCCCAATTATAGGTCAGTTCAACCACGGCTTGGCCTGTGGATTCTTCACCGTAACCCACGAAAGCTAAAGAATATTTGTACTCTGGATTTTCAGAGGTGCGAAGTAGTTTCATGCCGAGCACTTCAGTATAAAAAGCAATACTGCGTTCTAAGTTACCGACGCGGATCATAGTATGTAATAGTTGCGACATAGGTCCTCTCTCTAAATAGATTACGGGGTGGAGTATACCAAAAATCCGTAAATGGACCTCGATAAATGTCAGCCATTGTTTTTTACAGCGCTTGACCCAGATTAACGCTTAGGATAGGGAAATGATTGTCTGTAAGAGGAATTTTCAGGATTTAGAAGAGAAAATTGCCGATAAATTGGCTATCGCTCACAAAACACAGAGACAAACATGGGTTTTTATCACTGGGTTGATAATAATGTAGCCATACCAACTAGGAGAGCGAATGATGAACACCGAACTTAAAATGGCTTTAGGCACCACAGTTGTTATTGCTTTATTTTTCAGTGCGTTCTTTGTTTCAATGTTTTAACGACTAATACAAGTTTGAGTTAACCCAGTTCCAAGTTAAGCAAAAAGCCGCAATTGCGGCTTTTTGTTTGTCTGAAATCCAGTCTAATCAAGGTGAAAACAACACTGAAACGTCAATTTGCTCCACTCAGTTGATTCGAAGCTTATTCTTCAGGATAAATTTTTTCTTTAAAATCACACAAGTCTTCAATGATACAGCTGCCACAGCGGGGTTTGCGCGCAAGGCAAGTGTAGCGTCCGTGCAAGATAAACCAGTGGTGTACATCGACTTTAAATTCAGCTGGCACGACTTTTAGCATTTTCTCTTCCACTTCGACTACGTTCTTGCCGGGCGCGAATTTAGTGCGATTGGCGAGGCGAAAAATATGGGTGTCGACGGCGATGGTTGGCCAACCAAACGCAGTGTTTAGTACCACGTTAGCCGTCTTGCGGCCAACGCCGGGCAGAGACTCTAGGGCTTCGCGGTTTTCTGGTACTTCGCCATTGTACTTTTCAATCAAGATCTCACAGGCTTTGATCACATTGATGGCTTTGTTGTTATATAAGCCTATGGTTTTTATGTATTGCTTTAAACCTTCTACGCCAAGGGCATAAATGCTGTGGGCTGTGTTTGCCACAGGAAAGAGCTTGTCTGTTGCCTTGTTGACACTCACATCTGTTGCTTGGGCCGATAACGTCACAGCCACTAGTAGTTCGAAGGGACTTGAAAAATTGAGTTCGGTTTCAGGTTTGGGATTGTTATCGCGAAGACGAGTGAGGATCTGGATACGTTTTTCTTGATTCATGTACGATTCCTGCGCTGTGGTGGGGTTCAACTCTCAACCGTTCATTATTAATATCCTATTAATGATGATTGATGAGTTTACAACCCACGTTCGCTGATTTTCTTATGCTTTGAGTTTTGCCGCTCATCATGTGCTAGGCACACATTAAACGCGTTAACACGAGCGCCATAATGCCTGTCGTTACTTGAAAGCCTAACCTACCTTAGTGATCCGTGCGCGGGTAACGCTCGGTTCTGCGGCGACTTGAGGTTGGCGTTCTTTGACTTTTTTATCAATCACATTTTTCAATGCGATCAATAATCCCATCACAATAAATGCACCGGGTGGCAGCATAGCAAGGAGAAATGGGGTATCGACTTGCCATAGATGCATGGTTAACGATTTAGCCCATGGGCCGAGCAGTTGATCCGCACCATCAAACAGTGTGCCTTGACCTAAGATTTCCCGCGTTGCGCCCAGCACTGTAAGCACTAAAGTAAAACCAAGGCCCATCATTAGACCATCGAAGGCGGCACTAAACGCATTATTACGCGAGGCAAAGGCTTCGGCGCGGCCGATGATGATGCAGTTCGTCACAATTAATGGCAGGAAGATCCCAAGGGATAAATACAGGCCGTAGGCATAGGCATTGATGAGCAGTTGCACTGTGGTGACTAGCGCGGCGATGATCATCACAAACACAGGAATACGAATTTCTTTGGGTACATAGTCGCGCACCAGTGACACCAAAATGTTAGAGCCAATTAGCACCAGCATAGTGGCTAGACCAAGGCCAAGGGCGTTAGTGATCGTTGCAGTAACCGCGAGTAGCGGACATAAACCTAACAGTTGCACTAGGCCTGGGTTGTTTTTCCACAGTCCTTGCCACGCAATTTCGCGATAATTAGTCATGGTTGGCCTCACAATTTAGCGGCTGGCTGAAAATTTGTGCTTGGTTAGTGCTGAAATACCATACCGCGTTTTTGACTGCTTTAACATAAGCGCGCGGGGTGATGGTTGCACCGGTAAATTGGTCAAAATCACCGCCATCTTTTTTAACTAACCATTGCTTATCATCTGCAGAGCCCAGCACTTTACCAACAAACTGAGTGACCCAATTCGATTTACGTAGTTCAATTTTGTCACCCAGCCCAGGGGTTTCTTGGTGGGACAAGGTACGTACGCCTAAGACTTCACCTTGGATATTAATCCCAACAATTAATTTAATATTACCGCTATAGCCATCGGGTGCGATGGCTTCCATGGCGATAGCGACAGGCTTGCCTGCATGGGTAGCAATATAGGCCGGCATTGGACTATCCGTGCCTAATGCTTCTTTGTTTAATAGCAAGGTACACTGAGCGGTAAGCTCGTTATCATGAATTTCATCAGGGATTAATTGTTGCAATACTCGCATCAATTCCTGTTGTTCTTGCTGCTTAATCTTGTCAAAGGTTTGTTGATTGACCGCGGCGACGAGACCCGTGCAAATCAAGGCAAACAGTGCCAATAAAAAACCATTTTTAATCATCGGATTTTTCAACTCTTTTTCCTTAAGCTCTCGTAACCAGCAGAATGACATTATCTTGTAGCATGACTAGTCCGCCCAATGGCCTTAGCTAGCTGAATGACCATAGGTGCGTGGCCGCACATAGTAGTCAATAAAGGGGGCGCAGAGGTTAGCCAATAACACGGCAAAAGCAAAGGCGTCAGGGTAACCGCCTTTAATGCGGATGATATACACCAACACACCAATTAACGCGCCGAAGATAATGCGACCACGGGGGCTGGTTGCAGCTGTGACGGGATCGGTTGCGATAAAAAATGCCGCTAACATGGTCGCGCCAGAAAACAAATGTAATAGGGGACTGCCTTGGGTATCGGGCGACAGTAAGAAACCGATACTCGATGCAACAAAGAGCCCCAATAACACGCCAGTACTGATGTGCCAACGAATGGCTTTCAGTTTAAGTAACACTAAACCGCCAGCCAGATAAGCTAAATTCACCCAGAACCAACCTACACCTGTGCTGCCATCAAAAATGGCTTTAGTCAGGCTTTCAGTGGTGGTTAATCCTAGGGATAAATCGGTTTTAAGGGTATCGAGTGGCGTCGCCATTGCGATGCCATCTATCCCTAAACGAAACTGTTCCAAGTTAACGTGGGCGCCAATGTTGAAGATAAGTTGCAAGCTCTCAGCTAGGCTAGGTGAATGCAGCGCAACGGTACTCGGTGCTATCCAAGTGGTCATTTGCACTGGGAATGAGATTAGCAGCAATACATACGCCGCCATTGCAGGGTTAAACAGGTTATGGCCTAAACCGCCGTAAAGGTGCTTAACGATAACGATCGCAAAGGCGGTGCCCATCACTATCATCCACCAAGGTGCTAGGGGAGGAATGGCGACACCAATCAAGATTGCGGTCAGCATGGCGCTGTTATCGCTAAGGCTGGCTTTGATATTACGATTGCGAAGTTTCATCACCGCGGCCTCACAACTTAAGGCTACGAGGATCGCCAGCAGGACTTGCACGAGTGTGCCCCAGCCAAAAAAGGCGCATTGCACCACAAGGCCCGGCAGTAAACATAAAATCACCCTTTGCATCACAGTTGAGGTTTGCAAATTACGTGTGACATGGGGTGATGAGGCTATTTTAAACGCCATTGTGTTCCCTTTTTATCATTCTGTTCTTAATCATTAGCAACATTTGAATCGCTCGAAACTTCGGTTTGTTGAGCGAGTGCCGCTTTTTTGGCTTTTGCCTTGGCGATGGTGGCAGCAATCCGCGCTTTTTTAAGCTCATCGCCTGATAAGGCTGCCGTTTCAATGGGTTCTGCAATTTGTTCTGCGGATGGTAAAACGGCTTCGGGTTTAGCTGCGACGGCGTCAAGTGCTGCTATCGACGGCGATGCCACGTTCGTTTTAGTTTGAATGTCGTCAACTGACGTGGACTCTGCCTCTAAATCAGACTTAGGCTCAACAATTGACGCCGCTGCTTTTTTCGCTTTGGCACGAGCAACTGCGGCAGCCACTTTCGCCTTTTTAATCGCTTCAGCGTCGTTAACGTCAGTAGCGGCAGCTTCTTTATCATCATTCACATCTGCTTGAACGCTAGTTGCGGAATCAACTGCCGGAGTCGCGGTCTGAGTTAAATCATTGTCAGCATTTGTCTCAACTTGCTTCGCGGCTTTTTTCGCTTTAGCACGGGCAACCGCGGCGGCTACTTTGGCTTTCTTAATCGCTTCTGAATCATTAACGTCACTAACGATAATTTCAGTATTGCTAACTTCAATATCACTAGCGGCGGTTTCTGCTTGCTGCGCCGCTTTCTTGGCTTTTGCCCGCGCGACTGCGGCAGCTACTTTGGCCTTTTTATCATCGGCAGCGCTGGCTTCTGGTGTACTGTCAGCCGTTTCAAGCGGCGCGGTATCGGCTTGCTGAGCCGCCTTTTTAGCTTTGGCGCGAGCAATGGCCGCGGCGACTTTGTCCTTCTGAGATAATGGCGCTTCTTGCGCGATTGCATCTGTTGCTAAGAGGGATTCATCACTGGCATCAACATTCACTTGGGCAGCTTTCTTCGCCTTAGCGCGGGCGATGGCTGCGGCAACGGCAGCTTTACCCTTGGGCGCGTCTGTCGTATCAGTGCCTATTACGTTTGATTGATGATTCAATGATTCTTCAGTCGACAACTCTTCAGTTGCTGATTGTGCCGCTGCGGCTTTTTTCGCGGCGATCCGTGCCATGGCTTCAGCGACGGCATTTTTATCCGTGCCAGTCATAGTCGCTTGTCGGCGCTCTGCGGCTTCTTTGGCCTTAGCTTCACGGGCAAGTTTTTCTTCTTCAAGACGCGCTAAACGGGCATCGAAACGCTGTTTAGCGCGCTCCGCTTGCTGCTTTTCATCGGCGGCTTGTTTAAGTGCAGATTTGGCAATGCGGTAATACTCGACTAAGGGAATATCACTCGGGCAGACGTAACTACAACAACCGCATTCAATACAATCCTTTAGATTGTAGCTGGCAGCTTTGTCATATTCTTCGGCCTTGGCGTGCCAAAAGAGTTGCTGTGGCAATAAGAGTGCAGGGCAGGCATTGGCGCATTCGCCGCAGCGGATACAGGCTTTTTCTTCTGGCGTAGTTCCTATTTCTTGGCTGCTTGGCACCAGAATACAGTTAGTACCTTTTAAAATAGGCACTTGGATATTTGCCAATGCATGGCCCATCATAGGCCCGCCAATAATCACCTTTTGTGCAGGCTCTGGCGTGAACTCAGTCGCAGCCAGCACATGCTCAACAGGTGTGCCTATCGGTAACCAGTAGTTTCCCGGTTTGCCGACATTTTTGCCCGTCACAGTCACAACGCGCTCAATCAGCGGTTTACCTTGGGTAACCGCTTGATGAATCGCAAAGGCAGTGCCGACGTTATGCACGACGATACCGAGTTTGGCGGGAATCGCGCCCGAGGGTACTTCGCGGCCAGTAATGATTTGAATTAACTGCTTTTCACCACCAGAAGGGTATTTTGTCGGAATGACGGTTACCCGAATGCTGTCCGCTGGGAGCCCACATTGGACGACTGCAGCTTGCATGGCTTTGGCCGCTTCTGGCTTATTATCTTCAATGGCGATAACAATGCGTTTTGGCGTTAATAACCGATGAATAATGCCAATACCGGCGAGGATATCTTGGCTGTATTCGCGCATTAATCTGTCATCGGCGCTGATATAAGGTTCGCACTCGACGCCGTTGATGATGACTAAATCAATTTCACTGACCGGATTAAGCTTAATATGAGTTGGAAACGCCGCGCCGCCCATGCCTGCAATGCCAGCAGCACGGATCTTATCGATCATCTGTTGATGGCTTAAGTCATCAAGCTCATTTTGCACCAGCTCACACCAAGTGTCTTTGCCATCGGCCTGAATAACGCAGGTATTAACCGGCAATGCTGAGGCGTGGTTACTTGCCCTTGGCTCAATGGCAATGATAGTGCCTGATGTCGGTGCATGCACAGGTAAATGCCAAATGGAGGTGCCTTGCGTTAACGGCGTGCCTTTTAATACGCTATCGCCGATGTTTACCGCAAGTGTGCAGTTTTCACCGACTTGAGGAATGGGCACTAAGTACGTAGCGGCTAAGGGCAGTTGGCTAATCGGCGTCGCGTTCGAGAGGAATTTGACTTCGGGTGGATGTATACCACCGGGTGAGCGCCAAAGGGTTCCTTTATCTAATTGATCTAATAAAGTTAACACCGCTTTTCCTCTTCTAACTGTGGGTCTTGATTCTGAATCTCTTGAATGAGAGTCACTGGGATGGCATTTAAGCGCCAGTTCCAATTTTTAAGATTCTGGGTGACTGGGATCATATCAATACAATCGACGGGACAAGGCTCAACACAGAGATCGCAACCCGTGCAATCGGTTGTCAGCACAGTATGCATAAGCTTACCTGCACCGATAATCGCATCCACGGGGCAGGCTTGAATACACTTAGTGCAACCAATACATTCGTCTTCACGTATGTAGGCGACCTTTTTCACTTGAGATTGTGCTTCGGCATTCAGCGGCTCTGGCTCGACGCCCATCAGGGTCGCCAGTTTTTCCATGGTGGCAGTGCCGCCGGGAGGGCATTTGTTGACTTTATCACCGTTGGCAATCGCTTCAGCATAAGGGCGACAGCCAGGGTAACCACATTGACCACATTGGGTTTGTGGCAGAATCGCTTCGAGTTCATCAACAATCGGATTGCCTTCAACCTTAAATTTAACGGCGGCAAAACCGAGTAATAGCCCAAAGACTAATGCCAATAGGGTCAACAATATGACTGCAATTAAAATTCCGGACATCTTACTTAACCAATCCTGTGAATCCCATAAAGGCGAGGGACATAAGACCTGCGGTGATCATCGCTATGGCGCCGCCTTTGAAAGGTAAGGGGACATCTGCGGCAGCTAAACGTTCGCGCATCGCCGAGAAGAGAATTAACACTAATGAGAAGCCTAACGCAGCACCAAAGCCATAGATAGCCGATTGGATAAAATCGTGCTTCTCGTTAACGTTCAATAGGGCAACACCCAACACCGCACAGTTAGTGGTGATCAGCGGCAGGTAAATGCCTAAAGCGCGATGCAGTGCAGCACTGGTTTTTTGCACCACCATTTCAGTAAATTGCACCACAACCGCAATCACTAAAATGAAGCTCATGGTTCGCAGGTAGCTCAGATCAAAGGGCAATAGTAGATACTGGTTGACGAGGTAACTGAGAATCGAGGCTAACGTCAGCACAAAAGTGGTCGCCATAGACATGCCAATAGCGGACTCCAGTTTACTGGAGACCCCCATGAAAGGACACAAGCCTAAGAATTTCACTAAAACGAAATTGTTGACCAGTACTGTACTGATCAACAAGAGGAGATATTCAGTCATCTCAATACTTTTCTAAACGGATCTTGGCCGTATTATCGACTTTTCCGTTTGCATAAACAACATATAGAATGCAGGGTTAACCATCTTTACTGTAAATTTTGGCGACGAATTAACCCGTTAAAGTATTAAATTTGATCTGTAATCGCCATGGCTTGGGGCTGTGCTATGTAATAGCCTTGCAATCCATCAACTAAGAGTTTTTCGAGGGTGAGTTTTTCTTCTTGGCGTTCGACGCTGGTCGCAATAACCCGAATGCCTATCCGTCTTGCAACATCCACCATCATACGGACGAAGAACTTATTATTGCTGTCTTCATCGATGTTCGATGTGTAGCTGCCATCAAGCTTTATGTAGTCTGGGCGCACTTCACTGAAGAATTTGAAGGACGTAAAGCTCATGCCAAAACGCTCTATCGACACCCGCGATCCAACGCTATGTATTTCGCGAACGAACTTATAGCTTGCCCCTAAGTTAGACTGCATACCTGACTCATTGATCTCAAATACTAAGCGTGAGGCGATGTATTTTTGCTTGCCTAAAATGTCCTTTAGCCAAGCGACAAACATATCTTGATGCGCAGAAAATGCGCTGATATTGATACCAAAGTTACCCGAAATGGTCGGGTTTTCCTTAAGCATTCTTAATGCACTGATCACCACAAGTTTATCTAATTCAGAACTCATACCGTGACGTTCGGCCATAGCGATCACTGTGGTGGTCGGTAAAAACTTACCTTCGCTATTGTAAAAGCGCGCCAACAACTCACGGTAAACCTCTACATCGGTACGACACGGCTGAATTGGCTGTTGGTAGAATTTTAATGCTTGGCGAGTGACTAAATCATTGATCGCCATTTTCCAGCGATCATCGCCAAACTGCTCGTCACCATTGAGTTTTTCTTGGATATGATAACTATTAGGCCCAAGGGTCTGCGCTATGCTGACTGCGGTATCCGCAATCGTCAGTAAATTAACCGCATCGGTACCTTGGTGATAGGGAACTAAACCGATATGGGCAACAGATTCCGCTTTTGTCATCAGCAAATATTCATCGAGATAAATTTTTAATTGATCTAAAAATTTTGGCGCATCCTTCAGCATGACATCAGGAATAAAGATGGCAAAATCAGCGCTCGATACCCTGAAACATTCTGCATCTGAATACTTACTACAGGCTTTGCGGATACAATTGGCCACCCTTGAAAGATAATCATCCCCCGCAGTTCGCCCTTGTTTTTGATTGATTTGCGCAAGCTCTGTGGCCTTAACCATTGCCATCAGCCCCAATTGAGGAATATCGGGATTGCTTATGGTTTCTAATTTTTGGGTAAAGCGCTGGCGACTACCAAAACCCGTCACTGTGTCTTGATAGGCCGCTTTATGCAGCTTTTCATTCTCTTGATTGAGTTTATCGATTTGGGCTTTAAGTTGAAGACGACACTCTTCAAGGGATATTCCAATGGGGTTGAGCTCACCTGTGAGTTTTGATGATGCGACAGCAGAAAACCCTAACTCAGGTATTTTTGAAATATAATCAGCAGCATAACGTATCGCCGCCCTATGTTTTGACATTAACAGAATAAAAACTAACAGCAAGATAAGGTAAGCCACCAGTAACATGACACCGAGCTTTTGAGTATGACTAATCGAAGTTTCAATCGCTTGGTTTGCACTGAGTTTGACTTGTAAACGACCGGTTGCCAATTTTTGTGTATGACTGAGCTCGATAGAAAATAAACGGGCTAAAGGATGAGGATGTTGGCTGTCTAAACGACCTTCTGTATGACTCCGTTGGCCATCGGTATCATCAATATATTGGAAAAATTGGAATGGGTAATTTTCAGAAAGCTTTTTGAAGAGTTCGGCGCCATCACCTTGCCATTGTTGGTAGCGGGTTAAACTGGTTTTAAAGCTATCCAGTTCTTGCTGTTGTTGGATTTGTAATTGGCTATTTTCGCTTTGATATACCCAAGCAAAAAGACCTAAGAAAATAAGCAGTAAAAAAATTGGATATGATTTTGACATGGCCATAAAAATCCGCTCTATTTTTTTGGGTGAGCTCAAACAGGATAAGTTTAAGTCAAGAATACTTAACTGCAGCTATCTGTGTGATGACACTCATAAATTTTTATTAATAAGCTGATAACAGTGTAACTGCATTTGCTTAAAAACAAAACGGAAAAGAATAGGGTAACTAGAAGCCAGAAGAGGCAAAGACACGGGAACAAAACGAAGAATAAATTGGCTCCCCTGACTGGACTTGAACCAGTGACATACGGATTAACAGTCCGCCGTTCTACCGACTGAACTACAGGGGAGTAGAGGGTGCGATATTGCTATCGACTTTACAGAAACAACACTTCTTAAATGGCTCCCCTGACTGGACTTGAACCAGTGACATACGGATTAACAGTCCGCCGTTCTACCGACTGAACTACAGGGGAATCGAGGTGCGATATTACTATCGACTTTTTAGCTTGCTTAAATTGGCTCCCCTGACTGGACTTGAACCAGTGACATACGGATTAACAGTCCGCCGTTCTACCGACTGAACTACAGGGGAATCATTTTAATGCATCAGCTTGATAATATAATTGGCTCCCCTGACTGGACTTGAACCAGTGACATACGGATTAACAGTCCGCCGTTCTACCGACTGAACTACAGGGGAATTGTTTACAACTTATCTTACTGCTTGTTCTAACTCATTTTTATCATGTGCTTAAATTGGCTCCCCTGACTGGACTTGAACCAGTGACATACGGATTAACAGTCCGCCGTTCTACCGACTGAACTACAGGGGAATCGTTTCACACAATCGTAGCGACTCGTTGAGAACGGAGCGCATAGTAAAACGCTCTGTTGGATGAGTCAACTCGAGTTACTAAAAAAAGTGTAATTATGCTGTTAAGTGCTCATCTAATGTGCATCGTGGTGCAGAATTCGACATTTTCCGTGAAAAACCACTTAACAATTCGCAATATAGCCATAATTGAGTCCATCGTTTTTAAGCGGTGATTCTATGAAATTGAAATCATTCGCTAAATAATCGACATCGTTTTCGGTACTTGGTTGAGTACTTAAGATTCAAACCGCTCAAAAAAGGATCTCAGATGGGGTAATGTGAATTTACTCAGTTCTTTATACCGATAGAAAACGTGGGTTATCTTTTCGCCGTTAAAGTCCGTTTTTCTGTTTTAACAAGTTTGCTGTTATTGATGGAGGTGTTAATTGAGGCTTTATCGAATTAGCGTGAGCTGTTTTTCAAATTAAGTGATGCACTTCACTATCAGTTGTGGCACCAGATGCGCTACTACAGCTCGTGTTATGTAACCAGTCAAATGGATTGACAATAAGTGAGAACAGCCGAGATTAGTTGAAACTAGGCGGGAGGCCTTGGTGTACAAGAATTGTGCGAGTAGTGAGTTAAGTCGGAAGTGATTCACTAGGATTGATAAAAACAAAGCTGGCGCCAAAATGGTTCGCCAGCTTTGAAAAATAATCACAGTTCATCAAAATTGATAAACTCGGAACTTTTAAAGATTTAATCGAGGTTTTTACCCATCCAAACGACTTTGCCAATAATTTGCAGCATTGGCAGTTCACCCGCAGAGACAATCTGAGATTTATACTCCTTGTTGTCACTGAGTATCTCTATGCCGCCATCAAATAGTTTCTGTAAGCGCTTGGCGTAAAGATCGTCGCCCAGACGTAATACGAAGATACAGCCGTCTTCTAGCGTAGTCTTGCTGATATCTACCAGTAAGCTATCTCCGCTGTGTATGGCGGGCTCCATCGAATTGCCTTTGGCATAGACGACTTTAAGATTCTCGGGCTTTAAACTACGGTATTTAAGCCAGTTCTTTCTAAACGGCAGCCGTCTGCGTACACCTGTTTCATCATTAAACGCACCATGCCCAGTGCTTACCACCACGTCATAGCCTTCAATCAAGAAATACTCTTCATTGAATTGGTCTTGGTGGACGTAAACAATACCTTCCTGGGAAATTTCATCGCGTTGGCGATTCGGGTATTTAGGGCCATTGCCAGTTGCAAGCCAACGAATGCTCACGCCAGCCTCTTCTGCTATACGTATTGCTGTATCTAACTTAGGTTCTCCACCTTTGATTAGATTACGTAGGGTGCCTTCAGATACGCCAATTTTAATGGCGAACTCTCTAATACTGTTTTTCCCAATTGCTTCCGAAATACGGTCAGCAAGAGTGCCGACTTCAGTTGTGGAAGTCGGATCTAAAGTTGGATCTGAATGTAAGGCTTCCGACTTCATTATTTTCCTCGAACCAAAATCTATTTAACGCTCAAGAGAGCAATAGTTATTACTTAAAAACTACCGAATAAGTAATGGTTTACTGAATATTCAACCGAAACTACATCAATCTTTTGCGCACTTAAATAACTTTAGTGCGTAATTTTCTGCGCAAAAAAGCAGAAAGCTGTTGATTTGTGCCTAACTCGGATCTATATTCGCAATACGTTACGCACTGCGTAACGTATTGTAGTTAAACTGCGTTCGTTCGCAATGCGAACGTAATCAAAATATTAGCACGGTAATTCTTATGAAGATAGAAAGCGCTCGTCATATACATGCAGCCTTGCTCGCAAATGGACAAAGCTGCCGTGCGTGGGCGATTACGCATGGATATAACCCAAGGACGGTTCAGAAGTGCGTTCAATGGTTTGCACCCAATACAGGTCGTAAACCTAAACGCTTAAAAGCCATCAAGATCATGGCTGCTTTATCTGAATACCTTGGTGTTGATTTAGTGGGAGAGCACCATGACTAAGGAATGGTTTAGCACTGTAGAAATTGCAGAGCTATTGGATGTCGGGGATAGACGCGTCCGTGATAGAGCAAAACAGGAGAACTGGCAAAAGCAAAGGCGACAAGGGCTAGGTGGTGGATTTGAATATCACCTAAATAGTTTACCCCTTGAGGCTCGTCAGAAGCTGGCAAAACAGGAAGCGGAGCAGATAGCAACATCTCCAACGTCCCTGATGCGTGCAGGATCTGCTGTTGCCAAACTGCAAATCCCTGCAGTGAGTCAAACAGAAAAAGCCAAGAGCATTCAGCAGTTTATAAACCTACCTGATAAAGCACAAAAGCGGGCTGATGCAAAGATGCTGATCGTCAATGCCAAGGCAAAATTCTGCATGCCTTACCTTGAGGTTCGCAAGCTCGTTGATGGTGAAAAAGCATTCTGCAAAGCCTATGCCCAGCGTTCGATTGCACTACCGGATTGGGTATTCTCAATTATTAGCAGCGTTTCTATTGTAACGATCCGCCGTTGGGAAAAGGTCTTAGAAAAAGATGGCGTTAGCGCACTCGCTGGTAAATATAAAGTTGAGCGTCCTTGTCTACTGAATGACGAGCCCGACTTAGCCGACTTCCTAAAGGGGCTGATCACTGCCAAACCGCATCTGGCAGGCAAGGCAAAGCAGCTTAAAAAGCTAGCCGAGATCTATGCGATAAAAACCGACATGCCTTGGCAGATCCCAAGCATCTCCAGCATTCGCCGCTGGGTGAATAGATGGATAAGCCAGAATCAAGCGGCTTTTACATTCACTACAAACCCTAAAAAATTCAACGATAAATACCGGACTGCAGTTGAGCAAACCTATCCATGGATGGCTGCGCCAAACGATGTATGGGAATTTGACTCAACCCCAGTCGATGCAATGTTGAAAGAAGGGCGACACACCATTATTGCGGTGATCGATTGCTTCACTCGTCGCGTCAAACTGCTTGTTTCGCCCACTTCATCAAGCGAAGGTATTTGCCTTTTAATGCGTAAAACCTTGCTGGCTTGGGGAGTCCCAAACCAAGGCGGCTTAATGCGTACCGATAACGGCAGCGATTATGTCAGCCAGCGAACCACGAGCATCTATCACTTACTCGACTTAGAACAAAGCCGAGCTAACCCATACTCAGGTTGGGAAAAGCCCTTTATCGAACGTTTCTTTAAGACGCTCAGCCATGATCTTATTGAGTTACTGCCTGGCTACATTGGCCATAACGTCAATGATCGCGAGGCTATCGAGGCTCGGAAAGAATTTGCGGTACGCCTTAAAGAGCGCAACAAGAAAGAGAACGAAAAGGCTGATTACGATCTCCGTATGACGCAACCGGAATTACAGCAACTTCTTGATAATTGGGTAGATGCCTATTATCACCTCCGCGCACACGATGGCTTAAAGGGTAAAACACCCAATGAAGTCTATCGCGCAGCTCAATATCAAGTGCGGGCGGTCGAACATCCTGAAGCCTTAGATCTCCTGCTTAACCACGTTGGCGAGTACACCATCCTTAAGGGCTTTATTAAAGCGGGAGGATTGCGTTATACGGCTCCTGAAATGTTGGAGCATGAGTGGAAAGGGCAACGAGTCCGTGTATTTCTCGATCCAACAGACGTCGCTCGTGCGTTTATTTACCCGATCAATAATTGGGAAACCCGAATCGAAGCAGTTGATAGTCGTCTTTTAGGTCAAGAGATCAGCCCTGCGGCTTATCGTCAAACCAAAAAAGAAGAAGCCAAGGCACTGCGTAGTTTCAGGGCCGAAATGAAGCAACTCGCTAAAACGTTCAACATAGGCGAGATCCATCAAACCGTCATCGAGCACTATGCCAAGCAGGCTAAGTCACTAGTCGAGTTTCCAACCCAGCCAATAGCCCACCAAAACCCCAGTTTAATGGCATTAACTGAGGCTGCAGAGCAGCTCGTTAAAACCAATAAGCCTGCTTATAGCGACCAACAAATTGAGCATTTACGCCAGAAGCGTAAAGCGATTGAAGAACGTAAAAACACCATTAATCAACAGCATGCAACCTTAGTGCGTAATGAGCACGAAAAGGCACGTTTGCTTGCCGCTGAATCTCTCAACCGTGAATTAACACCAAAGGAGGACGCATTCCTAAAGGATTACAAAAAGCACAACAAGTTAGGGGCAAAACGCATTGATGAAATCATGGGCCATAAGCGCAGAGCGACCAACTGAGCACTTATGACCCACAACGGCCATGAAGGCCATAAAACTAAAGCAAATGGAGTATACAAAATGAAAGCAGTGATCGCACCTGTAAAAAATGTCCTGACAGCCCAAGACGCCTTCGACAACCTTTGTACCCGAGGCATAGGTGTACCAGGTCTCGGTTTGTACCATGGCCCAAGTGGCTTTGGTAAAACAACTGCAACCACTTATCTGTTTAACCAAGTGAACGGTATCTATGTTCGAGCCATGGCCACAGACAGTGCCAGTACGCTAATGAACCGCATTGTGGGCGAACTCGGATCGAGCGGCATGTGGCGCATTAATAAGATGGTCGATTTCACTATCGAGCAAATGAGCATGTACGAACGCCCACTGTTCATCGATGAAGCAGACTACCTCATGTCGGATGTTCGTATGCTTGAAACTGTGCGCGATCTCTACGACAACACAGAAGTCCCAGTGATCCTCATTGGTATGGACCAAATCGCCCGCCGTATCAGTACACGCAAACAGTTCTTTAACCGTATTTCAGAGTGGGTTGAGTTTCGACCAGCTGACTTAGATGACGTCATGGTGATGGCCGATTCCCTCTTAGACAACGACATCAAAGTCGAACCAGAACTCCTTGATGAACTGCGTAAAGCCAGCAGTGGTGAGGCTCGTCGTATTGTCATTGGGCTTAATCAAATCGAACGTCTCGCCAAAATGAACGAACTTGATTACGTCACTGCAGAACACTGGGGGGCACAGCCATTCCATGGTGTTCGACGTCCAAGCCTTGTGGGTTAAGCGTTATGGCACAAGTCAAACGCTCAACCCCGTTAAGGCATAGCGCATGGTTGTTTATGTGCTGTTGTCGCAATCGAAAAGTCAGCTTTAGTGCTGAACAAGTTGCCGATGCATCGGGAATGCCTAAGTGTCTCGCGAATCGCTTTTTGCGTGATTTGTATCGAGAAGGGCGCTTAACACTCGAATGGAAAGGGCGTACAGGGCTGACCAACCGCTACTGGTTAAACGATGACAGCCCGTTAAAGCGCCAGTCTCAGTTCGCCAAGATTAAAGCGAATCAGCGGATCTGGAACAGTTGCCGCATCATGCGCAATTTCTCGATTGAAGAAATCATGGTCACAGCTAGGGTGGCGCGTTCAACGGTAAGGCGTTACCTCAATGCCCTGCAACGGGCAGGCTTGATCCGCATCAGAGCTATCGAAGAGGAAATGATCATTTATCACCTCAATGTTGACTGTGGCGCTTTAGCGCCAGAGCTAATCGATGACGGTATTTATGCACCAACCAAATCGAAGTTTTATCCCTATAGGGAGGCGCTATGAACAAGGACAATTGGTTCCAAGTGCTTGAGTTAAAAGTCAGTGAGAGCAGCCAAGCGCAGATTGCCAGAGAGCTAGGTGTCAGTCCGACAATGCTTAATCAGGTCCTGCTGAACAAATACAAAGGCAATATCGACACCATTAAAAATCGTGTCGAAGGGCGCTACTTACGTCACCACGTTCAGTGCCCCGTTGCAGGACAAATCAGCGTTGATACCTGCAAAGACAATCAAGAACGGCCTTTTAGCTCTACCAACCCACAACGCGTCCGGCTCTATCGCGCCTGTCGCGGTGGCTGCCCACATTCGCAGTTAAAGCAGTCGGCAGTAACACAGAGGATCGATGTGCAATCGGCGACAGACAGTCGTTACAACGTAGAGGAACAGCTCGCGTTCTGTCGCCGACTCGCCCAGGGCGATCAACTACAGCATATCGAACTACTCGAAAGGGAGTTGCAAAAGGTGGCTAACCGCCTAAATAGCGCCCTTTGGGATAACAAATGGAAAGGTAAATAACATGCAAACAAAAGCTATCAATGTGATTGCCGCCTTAAGGCTTCGTGGGATGAAGGTCGTTAGCCAGCATCGCGGTGTTATCCAAATTGACGTTCCAAGCCGTGATTTTAAACGCATGGCAGTTGAGATTATCGAGAATATAAAAGGCATTCGTCGCCGTTGTATGGCGGTGCAATTTCATGGCGTGACAGTGCGCTGGAATGAGGACAAATAAGATGAACACACAAGAACAAACCCACAACCAAGCTGCTATTCCGCAGGGCTACCGCAAAAACGCGGTAGGCGATTTGGTGCATGAAGATCGTATCAAGCCCGTGGACAAACTGCGCGATGAAGTCGTGCTGGCTATTGTCGGTTCTGCTAAAGAGCTGCGTGAACAGATGCTTAATTTCAAACTGATGACGATGGTGCAAATTGATGGCTTTGCCGAACTATCGGCTAGTGAATATGGCGTTAAGGTCGGTGGCAGCAAGGGCAATATTTTGCTTACTAGCTTTGATGGCAAGTACCAAGTGCGCCGTGCCGTGGGTGAACACCGCGTATTTGATGAACGCATTCAAACCGCTAAAACCTTGATTGATGACTGCATTAAAAGCTGGAGCGGTGGCGCGGATACCCGCCTGATGGCGATGGTTGAGCATGCCTTTCGGGTAAACCAGCAAGGCCGAATCGACGTTAACCAAGTGCTCAGCCTGCGCCAGCTGGATATCGACGATGCCAATTGGAAACGGGCAATGGACGCCATAGCTGACGCGATTCAAATCACAGGCACTAGCCAGTACCTGCGCCTATATGAGCGTCAGCCTAATGGCAAATACACCCAACTACCACTGGATATCAGCACCCTTTAGGGTAGGCAAGGAGCACATCATGACACTCAGCACACAATCGGGCATTCAACACCTATTCGATGACAACCAAGCCGCACTCGATCGGGTGGCGTTTCAATTACGCCAAGCGACCTTACTTGAAGCTAGCTTTGACAATTTGCGCAGCGAACTCAGTGGCCTAGCTTCTGAAAGGCCGCATTACTGCTTGATGATGTGCGCCGCGCTGCTCAATGCACTTAAGGAGTTAAGCAAAGAGTTTGCGGGCGAGCGCCGCGCTGTGATCGCCTTTTTTATGGAGAAGTCACTCAATTATTTAGAACTGCTAGAACCAAAGCCAGCAATGCGTTAACTCTGCGAAACCCGCTCCAGTCATTGGGGCGAGGTCTATCCAGCGTAGTGGCTGGGTACTGATGAGCAGCTAACAAAAAGAGCAAATATGAATGACACCTTACGCGAAACGATTACTCAAATATGCCATGGATTATTGCCCCATTCGTCATGTACGTAAGGGGAAAACCAAAGCCGAACTACGCAATGATCGCGAGCAATGGGCTGTTAACTTTTTAAATGCAGCAACACCGAATTGGCAGCACCTTAAGAGTCAACCTAAAGCCATCAAGATAGTATCCAGTGCGACAACCGATGAGGATGACGAATGTTAGAAACTAATCAAAAAGCCCCTGTGCAGACTAAAGCGCAGGCGCACCCAGTCGCTCAACACAAGAAGCGCCTTATCACCTTAATCAATGTGGCTAAGGGATCATTGCAGCTCGATGAAGCCATCTACCGCGCCATGCTGAAAAATGCCACGGGTAAAGATTCCTTGCGGGCAATGAACTTGCCAGAGCTTGAACAGGCGCTAGAAGTGTTTAAACAAAAGGGCTTTAAACCTATAGGCTCTAAACAAGGGACAACCAACAATAAAACAGCGGTTAAACGCCGTTTAAGTCCTGCTGCGGGTAAAAGTAAATTGGCCAGCATAGATAAAATACGTGCCATTTGGATCACCATGGGCCATCACTTAGTTATCCAGGATAACAGTGAGTCAGCGCTCGATGCCTATGTGCGCCGCATGACTCTACGTAGTAAAAGTGAAGGCGTGGATGCCACCGCTTGGATGACAGAACAGCAAGCCTACAAAGTATTAGAAAGCCTTAAAAACTGGCATAAGCGCGTACTTATCGAGCGGATTACCGTCCGTGGTGAGCGGCTAAAGATGAATGAAGCAGGTACACGCCCCGCAAACTATGAAGTGATCGTCGCGCAATACGAGGGGCATGGCCATGAGTAAGAACACTCTAAACGCGGTTAGCATTCCCGAAAACCAGTTGGATTTATTGTCCACCAGCGCCGCCGAGCTGGAACAAGCCCTCGAAACCTTAGCCACGCTTAAGCCCGATGAACGTGAGGACTTCATTCGCCGCTGGCCCTCAACCTTGCAAAGCTTGTGCGATGTGATGCGCCAAACCCTAAAGCAATACGATATTGATAACGCGGATAATGTCAGCGAAGCCTTAGCCACAAGCCTAAGTGCCTACCTAGGTGGACGCGATATCTACATCCCCAATGGTGAGCGCCTCAAGGATGCGCTGCGGGATATCCGCATTTGGCGCGAGTTTAAGGGCAATAATCTTGAGCAGTTAAGCCGCGACTATGGACTCACCGAGCGCCGGATCAGTCAGATAGTCGCGGAGCAAAGGGCGGCATTTGTGGCAAGGAAGCAGAGGCGGTTGTTTTGAAATCCAATCTATATCACAGGGTTACCAAAAGGTAGCCCTTTTTATTGGTTTACTTTGGCAATAAACTTATCGATACTTATTATGGGCCTAGGATACATAAGGACAATGTATGTTATTAACGATAGACCGTGTTTCTAAAAAAGAATTTGATACAAAAGGGATCGTCAGAATTGATTTCCCACAAACAGTGATAAGAGAAAAAAGAGAAAAAATCATTGAAGAGTTTAAGAAAAGAGGTTTTATGGGGGAGCTAGAGATCTGTGGAGGATTCGATGGTCATGGTAATGAATTTGTACTTTTCAATTCAGCGTGTTATACGCAAATTGAAGCTCTAGACTGGATTATAGAGCATGCATATGAAACGAGCGGCTTAAATTAGCGTTTAATTGGGCATTAAACAGTTAGGATGTTGAAGCATGATTAAATGGATATTATTCACAAGCCTCGTTGCACTGCTAAGCACTAATGCAAATGCTGAAATCTACAGATGCACCACTGACGGTGTTGATACCTATAGCCAAACTCCCTGTGCGGAAGATGCGCAACCTATCATTATTACTCCACCCGCCAAGTTGCACTCAGGCGAAAATACCGTAAATGAAGATGAGTTAGTAGCACAATGCGTTGAGGTACTTAAGCATTATGCTGGCTTTAAAGATCCTGACTCGATTAAAGTTGAAGGACTTTTTTTCGATTGGCTTCATGATGACAGTGGTGCTAGGCGTGTTTTGCAGATAAAAATCAATGCTAAAAATAGCTATGGTGCTTATGCTGGCGGTGAGTTCTACCCCTGTTTTTTGAACTACACAGGGACGAAACTAAGCGATAACCAGTTCAGGATATTTAAATAATATTCGTTTAAGTGATACCTCATTTTAAGGAGCATTAATGGCAAGAGAATCTGGATTTAAGGCTCCTACGATAAAATTATTGAAAGAGCGAGTAGCTCATCGGTGTTCAAAACCTGATTGTAGGGTTTCCACTATAGGACCTATTTACGGTGAACTTAAATCTGGTTGTATCGGTGAAGCTGCACATATTTTCGCTGCTTCTCCTGGTGCAGCGAGATATGATCCTAATATGACTTCTGATGAGAGAATGCATTTCGATAATGGAATTTGGTTATGTACAAATTGCCATACCGAAATTGATAGGGATCCTGTCCGATATCCGGCTAGTCTGCTGCAATCTTGGAAATCAAATGCAGAGGCTCAAGCATTACAAGAACGGGGAGAGAAGCTACCATCAAAAACAGATGCCATAGATCAGCTGTGTATGGCAATGACAAGGCAGCCACAAGTTTTTATTCCTAATGCTATAGCAAATGTCCATATAGCCAGCGGGTTAGCATTAGAGCAACTTGATCCAAGGTTTTTTGTAGAAACAGGATATGAACGTGGTGTGCAGTCATACATACTTAATGCTAAAGAAAATATACCTTTGAGCTTATCAATTGAAAACAAAGTTGAAAACAAGAAGCGTTGGCATTCATTTGTTGAGCACGGTGAGGATTTTGTTTTAAGTACACAGGAAATAAATCTAAAAGGTTCGGAGCTTTTCAATGTACTTGTTAATAGTAAAGAAGGACGATTCGAGATCAAGGGACAGAAAATACCTGCTACTGTTAGATTAGTGGTTATTGAGCCGACTACTAGTGAGCGTTATTTTTTTTGCGAAGTAAATGGTTCCATTTCTAGTGGGATGAAGACTTTTACATTCACAGGTGAGGCTTGTAATGGCATATTTAGTATGACATTAAGAAAATCACATGATCCCACTGATGTCCAAGCTCAAATATATTTTTCAGTAAATATGATGAAATGGGAGCTAATAAATATTATTAAACTCCCATTTTTTGAACGAGTATATGATTTTTATACGAAACTTTCTAATGGGAAGTTAGAGCTCTCGTTAGAGGTTGATGGTGTAATTGCTTTAAAATCAACATCCTCTATTAATTGGGAACAGGGTGATATTTATGATACGGCATTTTTGCTTACATACATTGATAAATGTCGAAGGCTTTCTGCGAAACTGAATTTAAAGATTTATTATCCAGTTAAATATAGTTATAGCCAATTAGATCTAAATAATATTGATGAGGCTTTAAATATTTTTGAGGGTAAGGTGGTATATCAGTACAGTCAGTTTACAAACAAACCGTCTATGTGCGTGTCAATTCCATTGGGGGAGGTAGAACAAACATTAGAATTACTGAATAAAAAGGATGGTGTTTTGAGGTGGGAATCGAATGGCGTGAAATCTGTATCTTTGTTTGATGAGGAAATAGAATTACCTAGATTGATGTTGGTTCTTGAAAGTTATTATTTGTCAATAGTTAACGAGTTACCGTTAGGTAGTGATTGTGTTAGTTATGAGCTTGAAATCTTGCCGAAAGATAATTTTAAACTCCGATATGTTTTTGATACAGATTCAAATTTGCGAAACTAATCCCGAAACCTTTCCAATCCGCTCCATCCCCTTAAGCCGAGACAATGAACCCATGTTCACTGTCTCGGTTTTTTTATGGCCTTTGTTACCCACAATACTTCTCGTAAATGCCAGAGTCGCAGCGGCGTTAACAGTATGCCGATTGCGAATACGCAGCCCAAACGCATACAAAACCGAGTCTATCGCCAGTGCGCCAAAGACGGTTTTAATGCCCGTATCAAGGCGGAGTTATCAGGCAATATACCTACCGTCGTGCCTTTGTATAGCCATAGTCTTACTCGTCAAAGCTACTTTGATCAAGGCTGGCATGCCGTCACTCACCTCCATATTTTAAAAGCCCGCGATCAACGTAAGGCACAAGCTACGGCGGTGCCTAATGAACAGTAAACTCAAGGCGATTTTACTGGCCGCAGGCTTAAGTTCGGCGGCCATCACTGGCGCACAGCTTACCGATAAATGGGAAGGGAATAGCCTGAGCGTCTATGTTGATGCGGTGGGTGTACTGACCGCATGCCGTGGCCATACGAGCAAAGACTTAAAGCTTGATCAAACCTTCACCGAGCAGCAATGCATGGAGATCTTTGCCAAGGATATCGCTCGCGCTGATAAGCAGTTGCTGCAACTCACGGCCCCTGTAGCACTTACTGATGGCGAGCATGCGGCCTATCTGTCGTTTATGCATTGGGCGGGCTATGGCAACTTTGCCAGCTCAACCTTGCGTAAAAAGCTGTTAGCTGGCGACAGAGTGGGCGCGTGCAAAGAGCTAACCCAAGCCTGTTCAACCAATAAGCAAACGGGTGAGCGCGTCTGTAATGGCTGGACGTATGGCACCGACCTATTCGGTAACAAGGTGCGCCTAAATGGCCTCATCAAGCGCCGTGCCGAAGAGCAAACCATTTGCCTAAGCGAACTGGGCCTCTCGCAATCAAAGGGGGGCGCGCAATGAATCCCTCTCAAATCATTAGCACTGTGCAGTGGCTATTTTTGTCACTGGCATTAGTCACAATTGGGCTGATGTACCACCAACAGCAGAGTACTAAGAGCCAACTCACCCAAGCGTTAACTGACAATGCAGCCCTAAAACAGAGTGCAGACACGCTAGCGGTATGGCTACAAGACGCCAACGCTGAACGTATTGCCCTAAAAGACGAAGGCGAAACCCTCGCCCTACAGGTGCAAACCATTGAGCAGCAAAAGGCCGCGTTAGCCAACCGCAATCAAGATCTTAACCATCAACTCACCCAGTTACTTGAGGACGCCCAGGATGAACAAACACAAACATGGCGTGTGGCTAGTGTGCCTAACGATGTTGTGCGCGTGTTCGACAACGCCGCCCGCTGTGCGTTACGTGCCTATTTACAAGACCCAATATGTGTTGCCGCCCGAAGTACTGATGCGCGAGTGCAACGTCACTCAGGTTCCACTACAGGTATTGCAGTGCCTGCAAACCCAGAAGGAACAGTGCCTATCCAATCCAAAGTCAGCGGGGCTAATGCTCTCGCTACTCACTGACCTTGGGCAATGCAACCTCGACTGGCAAGCCCTGCACGATTGGCGGCAACGCCATCAAACTGACCAAACAAAATAAGCCAAAAATAAGGGATAGGCATGGACGAAAACGATTGGGCTAGCAATATGGAAACCCGCGAGCGAGCTGCCTGTGTTGATGCAGTACGGGATGCCGCCAGGCACAAACAACACAGCACTGGCAATGGCATCTGTATTGATTGCTTAGAGCCAAATGAGCCACAGCGGCTTAACGAGTTGCGCTGTATTAGTTGCCAACAGGATGAAGATAAGCGCCAAAAGCAGCGCTATGGGAAGCGTTTATGATCGAATCGCTATTTGAATATTTCGGTAAATATTGGGGCTTCATTGGCAGCGTCATTAGCGTTTTCTGTGCACTGCTGATGGCGTGGTTTAGCACGCGATTTACCCCACGGATTGAGCATGAAAAGGTGATCCAAAAGGTGGCTGAAATCGACAAGCGCCTTAGCGAAACTGAAATGCAATTGGAGTACATGCCGACCCGTGACGAACTGCATGCGCTCGATAAAACCCTCACAGGTTTAGGTGAGCGCTTTGGCGCAATGGAACAAGGCATTCGGCGCTTAGAAACCAAGACCGACATGCTTCTCGAAAACGAACTGAAAGGAGGCCATTAATGGCGATGCAGCAAATTATCAATGAGCACCAACGCCTTGTGGTGCTTCGATTACTGACCGAGGCGGGAGCCTTCGCACTCAACGAGTCCATCTTACAAGATGGCTTAAATGCCTACGGCCTCGACATTAGCCGCGATGCCTTGCTGGTGCAGCTCGCTTGGCTTAACGAGCAAGGGCTGATTAAAACCGAGTTAGTGGGCAAAGTGACCACGGCCACGCTAACAGGTCGCGGCCAAGATGTGGCGACAGGTCGCGCGGTAGTGCCAGGGGTTAAACGCCCAAGAGCGGGAGAATAGCCATGGCGAGTGAAACCCGAGGCCGCCGCTCTAAGGTGGATTTACTGCCCGATCCTATCCGCAAAAAGCTCGATGCGGGGCTACGTAATGGCTCGATTCAGCAGATTGATTTGCTCGATGAAATCAATGCGCTGATTAAAGCCGCAGGCTTGCCTGAGGAAAACCAGCTTTCCCGCGCAGGCATCAATCGCTATGCCACCAAGATGGAGGCCGTGGGTAAATCCCTGCGCGAAATGCGTGAGATCACTCAAGTGTGGACGGCAGAGCTGGGTGACAAGCCCACGGGTGAAGTGACTAAACTCATCCTTGAAATGGCACGTTCACAGCTATTTAAAGCCTTATTAAACCAAGATGAAACAGGTGAAGGTGCCGATGTTGGCATGATTAAAGACGCCATGTTAGCGGTGCAGCGTTTGGAGTCTGCTGCCATGGCCAACCATAAGCGCGAGAAAGAGATCCGCACCGCGTTCGCGGCCGAAGCGGCTAATGCCGCCGAGAAGGTCGCGAAAACCGCTGGCTTAACCAGTGATGCCGTGGCCTTGCTTAAGCGCGAAATACTGGGGATCGCCTGATGAACGGCATCATTAAACCCGTCTTTGATCCTGCGCTTGAGGCCAGTTATCTCAGCATCTTTGATCCTAAAGAAGTGCTGCTAGGTTATCAGAAGCGCTGGATAGCCGACGAGTCACCGCTGAAAATTGCCGAAAAGTCGCGCCGAACTGGACTCACTTGGGCTGAGGCTGCCGATGCTTCTCTTACCGCAGGCGCTGCCAGTGGCCAAGGCGGTACTAACCATTTTTATGTGGGCAGTAACAAGGAGATGGCACGGGAATTTATCGACGCTGCGGCCATGTGGGCTAAGGTATTTGATAAAGCCGCAGGCGAAATCCAAGAAGAAGTGTTTGTTGATGAAGGCCAAGACGGTAAAGAGATCCTGACCTTTGCCATTTACTTTGCCTCAGGTTTTAAGGTGCAGGCGCTATCGAGTAATCCCTCGAACCTGCGCGGTATGCAAGGCAATGTGACCATTGATGAGGCCGCGTTCCACGAACGCTTGGCCGAAGTGCTAAAAGCGGCATTGGCGCTGACCATGTGGGGCGCAAAGGTACGCTTGATCTCCACTCATAATGGCATTGATAACCAGTTCAATGAGCTGATTAATGATTCCCGTGCGGGTAAAAAAGATTACTCCATTCACCGCGTCACCTTAGATGATGCCTGTAATGAGGGGCTGTATAAGCGTATTTGCCAAGTGCGCGGCATCGAATGGAGCCAAGCGGCCGAGGATGACTGGAAAGCAAAATTACTCAAAGCCACAGCTACCGAAGAGGACGCATTAGAAGAATACTTTTGCGTGCCTAAGTCTGGCGGTGGTTCTTATCTTAACCGCGCGTTAATCGAAGCCCGCATGGCCAGCGTGACAGATAGCGGCCCCGTTGTTCGCCTTAAAAAAGACGATGCTTTTGGACAATGGCCAGAGGGTTTACGGGCGGCGGAGATCCTTAAGTGGTGTGAGGATGAACTAAAGCCGCTTCTCGATAGCTTAGACCCTGCACGCCCCCATTGCTTTGGTGAAGACTTTGCCCGTAGTGGTGACTTAACCGTGATTGACGTGGGTGAAATCGCCCAAGACTTGCACATTAAAACCAAGTTACAGGTCGAGCTTAAAAACATTCCCTTTCGCCAACAAGAGCAGATCCTGTTTTACATTGTGGACCGCTTACCACGGCTGAGGGGCGGCGCGATGGATGCGCGCGGTAATGGCCAAGCCTTAGCCGAATACGCCCAGGATAAATACGGCAGTGAAGTGATCGCCTGTGTGATGCTGTCTGAGTCCTTTTACCGCGAGCAAATGCCACGCTTTAAAAGCCACTTTGAAGACGGGCTTATCACTATCCCAAGGGATGACGACACCAGTACTGACCTGCGGGCCTTAAGCATTAACCGTCGAGGTACGCCATGCCTTGGCGATGTGCGGACAGGCCAAGAAAAAGAACGCCATGGTGATGCCGCGATCAGCCTGTTCTTGATGGTATACGCCTCCACCTTAGACGGTGCCCCCATAGAGTTCACCCCCATTCCTAGAAGTGATCACCGCAATCCGAATGCCGCAGCAAGTGCCCATGAGGATGATGATCATCAAACGCAGCGAGGTTGCTGGTAATGCAAGAAAAAACAACTGAATCACGTATTTTGGACGCCAGTGGTCGGCCGTTTAAACAGCGTGAAGCCAAAGCGCTGCAGACCGACGATGTGCGTTTAATTGGTCTGCAACGTACCTTTAGTCAGCACCCGAGTAGTGGCTTAACGCCCGCCAGTGCAGCCAATATTTTGCAGGCCGCCGAGCAAGGCGATCTCATTGCCCAATGTGAACTAGCCGAAGATATCGAAGAGAAAGACGGCCACCTATATGCCGAGTTAGACAAACGCAAACGGGCACTGATCGGCGTGGATTACTATTTAATTCCACCCCGTAACCCGACGCCACAGGAAAAGGCCGACACTGAATATCTGCAAGAGATGCTCGAAGAAGGTAACTGGATAAAGACGCTCATTAAGTCAATGAGTGATGCCATTCTCAAGGGCTTTAGCATGCACGAGTTAGCCTGGACGCGAGAGCTAGGGGAATGGTTTATTGAAGTGCCAGAGTATCGCGATCCGTCTTGGTTTATGACTCACCCTGAGCGGCGCAACGAACTGCGGCTGCGTGATGCCACGGTCAATGGCGCTGACCTGTGGCCCTTTGGTTGGATCAAACATATTCATCCAGCCAAGTCGGGCTATGTCAGCCGCAGTGGTTTAGTGCGTCAGTTAATCTGGCCGTTTATTTTTAAAAACTACAGTGTGCGCGACTTAGCTGAGTTCCTTGAGATCTACGGTTTGCCGCTGCGTATTGGTCAGTATCCAGCGGGTGCCAACGATGAGGAAAAGCGCGCCCTGTTAAATGCAGTGATGAGCATTGGCCATAACGCGGGTGGCATTATGCCCAAGGGCATGGTGATGGATTTTGAGAGTGCCGCCACAGGTCAAGCTGATCCCTTTGATTTGATGATTAGCTGGGCTGAAAAGACCATGAGCAAGGTGATTTTAGGCGGCACCTTGACCAGCCAAGCCGACGGTAAAAGCTCAACTAATGCGCTCGGTAACGTGCATAACGAAGTACGCCAAGAGCTGCGCGATGCAGACCTTAGCCTGATTGCCGAAACCTTAACCCGCGACTTAGTGGCCCCTTTATATGCGCTTAACTGCAAGAGTTATCAAAGCCATCGCCGTCATCCACGTTTAGTGTTTGATACCACAGAAGCCGAAGACTTACGGGCCTTAGCTTATCCGCTGCGGGCGTTTGTCAGCATGGGCATGCAGATCCCACAAAACTGGCTGCATGAAAAGACCCGTATCCCTAAGCCCGCGAATGGCGAAGCCGTGCTGGTGATCCAGCAAGAAGACCCCAATGCCAGCGCAGCAGGCGCTAATGACAATCAGCAGACGGCCTTGGCCGCACTCTCTGCGACAGAGGTGGCGGCTATGCAGTCAGATGCCCCGCTGAGTGAACCGAGCCAAACCGCCTTAGATAAAGCCTTGGATGCACTCACTCAAGGTCAAATGAGCGAAGCCTATATGGCGATGGTAGAGCCATTACTGGCACAACTGCAGAGCGAGCCGGAGCAGCTGCGGGCGCAACTGGAAAAGGACTATCCCGCCATGGATACCGAGCAGCTTACCGAAACCTTAGCGCGGTTAATGTTTGTGGCTGAACTGTGGGGCATCGCCAATGCCTAAAACCGTTGATTTAAGCATTGCCATTAACCAAGCCCCCGCCGATGCAGTGGCCTATTTCCGTGCCAAAGGCTTTGCCATCAGTGACGATTGGCAAGACGTGTGGACCCGCGCCCACGCCCGTGCGTTTACGGTGGCCAAGGCGGCACAGATGGATGTGCTCACGGCGATCCGTAATGAAGTAGATGCAGCCCTAAGCCAAGGGTTAACCGCTAAGCAGTTTCAGGCAAACCTTAAACCTCAACTCGAAAAGCTCGGATGGTGGGGTAAAAAGGAAGTCGATGGCCGCGAGGTACAGCTGGGTAGCCCGTATCGGTTAAACACCATCTATCGTCAAAACCTGCAAACCGCCTACATGGCTGGGCGCTATCGGCGCATGTTATCGCGCACTAAAACCCACCCCTATTGGCAGTATGTGGCGATAGATGACGGTCAGACACGCCCAGCACATGCGCGGCTTAGGGGTAAAGTGTTCCGCTTTGACGATCCAATATGGGACATCATCTATCCGCCCAATGGCTGGGGCTGTCGTTGCCGCGTTCGGGCGCTCACCGAGGCGCAAGTGAAGGCGATGGGGATCACAGTGGAAAATGGCGAAGGTTATATCCAGCGTTTTGACACTGAGACAGTCGCGCGCGGAACGGGTGAAGTGTTAACTGTGCCCCATGCGCGTATCGATCTGCCCGATGGCAGCAGCATGAGCCCCGATTTAGGCTGGGCCTATAGTCCAGGTGAAGCCGCCTTTGGTACCGATGTGGCCGTGGCTAAAAAGCTTGGCAGCATTCAATCCCTCGATACCCGTGCGCAGTTTATTCAGGCACTCAATAACAGCCCACTGCGCCACGCCCAGTTTGCCCAATGGACGGATGAAGTACTCGCCAAACCAGAGCAGCAGAAGCGCCTAGGCTCAAGTCAGCAGGCGTTAGGCTTTATAACTCCCTCGATCCAAGCAGCGGTAACAGCACGTTTAAGCCGCGAGCCTAGCGCATTGCTCGCTATAACTGAGCGGCAACTCAGTACAGCGCAAGCCTCGGTGACACCTAACCAGTTACAGCAATTACCGCTGCTGCTGACTAAGCCCGAGGCCGTGCTATGGGATAACGATAATCAAACCTTGCTCTATGTGTATCCAATGGAAGGGCAAGCAACCAATGACCCAGCGAGCAATAGTAAATTACTTATCGCGAGCCAGTGGCAATTACAGCGCACACCTAATGATGGCCAAGTGGAAGTACTTAAGTTATCGCTAGTTGAATTACAGCAAGCCCAATACCAAGTGCTTGAAGGTCAGCTAAAAGGGTAGGGACATGAGCAAGATTGATATCACACTTAGCAATGACACTGTAATGCATGTGCTGACTAGCTTGATGGAAAGGCTAGATGACTTAAGCGAACCCATGAACGATATTGCTGCCGTGCTAGAGTCAGCCACAGAAGGTGCATTTGCAGCAGAGGCCGATCCCACCACAGGACAAGCTTGGGCATCCTTAAGTGATGCCTACCTTAAGGCAAACCCTAAACGCCAAGGCGGTAAGATATTACAAGCCAGTGCAGGTGGATTAGCTGCCAGCGTGACTGCCGACAGCGGCGACTTTTGGGCAAGCATTGGCAGCAATAAAATCTATGCTGCCATTCACCAGTTCGGCGGCACCGACGATATGCCCGCAGGCCCAGCGGGTATTCCTGCACGGCAATACCTAGGTGTAAGCCGTGAGGATGAACAATCTATGTTAGGGATTTTGGGAGGATATTTAATTAGCTAAGTTTCTTTATTAATCATCTAAGTCTTCATACAACATAGATGACATCGAAATACTGTTTGCACGTATTACTTTTTGAAGTAGCGTTGTTGTTTCATCTGTTTGAAAAATATTATGAAATGGTGCTAGCATCTCTCCTGCTTCTTTTATGTACACAACTGCAAATTCAGTGCTCTTATTAATATCGTAGTATCTCAAAGCTAACCGAGTATAAAGACACAATAACTCTTCTAGTTCCTTCCAAGAACTATTAAGCTCGTTATATTGTCTCTGTAACAATGGAATAAGATCGTCATATAGTTCGCCAAATTTGCTTGGAATATAAATGCATATGACATCTCGGTAGGTCCGTTTTGTGATGGATGGATTATATCTACCATAAGAATGAGGTTGGCTAAAGTGAAGTGGCCCAAATGATAGCTCTCGTTCTGCCACATTAGAGTTAAGCATATCGTCACATTTGATTTTTACTGCCGCCATCAATCTTATTAATTCGTTTAGCTTAGCTTCATTTTGCAGGTGGGTAACCTGAGCTTCCATTGCTTGACGACTCAATTCAGCTTCTTTTTGGGTTTCTTCCAGTACTTGGCGGGTAAGAGCCAGTTCATCCATCTGATACTTTAATGACCAAACTAGTAGGCTAACAGTAGCAAAACCAAGGATCGGGTTTAGCACGCCACCAAAGTAATCCCCAAAGGCACCAAAGTCGCCTTTATCCCCGACACCACCGTGAAAGATTGAAAAGTACAAAATCAGTAAACAACCCGCAACAATGGCAAGTAACTTGATTAGCCATTTAAAAGACTTCTCAGCACTAGGAGCTTTAGCCTGATCGGCTTGGGGTTGCTTAGGGGGATTGGTGGCCATACGCCGTCCTTGGAGGTAAAAGTGAGGCCATCATTCTAAGTGGAAGGCGCTTTTTGCGCAAAGCGCTAAAACGCGATTTAAGCGTCTTAGTTCTCAACTTGTCACAAAGGCTTATCCCAAAACCACTTAAACGCTTTAACAAGGATTTAAACGGCTTTTAAACTGGGTTATGCTCAAGATTACTTTGCACTGCTGAATGTTTACATTCAACTATAGGTTTTTCATTTAAGGGAATAGGGATGAGATCGTTGGTTTTGGAGCTACAACATGATTGCACAAATGAACAAGTATCGATTTCAACCTTAATAAGGAAATTAGTTCTTATATATAACAAGTTAGGTTTGGATGCTACTTGGGCTATGTGCGAGCTACATGGTTATACTCGCGGTAATGCTCCCAAGTATCGATTTGTTGAAGGGGAAATTGTGGCCAAGGTTTCATCCCAAGGGGCTATTCCAGTCATGCTTGATGAAAATTTCTACCCAGACGTAGATAAATTTATGTTGACTCAGGCTGTAGGTGAATTGGAGGAGGCCGCTTGTTACAGTACTGGACTTGTTGATGTTATTCTTCCCGCCCATTTGCAAAAAAGTTTGAATGAATTTTTAAAGATCAAGTATCAGTTCTACTATCAAATACCTGTCCAGCAGGTAAAGAGAGTGTTAAGCGTCATCAGAAGCGAAGTTTTAAGCATCGCAGTTAAATTGGAAAAAGAAGGGATTTTGGGTGAGCAAATGGAATTCACTAAAGAAGAGAAGTTTAAAGCCAAAGCTAATGTCACCATTAATATTCATGGTGACATGCAAGGCGTTGTTGGTGATGTAGTCAACAGTTCATTAAACCAAAATTTAATCTTTAATAAGACTAATGATGTTGAACAATTAACTAAATTTCTAAGCCAGAATGGCATTGATAAAGTCGATATTGAAAGCTTGATTGCCGCTATCAATGCTGATGAAGCACCAAAAGCTGTTGGGTCCTATGGCGAACTCGTTACAAGTTGGTACTCGAAGATGATTCAAAAAGCTGCTGATGGTTCATGGCAAATAGGAATCTCAACAGCAGCGGGTGTACTTACCGAAGCGTTGAAGCTTTACTATTGGAAATAGCATTTAATCCCGGTCACGAAACCTTTTCAATCTACTAGTTAGCTCCACTAGATTATGATGGGTATTCCAATTTAATTGGGATTATCCATCATTCTAACAATCTAATCTTAGCCCCGTAGATACCAGTCTTGCTTTCCTCGAGCACAAAAGCAATATAACGGGATTCGCTCTTAGTAACTTGCCTTGACTCAATTTAAACGCCTTAAGCAAGGAAAACTCAAGTACTAAAAACCTGATTACTGAGTTTGGTAAAAAAAACGCCATTATGGACGCGAGCTAATATCAAGAAGTGTTACAAGGTTCGTCATCACTAACGTATCTCTTTATCCTCAAGATATCCACAAGATACCCACTGAATATAAACTTGCAAATGCCCGCAAAATCCCATGATAATAGGTGTTAAGAGCTTTTGAAGTATAAAAAAAACCACGACACTCGGCAAAGTGTCGTGGTTCCTGTAGAAGCTCTTGCAAATGCAAGCACTTCATCTATACACAAGTTAAAGTGTACGTATTCAGATGCGTATGCGCAACTAGAGATTGATGTTGCTTGCGATATAAACGCTCAATTTAGGAGACCTATATGAGCAATTCAGAGCAACAACCGATTGTTTATAAAACAATCATTGTAGTCAACGTGATACCTCCACCACCAAGAGGTTTTTGTTGGAGTGACTGTATCGTTAAAACCAGTTTGTTATTACTGCCTTGGTTACTCGACCATCTGTATATGACGTGGCCTGCGTTGATTAGTTAAGTGGAAGCCCACATGAAAAATCATGTGGGCTTTTTGTAAATAACAAGTCTACTAAGTGATGAGGTTATGAATGGGATCTTTGATTATCGAATTACAGCAAAATTGTCTTGATGATAATCTTTCAGTAACCTCTCTAGCTAGAAAATCATTGCTTGTTGCCCAAAAGCTGGCTTTGGACGATGCTTGGATTAGGAGTGAACTTAATGGATATACGACTTCTGATGTACCAAAATACAGACGTGTTGGTACTCAGCTTGTCGCTAAGACGCATCATGGTTATATACCTGTAAAATTCCCGCAATCTTATGGGGAGCGAATGTCTTCAACGATATTGAGAAATTCTGTTTCAGAACTTGAATCTACGCTTAATTACCCAGATGGGTATATGTATCTAAATTTACCAGAACGTTTACAAACAGACTTTAGACAACTGTTCAGTAATACTTATGAGTATTTAGCACGTGTGCCATTAGGACAGATAAGCTTTCTATTGAACTCAGTTAGAAATCAAATATTAGATTTTGCTGCTGATTTGGAAAAGCAAGGAGTTTTAGGCGAAAACATGTCCTTTAATTCTGATGAAAGGGGAAGAGCTCAAGCTATGAATATCACTTTTAATGGTAATTTCCATGGTATTTTGGGTGATGTTAGCCAAAGTGACATAACTCAAACATTCAATAACGGTATCCAAGGTGATCTGGGTGCTCTAGTCGAAGCTTTAAAAAATCATCAAGTTGCAGAAACTGATATTACTGATTTGAAATCAGCCATTACAGTTGATGGTGAGGTTGTTACTAAAGCTGATGAGTACGGACCAGAAGTGACATCATGGTATAAAAGAATGCTGAGTAAGGCTATTGATGGTAGTTGGCAAGTAAGCATAGCCACGGCAGGAAATATTTTAAGCACTGTATTGAACGGCTTCTATTCAGCTAATTAATCCCGAAACCTTTCCAATCCGCTAGTGAATCAAGCGAGATCATCATAGGCACTCCAATGTTATTGAGAGTGCCTTTTTTATGCCTGCAACCACCACAGCTTTAGGCTTTGCCGCCTTAAGCAGCCAGTTAAACGTCAATTCAGAAGCCGACTTTGTGGTTGGTGAGGATGGCTACATTCAGGCGCTGCCTGATGGCCACTTTGCCGCCGTTGATGGTCGCCCTGAAGATGTGGCTGGTGGCAAGTGGTTGATGGATAGCGTTGCGTTCGCGGCCCTGCAAGCAAACACCCCCCATAAAGCCGGTGATCTAGTTATCGACTACGAACACCAAACCCTCAACAAAGAGAAGAATGGCCAGCCTGCACCCGCTGCTGGTTGGTTCAACATCGATGACGTGCAATATCGACAAGGACAGGGCTTGTTTATTAAGCCGCGCTTTACCGATAACGCCATCGCTTACCTCACCGCCAAAGAATACAAGTACTTCAGCCTAGTGTTCGGTTATGACACCAGCACTGGCCGCCCGCAATTTATCCACTCAGCCGCGTTAACTAACCGCCCTGGTGTCGATGGCATGTTGCCACTCGCATCGTTGGCTGCACTGGCTGCTCTTAATACAAGCCTCAATCCACACGAACCTATCCAATCCACCGACACGGAGGAACTCCATGTGAACCCATTACTTAAAAAAATCTTAGCTGCCTTGGGCGTTGAAATTCCAGATGACGTGACAGCTTTAACCGCTGAGCAAGAGGTCGCGGCGCTATCTGCACTTAATACGCTAACCACGGCAGCAAATAGCGTGGATGGCTTAAAGCAAGAAGTCACTGCACTAACGGCTAAAGTCGGCACTGTTGACCTAAGCGAGTATGTGCCAGCTTCAACAGCGAAGGCCCTGCGCGCGCAACTGGTAGCGCTAACCGCTGAAAACGGCGTGCTTACCGTTGAGCAAACTGTGAAGGCGGCAATAGACGAAGGCAAAGCTTTTGAATGTGAACGTGATTACCTAACCAAGTTAGGCCAGCAATCCATGGCAGCGCTGACTGCCAACTTGGGTGAGCGTGTGGCTATTGCCGCATTAACGGCCAAGCAAACCACCACAGTTCCCGATCCTATCAAGGACAAGGACACCAAACTCGCGGCACTGACTGCCGACCAAATCAAAATGGCTGATTCTTGGGGCATGTCGCACGCTGACTTTGCTAAAGCTATCGCCGCTGATCAGGAGCAAAAATAATGGCTGCTATTAACGCCCCAGTATTACAAGCCCTGCGCACTATGGTGCGTAGCGAGTTTCAAAATGCTTTAGCTAAGACTGATCCACTGTTTTTAAAAATTGCCTCAGTTGTGCCAAGCAATACTAAGTCCAATACCTACGGCTGGTTAGGCTCAATGCCGACAATGCGTGAATGGATTGGTGCGCGGGTGATCAACTCCATCAAAGAGCATGGTTATTCAATCACTAACCGTACCTTTGAAACCACCATAGGTATTAGTCGTGATGATGTGGAAGATGACACTTTAGGGATTTACAAGCCTATGGTGCAGGCATTGGCACAGGAAGGTGAAGAGTTTCCCGATGATCTGGTGTTCGAGCTATTAGCAGAAGGCTTTGGCACTTTGTGTTATGACGGGCAGAACTTTTTTGACACTGACCATCCCGTTAACGAGAAGCACGATGGAACGGGTGCTGACGTATCGGTGGCCAACATGGTGGTTGATGGCGCTTATACGGGGGAACCTTGGTTTTTGCTCGATACCACGCGCCCATTAAAGCCACTCATCTTCCAAGAGCGTCGCAAGCTGGATTTAAACACCCTGTTTAATCCAACTGACCCTGCAGTTTGGACCAATAACGAGTTCCAGTTCGGCACCGATATGCGCTGTGAAGCGGGCTTTGGCTTCTGGCAAATGGCCTTCGCCAACAAGCGTACTCTCAATGCCACCAACCTATGGAGCGCTTACAAAGCCATGCAAGCTTTTACCAGCGATGGCGGTAAGAAGCTCAAGATTCGCCCCAATTTATTGGTGATCCCAGCTTCTCTTGAAGACGTCGCACTCAAGTTAATGACCCGTGAGCGCATTGATGAAGGCGGCGTGACCGTGGATAACGAACTGAAAGGCAAGTTCGAGATCCTTGTGGTGCCACAGCTTTAGGTGTTCACCCCTTAAGTTTGAGCAGCGAATCGCAGGCACAAGGATGCGCCTGCACCCCAACATAGAGTGAGGTAACAATGAAATGGCGAATCCTTCTAAGAACATTCAAGTCCTGTTGGTTGTCTGTCTTGCGCACACTGGCTATCGCCGTGCGGGCATGGCGCTTACCAAAGGCGAAAACCTTATACCGCTGGCCGAGTTGTCGGATGAGCAAGTCGCAGCGTTTGAAGCTGATCAGCGCCTTAAAGTATCCGTGCGTGATATGGCACCAGCGTCGGGGAGTGTGGACATTCCAGACGGTGATCAGACATTAGGCACCGATATCACAGGCATGCTCACTGGTGTGAAAGAACCTAGCGGTGAAGAGAAAGCCTTGGGTGAACTGACAGCAAAAGAGCTGAAAGAACTGGCAAAAGACTTGGCGATCACGGGTGTTAACTCGATGAATAAAACTGACTTAGTCAGTGCGATTCAGGCAGTAAAAGTCACAGTGCCATGTGAAAACGAAACGGCTACCGCAAGCGCTGAAATGCCTAGCACTGAAACGGAAAGCACTGAACCATCTGGCACCACCAACGAAGCAGGTGAATAGCTATGGCCGACTTAGCCATCACAAGAGCCATGTACGCCACCCCTGACAACATGCTGAGTCGCTTTGGTACGCAGGACTTAATGCTGCTTACCGAACGTGAAGACAGTGTGCCAGGGGAAATCAATTTCGCCTTGCTTGAGCAGGCGCTGCGCGATGCGTCTGCCGAGATTGATGGCTATATCGTGGGCCGTTACACCTTGCCGTTAACTACGGTTCCCGCCGTATTGGAGCGTAACTGCTGCGATATCGCCCGTTACTTCTTGTATGGCGATAAAGCCCCTGAACAAGTCGAGAAACGCTATACCGCTGTGGTGAAGTTTTTAACCGCAGTGAGCAAAGGCGATATCAGTTTGGGGCTAGCTGATACGGGTGAAGTCGCTAGCCAAAGTGAGTTAGTGGTCAGTATCGACAGTGCAGGCAGCGTGTTTGGCCGTGCATCGTCTAAGGGGTTTATCTGATGTTTGAAATTAAAGATAACTACCTTGCTGCAGGTGATGCGCTGACTCAACTGCTTGAGCCATTAGTGACGAGCCAGAAGCTGAAAAAGGTCTATCAAGCCAATGAGCTAAGCGAAGTGGATGAGCGCAGCCAAATCACCCCCGCCGCCCATGTGTTGTATCTGGGCGATACGCTGGCGGATACCGCACAAGGCGGCAACACCAGCCAAATTAAGCAGACTTGGCTTGTGGTATTAGCTTGCCGTTTATCTATTCACGAAGGCCAAGCTGGTGAGCTATTAGTCAGCCTGTTAAACGCGATTGTGGGTAAGTCCATTGCGGTGGATGGTCAGATGCTTGGCCCCTTTGTGCGAGTGAACAGCCCCGTTAAACCCCGTTTCACTAAAAGCCACGGTTATTACCCCGTGGCGTTAAGTGTGATTTTGAGATTCAAACCTTAACAACCTAAGAGGAACTCACCATGAGTGGATTATTAGTCGCAGGCAACTTCTTTGTTGGCCGCTTAAATGCCCAAGGGCAATCAACGGGGATCATTGGTCCCATCAACACCACTAAGCTCGCCATTAAAACCGAAGCCGACGAAAAGGTACGTCCAAGTAAAAAGAAAGACAGCTACGGCCAAGCCTTAAGCGTGGTGAAAATTGCAAAACCTGTTGAGGTGGAATGGTCCTTCGACGATCAACCTGCCGAACTGATTGCTATGGCACTGCTGGGTGATACCCAAGTGCTGAACACGGGCAGCGGCAACTTAACCGATGAAGCCGTGACCTTACCAACCAATCAACGTTGGATACAGCTACCTGAATGTAACTTTGCCGCCCTCGGTTTTGTGGTGAAGAAAGACGCTACCACCTTAGTGCTGGGCACTGACTATGAGGTGAACTATGCCCTAGGGCTAGTGCGTGCCGTAAAAGGCGGCGCAATTGAAGCGGGCGGCGCGGTGACGGTGACAGGCCAACATAACGCCATTAGCGGTACCCTCATTCGCGGTGGCATTAACGCCCAAACCCGTGCGCGGATCTTCGGAGAAGGTACCAACTTAGAAACAGGCAAGCCGATTAAGCTCGATGTTTTCGACGCCAGCTTATCGCCTACGGCTGCGATCGATTTTGCCGCCAGCGAGTTTGTGAGCGCCACCCTTGCGGGTAAAGCCCAGTTAGTCGCGGGTAAGGATCATCCGTTCGAGTACCTAGAGCTGGATGCGTAAGCGGTTTTGCTTAACCCAAGGGCATGGCCGTACTCAATTGCCATGCCCTTTAATCCCCATTTAACCGCCGTTTAAACACCGATTATTTAGATACTAACGAGAGCATTAACGAGATACCAATGGCTGATAAAACCTTAGAACTCGCCCTGCGGATCGTGGCAGAAGCCACGGGCAAGCAACACATTGCGGCTTTAGTCGATGAGCTTAAGCGCATCGGCACTGAGTCGGATGCGGCGAATCCTAAGACGCAGGCGCTCGCTGATGAACTCGATGGCGTGAGTGATGCCAGCCAAGCGGGTGCGAACCAAGTTGATGAACTCAAAAACAGCCTTGACCCGTTAAGCGACCAGTTAGACCAAGTGGCCCAAAGCGGCCGCAATACCAGCAACCAAACAGAGCAGCTCACTAATGACCTCAAGCCTTTAGCAACTGGGCTTGATGACGTAGGCGATAGCAGCCAATCGACCAGCCAAAAAGCCAATGCCTTAGCCAATAAGCTCGATGAACTGGCTAACCAGCAAGACCTGATCAACACCTTTAAGCGGTCACGCAACGAGCTTGAACAACAAGAGCTTGCTGTCACTGCTGCTGCCCTAGCACTGCAGGACTTAAAGCAACGTGCCAGCCAAACGGATGCGCCTTTTGTGCAGCTGGCACGCTCTATTGATGTGGCCGAAAAAGAGCTGGAGCAAATGCAGCGCGAGTTAGCGCAGCAATCATCCAGCCACACTAAGCTGCAAAATGCCCTGTCGAAATCGGGCATTGATTACAACAACCTGACCACAGCGCAGCGCAAGTTAAGCGCCGAATTTGACGGCACTGGCCGTAATGTCGATAAGTTTGCTAATCAGTTAGATAAGGGCAATGCCAGCGCCCGTGATCATGCCAGTTCCCTGCGTGGCGTGATCGGCCAAGTGACCGCCTTAGCGGGTGCCTATTTGGGCTTTGACCGTGTGGCCCAAGCGTTGAAGGATGTCTTTGCCACGGGCGATCAATTTGAGCGTCTTGGCGTGCAAATGAATGCCGTGATGGGCGGTTTTGAATCTGGCAAACAAGCCACAACTTGGGTAAAGCAATTCGCCATCGATGTGCCACTGCAACTGAACGAAGTCAACCAAGCGTTTGTGAAGGCCAAAGCCTTTGGCCTCGATCCTATGAACGGCACCATGAAGGCGATTGTGGATCAAGCCTTTAAACTGGGTGGCGGTTTTCAAGAGGTCGAGGGGATCACCTTGGCACTCGGCCAAGCCTGGGCAAAACAAAAGCTACAGGGCGAAGAGATCCTGCAGTTGATTGAGCGCGGCGTGCCCGTATGGGACATGCTGGCTAAGGTCACGGGCAAGAACACTTTAGAGCTGCAAAAACTCAGTGAGCAAGGCAAGCTTGGCCGCGATGTGATCCAAGGTTTGATTGATGAAATGGGCCGAGCCGCTAATGGCAGCGCAGCGGCGCAGATGGCTTTGCTCAGTGGCCAAGTATCAAACCTCAAAGACAACCTTTCATCCTTCTATGATCTCGTGGCTCAGTCAGGTGCACTTGATTGGCTTAAGGGCCAGATCAGTGAGTTGAATCTTGAGTTTGCCGCCATGGCCGCCGATGGCCGTTTAAAGGAATGGGCGCAGCAAGTCAGCGACACGATCGTAAGCATAGGCTCAGCGGTGCAAGATGGCGCGGCTATGCTGTACCACTTCCGTGATGAAATTGGTTTTGTGGCTAAGGCATTTCTCGCGTTAAAAGTCGGTAGCTATTTTAGTGATGTGATCACGGGAGCCAATGCCGCCATCGGCGTGATGCGTCTTTACACTGGCGCGATCATGGGTACCACTGCGGCGAGTGAGGGCGCGGCCTTAGCTGCTGGCAAACTTAAAACCGCCTTGGCAGCAGCGGCTAAAGCGGGTTTGTACTTAGCCCTGATTAGCGAGTTGATCGAGGTTGCTCGGGTATACCAAGAGTTATTAATCGCTGAAGAAGCACTGGAAAAATCTAAACGCGCTGCCGCGTCTAGCTCCAAACAGTTGGAGTACTCACTTAAGGATCTCAGCGAGCAAACGGGCGTAGCCTTTACCACTATGGCCGAGTTCAACAAGGCGGTAGACGAAGGCAAACTGATTTATGACGATGCCACTGGTAAGTGGAAGAACGCCGCTAAAGCCATGGAAGAGGTTAAACAGGCAGCTGTTGAAGTCGTTGAGCCGATTAAACTAACGGTTGAAGAAGCGCTGCGCCTGACCTTTACCTTAAGCGAACAAACTAAAACGCTCGATGGCGTTAAAGGTGGTATGGGCGGTTTCATTCGCCAAATTGATGCCGCCTTAGTGCCGTTGAAAGCGGCGGGGGAGCAATACGAAGGCCACGTTAAGTTACTCACATTACTGCGCGCCAAGTTTGAAGAGCAGCAAACCTATCTTGATGCCACGGCTAAGGGCACCGAGGCATTGGAGCAAGCCTATAAGGACTTAGGGCTGACCAGTAGCCATGCCTTAGAGCAGGTGAATACGAAAGCCGAAGCGGCCTTTAATCTGATTAAGAACAACCGTGAACCGATTGAGCAACAAAAAGATGCGTTTTTAGCCTGGGCGAAAGCGGCATTAACGGCCGCCGAAGCGACGGGCGCAGCGGTACCAGAAACCTTGAAAGCGCAAGCCGCCACCCTTGGGCTAACCAAGGAACTGAGCGAGCTGACTGCGAAGCAATACGGCTATACAGATAGCGTGAAGGAACTTTCACCCGAGCAAGCCAAGCTAAGCCGCGCAGTGGCAGAAACTGAAGCCCGTTTGAAGCAATGCCGCGATGTGATGAACAGCTCGACGGTATCGAGTAAAGCCAAAGCAAAAGCCCAACAAGATCTGATTAGTTTACAGGGCAAGTTAAGTGACCAAACTAAGCAGCTCAGTGAGGTTCAGGCACTCGAAGCTGCTAATTATGAACAGATAAAAAGTAAGTATGCCGCTGTATCTGACGAGATGTTAAGGCTCGAACAAGCCTATAAAGACGGCGGCATCACGGCGGAAGAATACCTGCGACAAAAAGAACGCTTAGTTGAAGTGCTAAGAATATTGCAACGCTTAATGGGCGGTTTGGAAGATGGTGAGCAAGAGACTGATGAACAGGTAAAAAAGACCACTAAAACCTTAATTGAGCAACGCCAAGAACTCGAACAATTAGAGGAAACCACTGGCCGCGCCACTGAGTATGTAAACCTATTTGCGGGTGCCTATGCTCACTTAAACAAACAGTTCAATTTTAACGAAGATAGCACCGAAAAACTTAACGCCCGAGTTAATGAGCTGACTAAAAGCATCATGAACAATATGCGGGTGAATACTGGCTTTTGGGGTGTGCTGGCGCAGCTCAGTAACCAAGCTTTTATCCGCGAAAAGCAGATCATTAATGAAACCTTACTGACCCGTAAATGGACTGAAGAACTCGAAAGCTCAAGCATTAGCCTAGCTCGTGTCAATCAAATTAGCCGCGAGGCAAAGTGGAATATACGCGAGTTAGGCGACGAAGATCTTAAGCCACTGCAAGCGGCCATTGATGCTACACGCGATCGTATTCTAGGCCTACGTGACGATATCAACGCGACCTTGGGCAGTCTCAAAGATGAGATGGATCAGCTCAATAATAACCAAGCCGCTATCGAGAAGCGCCGCTATGAGCAGCAACAGGCTGAGCTTAAGGCGCAGCTCGATGCTGCCCGCACAGCCCAGGATAAAGAGTCCGTCGCCAGTGCCCAAGAAGCTCTGCAACTGAGTCAGCAAATCTACAGTACTAAGCTAAAACAAATCGAAGCTGAATCGGCAGAACGTAACGCACAGGCGATCGAGCGTGCATCAAGCAGTGCAAGCACCGCGACGAATTCCACTCGCAGTCCCTCAAGCCAAACCACTTCGCCATCGGTGAGCAATCAGAACACAGGCGGCAGTGTACACATTTATCGGTTAGAGCTGGCAATGCCGTCGGGCAATGTGGTGAAAGCCGATTTGCTTGATGAGTTTAAGCAGCTGTTTTTGCGCGAACTAGAACAGATTAAGGCCACCTCATGATCACCTTAGACACGCTTCAATTACCGCATTTTATTTGGCTTAACCGCTTTGGTTATACGCCCTTTGTGAGTAGCACTGAGTTTGCTCTTGATGGCTCGCAGCATGTTGAAGTAGCGGCTAAACAAGCAGGGCGTTCCATTATGCTCTTTAGTGATGGCGAATCTTTAAGTCTGTTTGAAGCCCTTGAAAGCCACGCTAATACAAAAGGGGCGGCCAGTTTCAATCTGGATATTAACGGCACGGTTTTTAGCGTGATTTGGGATTACCGCGATCAACCGATTAGTGGTGCACCAGATATTAATTACAGCGATAGCGCCCCCGATGCTGTCGATGCCATCACCCTCAAGTTAATCACTGTTTAAAGGCTGTTTAATATGGCAACTTCTCCGACACCAATTTCCCGCGATAGTTTAAAAATCTTCAAGCCTGAACTATTAGGTTCAAGCAATGAAGCTGGCGGCCAGCGCACGAACAACGTAGTGCAATCAGGGCAGATTAATGAACTGTTTGATGCTATCTCTGATATTGATCATGCTCAATCGAGTATCGATATCGTTAAATGCTTCCCCACGCTTTACACCAATGACACTAACAAACTTAAGCAAGCCCATGTGTTTGTGAGTGAGCCACCAGTCGATCCGCTGGTGAATGTGTTTATGATTGAATCCCCTGCGCTGGATGATGAGTCTCGCATGACGGATATGAAGGAGATCATTGAGTCGTCTGTCACTGCAGGGGAATTAATCCGCGAAGGTGGCCCAGGGTTCCTTGTAAATCAAAACTCGTTTTCCTCAGATTACTTGCAATCGACTTATCGATTTAATGATCGCGATTACTGGAAAACCACCTATTTGGTCGTGGGCCAAGTGATTTGTATTACTGTGGAATATACTGGGGTGGAAAATGCCGATTGGCCCCGTAAAACTCACTTTTGCAAAGTAACCAAGACCAATAATGTTAATGGTCAAGTCGGTACCGTCACTTTCGATCCACCCATTCCTTTTGCCACTCCATGGCCATCATTAATTGTTAATGGACAAAGTAAGTGTACTAAGCTGCGCTTATCTAATACCGCATCACCGCTTAAGTTTCATGGCGTAACCAAATTAACTGCTGTGGCCAATGGCGTTAATTTAGCCGTGGGGGCGACGCAGTTGTCGTTACTGCCATCCATTACCACTGTGTTACCCAAGCCAGGCAATACCATTGTCGGCGGCAGTGAAAACGGGGATGCCACTGTAAGCCAAGTGATCCGCAAAGTGATCACCCAACCTTCAAGCGCAGGCACCTATAGCTATACTTTTACCACTACGGATTTATTAACCGATGAAAACGGATTAGTTGCCGTTTCGACGTTACCCACGGCCACGTTCGGCGGTTATACCAGCTACATTCAATCCGTGACGATTGGCTCAGGTAATATCACGGTAACGCTCACCTCAAGTACAAGATTTAATGATGCGTCAACCGTGAGCCTGTTTTATGTTTCATCCTATAAATACAGCATCTATTCAAGCGCCAACCCGTTCCCAGCCAACAAGCAACTGACAGTGGGCAGTATTAAAGGCCGAGCTGTCTTTGCTGATACAAACTATGCTGCCCAAGATGTGTATGAGAGAGTGAGCGCCGAGGGCACTACAGGCAAGCTATATGATGGTACAGAACACCTCGCAACCATTAATTACTTAACGGGTGCGGTGGCTAAGCAAGTTGTTAGCCGTGGCGAGTTTACGTTTACCTATGCCGGATTAGTCGAATCAAGCGCGGCGGCTGCGGCAGGTGATACGGTCGCTAAGTTCACCTTAGCTGTACCCAATCCCTTATTAGAAAGCTTTTATGTGCAGGTTGAACGCATCTCTGACCGAGCGCTGATTAGTGCCTCAGCCAATGCTCAAGGGGTGGTTTCGGGCACTGGCATTAACGGTAGCATTAGCAGTGGCATTGTGGAACTGACCTTTAGCGCCCCAGTGGATTTAACCACATTGCGCTATGACATTAGCGACCAAGTGCGCCAACTGCCACCTGCCGAGATTTATGGCCTTAACCCGCTGCGTATTCCTTATGATGGCATTGTGAATATGTTCCGCCAGTGGGGTACAGTGGCGCTGTCACACTCACTAGTGCAGCAAGTCACCGCCACGGCTGGTACCGTGTATAACATTCGTCAAAACGCAGCATTTAGCGACATTACAGATGCGAATGGCGCCAGCCTATGGACCAGCGAAAACACCCATTTCACCGTAAATAAAGCGGCAGGCACTGTCACCATTAATAGTGCCTTTACTGGTTTTGCTGCGCCTTTTGTGCTGACCGATGTTATTAGCGAGCTTGCGTTAGTTTCAAGCTTTACCCCAAGCAACATAGTGCTGGCAAAACCTTTATCCCGCGAATATCCCATAGGGGCAACTGTGGCCAGTGTGCAGATTTTAGGTGATTTGCAGGCGCGTGTTGGCCAAGTACGGGATATGACCGCCTGGTCAAATAACTGGGATGTTGATGGTGCTCAAGCCACGGGCAATTTTAACGCCGTTGACTATCCGATAGAGGTTAAAAATAACACTGCAATAAACGAAGATTGGGTAATGATTATGACCAGTGAAACCGCGTTTCGCTGCGTAGGTCGCCGCCTAGGACAAATTGCGACTGGTGATACCCTCAATGATTTTGCACCAATCAACCCCGTGACAAATACCCCTTATTTTGTGCTCAGAAAAGGCGCATGGGGTGGCGGTTGGCAAACGGGCGAGGCGGTGCGCTTTGCCACCTTTGCTTCATCTAAGCCAATCATGCTGCTGCGCAATGTGCAGGTTGGCCACAGCCAAATCACTACAGATAAAGCCGTATTGTCATTATTTGGCAATGAGTCGTAAGCGAGATTCAAAGGAGTCATTATTATGGGTTTTACACCAACAGCATATCGCTGGGATGATGCGGGTGCGCCTTCGATTGGAACTCGAAAGCCTTCTGAAATTATCAATATTTTGAAAAAATGTCTTGTTGATGGATATGGCTCTAAGCAGGGAGCTGGGTGGACAATACCTTTTCAGGACGGTGCAGCAAACAGTATCGTGTTTAGAAATTCGACCGAATATGGTTCAGGCGGTTTTGTTAAAATATGGGCTAAGACCTCCGGTGATGTTAGTAATGATGTATTGTTTACACAAAATGCACCATTCATTAGCTCGTTAAATCCTGATTGGTCAACGGTAGCAGGTGCCAGCTATCGTGATTATTTTATGACTGGTGCAAACATTCATACTCGATGGGTGGTATATGCAACTCCAAAATCTTTTTACATTTTAATTTTCGGTAGCACAGCACAAACAGGGGGAAATGTTGCTGGTACAACAAGCACTATGCCGTTGTTGTTTGTCGGTGATTTTCAAAGTTTAGTACCAGGTGATGTTCATACATTTATTACAATATCATCACCAATTCAAGCCGATGTGTCATTGACGGGTAACGGAGGCGGTAGCCTGTTATATGCGTACAGTTCTAACAATGATTGTTTAAAATTATATGAGACAGCTAGCTTGGTAAGTCCTAAAAGGGGCGTATTGCTACAAACCAATTTGCCCCTTACGACAGGTTATGGAACATCAGCAATAACAGCCACGCCTCCGCCAAGTTTCAATATGACATTCATGCCTGTGGTCATAGGATTGAATTCTAGTCAGATTTCAGAAGCCAGTAACTTATCGTCATACGTTGATAGTCAAGGCGTTAATCATTTACGGAGCATGCTTCAACCTGTTATAAGGGGCATTTTGCCGGGATTGCATTTATCACCCTTTCTTGGTTGTGCAATTGAACCCAATATTTATAAGTGGATAGCAGACGGTATTGAGTGGCACCTAATGCCTCAATACCACTATGGTGGTTCAAGAGTATGGCTTTCAACGGGAGAATGGTATGCCTAGTGTTATATTGCCATCACCAACAATCTCTAAAGGTGTATACCTTCTTGGGCAACTTTCGATAACTAATCAAGATAAGTTTGCTGAACGATACGCCGTGATTGATAGATCGACTTTTTACCCCTTAAGACTTGGCGACTTTCCGCCTAGTGGCGTAGTCAAGTTACTGTTACCACCAACTCAAGCTACAGACGGCGTGATTGTGGTCATTATGGATGATGACAAAAACTTTAATGCTGAAATAGTTGATGGTGTTACCTATGAATTAGTTGATGCTAACCGTGTGAATCTATAGCTATGACTGCTATCACGATTAATTTTAGCGGCCAATGGCTAAACGCCCATTCACTACTCACCATTAATTTTGGTGATGAACCCACGCCAGATATACCAGAGGTACCCATTAGCGCGGGTACCATTGGTATAATGTGCGGCATAGGTATTTCGATTGCGCCGAGTGTTGCACAGCAGCTAACCATTAAAGAAGCCACCCAAAGCCATGCCACACAATTAACGTCACAATGGCAAGTTGGCCATGTGACGCAAATCGTGACGGCCAAGTGGCAAGCTAAAGCATTACTGGGTATTACCGCCTCAGTGGTTTGGCGCTGGAATAACCTAGTGCCATGTAAAGCTGATTTGCTTTGGTTAGTGCCACAGTTACATGGTGTGCAAGCTTCTAGCCTATGGCTATTGCCTGACTTAGTGCCATCACGGGTTGAAATGCTATGGCGGCAGCCAGAGGCTACCACGCAGATTATCGCACTGGGTTTAAGGCAAGGTGAGTTAGTCGGGACTGAGGTTAAGCTTGCCCACTCGAATATTCGTGCTGCAGGCGATATGAAAGGAATAGCATGGGGGCCACATGCTGCGCGGTGGGTGTGCTCGAGTAAGTATCGACCACCCAAAGGCAAGATCACCATTAACTTTAGTGATCCTTGGGTAAATGCAGCCAGCTCGATTGTGCTCAACTTTACCCCTTCACCCAATGTTTGTTACTGGGACGATGGCGGCGGCCTGATAGGTACTAATCCATCTTTACCCACCATTGATTTTAAGATCCCCATCGAACCGCAAATCAGAAGGAGTTACCTCATGCAGCCTCAAATCAGTTGTGTTCGTGTGAGTGACGGCGTTGCTGTGGTACTCAAATCTGTATCCATTTCTCAGTCCCGTTCACAATGGGCCAGTAGTGGAAGCTTAGCGTTTTCATCCCGTATTGATGCCGAGCGTGCCGCTAATGAATTACTGAAAATAAGCATTAACGGCTATGACTTTTACCTGCTTTGTGAGTCTCCCAGCGAGTCAAAAGCCTTTGGCAAAACCAGTTATAGCGCGACAGGTCGAGGCCGCTTAGCCACACTCGCCAGCCCGAACCGAAAGGCCATCAACTATGTGAACGTAGTAGCCCGCAGCTTTATTGGTTTGATGGCCGATATTGTGGCCAATACTGGGTGGACTGTCGCCAGTAAAATTAGTGATTACTCTGTACCCGCAAACGCCTTTAGTTATGCCTCTAAAACTCCCGCTGAAGCCATTAACATGATGGCAAATAGCATTGGGGCCATGCTCGATGTGAATGATGAAACTCAGACTATAACGGTGATCCCTCATTGGCCAGTCGTGCCTTGGAATACCGCAAGCGCAATTCCCGATGTGATTTTGCACGATGGAGTTATCCTCGAATTTAACGAGCGTATCGACATTCGTCCCGATGCTAATGCGGTGTTTGTGCGTGGTGAACAGCAAGGCGTGGCGGCGAAAGTGAAACGTTTCGGGACCGCTGGTGACAACTTTGCTGCTGATATAGTGGATAAGTTAATCACTGATAATCAAGCCGCAAGAATGCGCGCAACGGCCGAATTAGCCAACGCAGGTAATAAGGTGCAAAACAGCATTCGCGCTAAGGTCATGGCAGATTTACCACCCATGCGCCCAGGCATGTTAATTGGGGTTCGTAAAGGTGCCGAGGTGTTTAAGTCAGTGTGTGAAAGCTTCAGCATTAGTGGCAGCGTTAATGAGTCAACGGGGATGGTTACTGTGAATCAGACCGTGACGCTATTGCGTAATGAGGTGGCAGCATGAGTAACATCTATCAACGCTTAGCTAACTTAAACCCAAAGCCCCAGCGCAGTGTTGCCACTGTGATTAACGTGTCGAATGGCACCACGACAGTACAGCACGCCGATGGCAGTTATCAGACTGTTTTGGGTGACTCAGTTGCAAGCGGGAAAGTGTATATCGTCGATGGTCAGATCCAAGGCCAAGCCGCCGACCTGATATATGTAGAATTAGAGATTTGATAAAAGAGAGCGGTCTAGCAATGCTACCAACACTGCTAGACCGTCAACACACAGGATAAGACCCTGTGAGCCAACCAAGGCTCCCTCACCGCGTCGACACGGCGAACCGAGCCTAGCATAAAAAATCCTAAAAAAGGAGGCTCACATGCCAAAACCGATTATCCCTTGGATGGGCGGTAAGCGTAGATTAGTTAAGCAGATTTTACCGATATTCCCTGAACACCATACCTATGTCGAACCCTTCTGCGGCGGTGCTGCAATGTTCTTTAGCAAGGATGAGGCTAGGGTGGAAGTGGTCAATGATATGAATGGTGATCTCGTTAATCTTTATCGAGTGATTAAGCATCATTTAGAAGAGTTTATAAGGCACTTTAAATGGGCTTTAATTAGCCGTGAAGAGTTTTTATGGCAGAAGAATACTAACCCTGAAACTCTAACCGATATTCAGCGAGCGAGTCGCTTCTACTATCTTCAAAAGCTGGCGTTTGGCGGGAAAGTATCAGGTCAGAATTTTGGGTGTTCAGCGTCTCGACCAGCTGGTTTGAACTTGTTAAGGATTGAGGAAGATCTCAGCGTTGCTCACCTACGCTTGGCAAGAACCTATATCGAGCGGTTGGACTGGGCAGAGTGCGTAAGACGATACGATAAGCCAGAAACCTTGTTCTATTTAGACCCACCTTACTGGAGTACCGCAGGTTATGGTGTAGATTTTGGACTAGAGCAATATGCCTTGATGGCCGAGCTTGCGAAGACAATCAAAGGCAAGATGGTGATCAGTGTGAATGACATACCAGAGATGCGCGAGGTATTCGCTGGACTACAAATGAAGACGCTTGGAATACGTTACACGGTAGGAGGCTCAAAACGCTCTGGAGAGCAGCAAGAACTGCTCATTTGGAACTGGTAGACCAACGTATTAACTAAGTAGAAAAGACTCAATAGCCCTCGATTTAGGGGGCTTATTGAGAAGTTTATCAAATTGAGTGAACCCATATTTATCAAACTAAGTGAACCAACGAGTAATTGATTAATCACTAATTTTCAATTTAGGTGAATTCGTTTATCAAATCTCGTGGCGCGCTACATGTTAATTACAGTTAGTGAAATTGATACAAGTAGCAACATTTATCAAATGTAATTAAATTACTAAATGCCGAGAGACGGTTGTTAAGACACATGACAGCCTCCAATCCCGCGTGGTTTCTAGGTTATTTCGACTTATCAACAAAATCTGTGGATAACCCTGTGAGTTGTCCTGGAAAATGGCCGCCAAAGCCTTGGGGTATGGGCGGCGGACTTAAAATGCACTATTTTGGGGTTCAAAAATAAATTTAATCATTATCAAATACATACTAAAAGCAAGTGGTTTTTATTGAGGGTGAAAACAAGGTTGCAATTTTGTAATCGAACGAAATTGATTTCTTGTGTATTAAATTGGCATTTTTGCTTAGTTTGCGGGTGTTTTGTGAGCAAAAAACGCTGAAAACGCCTTAGTTTAAAAGTTTCATGTTTCTTCCTTTAAATTGTCATCTTGCGGTTTTAGATCGTATTGATATGACGACAGGAAGGATAACTGTGGAGCTTAGTCGGTGACTTGATTAGAATGGGGCGACTCACTAAAAGGATATGTGCGCGTGTCAGAATCTGTTTTTCAGCTTGAATCGCAATTCGCCCCCGCAGGCGACCAACCTACAGCGATTGCCAAATTAGTCGATGGACTCGAAGCGGGTCTGGCCTGCCAAACCTTACTCGGGGTGACGGGCTCAGGTAAAACCTTCACGATTGCCAATGTGATCCAAAAGTTAGGCCGACCCACGATTATCATGGCGCCTAATAAAACCTTGGCGGCGCAGCTTTATGGCGAGATGAAAGAGTTCTTTCCCCATAATGCGGTCGAGTATTTCGTTTCTTACTACGATTACTACCAGCCCGAAGCCTATGTACCTGCGTCAAATACCTTTATCGAAAAGGACGCTTCGGTTAATGCTCACATTGAGCAGATGCGCTTATCCGCCACTAAGGCGCTGTTAGAGCGTAAAGATGTGGTGCTGATTGCTTCGGTGTCGGCCATTTATGGCTTGGGCGATCCCGATTCTTATTTAAAAATGTTGCTGCATCTACGCCAAGGCGATGTGATGGGGCAGCGTGACATCTTAATTCGTCTCAGTGAATTGCAGTACAAGCGCAATGATATTGAGCTACAACGTGGTACTTATCGTGTGCGCGGTGAAGTGATTGATATTTTCCCCGCCGATTCTGAGCGTAATGCCATTCGAGTCGAGTTGTTCGACGATGAGATTGAACGCTTAAGTGAGTTTGACCCGTTAACGGGCCATATTATTAAACGTATCGCCCGTACGACGGTTTATCCTAAAACACACTATGTCACGCCGCGGGAAAAAATCATCGCTGCCACTGAGTTTATTAAAGAAGAATTGCGTGAGCGTAAACAATATCTACTCGATAACAACAAGTTAATTGAAGCCCAGCGTATCCATGAGCGGGTGCAATACGATGTGGAAATGATGGTGGAGTTGGGTTACTGCTCTGGCATCGAAAACTACTCGCGCTATTTGTCTGGCCGCGCACCGGGGGAAGGGCCACCAACCTTGCTCGACTATTTGCCTGCCGACGGCTTATTAATTATCGATGAATCCCATGTGACTGTGCCGCAAATCGGCGCTATGTACAAAGGTGACCGTTCCCGTAAAACCACACTTGTGGAATACGGTTTCCGCTTACCGTCCGCCTTGGATAACCGGCCGCTCAAGTTTGAAGAGTTTGAGCAATTGATGCCGCAAACTATCTATGTGTCGGCAACACCGAGTGCCTACGAGCTGGAAAAGAGCGAAGGTGAGATTGCTGAGCAGGTCGTGCGGCCAACGGGGTTACTCGATCCTGAATTAGAAGTGCGCCCTGTTGGGACCCAAGTGGACGATTTATTGTCTGAAATCGCCAAGCGAGTGGCCGTCAATGAGCGGGTGTTAGTGACGACGTTGACTAAGCGTATGTCGGAGGATTTGACTGAATACCTCGACGAACATGGCGTAAAAGTGCGTTATCTGCATTCGGACATTGACACTGTCGAACGGGTTGAGATCATCCGCGATCTGCGTTTAGGTAAGTTTGATGTATTGGTTGGGATCAACTTATTGCGCGAAGGCTTAGATATGCCTGAAGTGTCATTGGTGTGTATTTTAGATGCCGATAAAGAGGGCTTCTTGCGCTCTGAACGCTCGCTCATCCAAACGATTGGCCGCGCGGCGCGTAACGTCAATGGTAAAGTGATCCTCTATGCCGATCGCATCACCAATTCGATGGAGAAAGCGATAGGTGAAACTGACCGACGTCGTGAACGTCAGCGGGCGCACAACTTAAAGCACGGTATCACGCCTAAGGGCGTCGTTAAACGGATCACCGATGTGATGGATGTGGATGATGGCCGCGACAGTAAAGCGGTGTATGGCAAAGTGGCTGAGCCTAAGTCCCATTATCATAAAGTCGATGCGGCAGAGTTAAGCCATCAAATTGATCAGCTTGAGAAGAAGATGCATGAACATGCGCGCAACTTAGAGTTTGAACAAGCGGCGGCAATGCGTGATGAAGTCAAGCACCTGCGGGACCTGTTGATCAAAGCCTAGATTTATTCTTGCGCTTAGCATTAAAAAAGCCGTCCAGCAATCATGCTGCGACGGCTTTTTAATATCTTGACTTGGATTAAGCAGGGACTTTTGATTGGCTCATTTTTAGCTTAATAAACACCGCTAAAGCGCAAATCAGCCCGCAGATTAAGCCGACCAAATGCGCCTCGGTTGCTACGCGCGCACCTATCATGGCGGTGACATCACTGCTGGCACCATAAAGCTGTTCGTATCCGACCTTGATGATAACGCCAACGAGCAGTAGATAGCCTGAGCGCAGCTTACGGACAATATCCTGCACTGCGCCGTAGGCGAACAAACCATGCAACATACCGCTTAAGCCGACATAACCAAGCAATTGCGGATAGCCTAAATACAAGCCTATACCTTCAAGTAAACATAACACGAAAAATAGTGCACTTAAGCCTTTGAGATGATAATGAAAATGGTGCAAAAATAGCACCACCCACAGCCCTGCAAGGTTCATCAATAGATGCCATTGATTCGTGTGCAGTAAATTTCCTGTGATTAATCGCCACCATTCACCCTCACTAATTGCACTGCGGCGATAGGCGAGTAGGTTATCGACAGTGGGGCTTGCTAAGTCTGCTGCATACAAACCCGCACAGATCAGACTCACCATCAGCGCGACCCAATAGGGACTGCGTGTCATGCTTTAGGCTCGCTGGCGTCAAGCTCAGCCATGATCGCTGCTTTATTCTGTAGATAGTCATCTAATCCACGTTTGCGAAGATGACAGGCAGGGCAATCACCACAGCCATCGCCAATCACGCCGTTATAGCAGGTGAGAGTATGGTGGCGAACCAGATCAAGTTGCCGATATTTATCCGCCAGTGCCCAGGTTTGTGCCTTATTGAGCCACATTAAAGGCGTGATGATTTTTAGTTGCTTATCCATGCCTTGAACTAAGGCGGATTCCATCGCTTTGACAAAATCGTTACGACAATCAGGGTAGCCTGAAAAATCGGTTTCACACACGCCTGTGATAATCGCCTGCGCCCCTAATTGATAGGCATAAATACCTGCAAGCGTTAAAAATAAAATATTACGGCCGGGCACGAAGGTATTGGGTAAGCCATTTTCCATCAACTCGTGTGAAACGGGTATCGCATCACGGGTGAGGGCTGAAATAGCTAACTCATTGAGTAAGGTGACATCCATGACTTTATGACTGGTGATCTTCAAGCGTTTTGCTAAGGATTTGGCAACTTCAATTTCTTCGCGGTGGCGTTGACCGTAGTCAAAAGTGATCCCATGTACTTCATCGTACTGGGTTAGGGCTTGAATAAGGCAAGTTGTTGAGTCTTGTCCGCCACTGAATACCACCACTGCTTTGGACACCACTGTTTTTGACACTAAGCTCGTTGACATAAAGGATTTCACTTCACCGTAGAACAGGTATTAATAGGGCGTTAGTGTAACTCAGGCCATAGGGCTTGCAAACTCTGACTATAGGGCCGAAATAGGCTTTCTCGGCGCAAAGACTTGCAGCTCAAGCTAAAATCCACTATAAATGCCGCCCCAGAAAAGTGGAACGTCAGTATGAATTACCCTGTCAACGAAGTATTTGAAACCATTCAAGGTGAAGGTGTCTTTACCGGAGTGCCCGCCATATTTGTCCGCCTACAAGGTTGTCCCGTGGGATGTGCTTGGTGCGATACGAAACAGACATGGGATGTGCTTGAAGCCAATAAGGTGTCGCCAGAGCAAGTGATTACCGTAGACGGCACCATTGGTCGCTGGGCTGATCATTCGGCGCAAAGTCTTATCGCTGCCTTTCACGCTAAAGGTTTTACTGCGCGGCATATCGTGATCACCGGCGGTGAGCCTTGTATGTACGATTTACGCGAATTAACCGAGACCTTGCACAGTCAAGGCTTTGCGACTCAAATCGAAACCAGTGGCACCTTCGAAATCAACTGTGCCGATGACACTTGGGTGACAGTATCACCCAAGGTGAACATGAAAGGGGGCTATCAGGTATTAGCACAGGCGCTGAACCGTGCCAATGAGATTAAGCATCCTATCGCTACTGAAAATCACATCGATGAACTTGATGAATTACTGCAAGACATCGATATTTCAGCGAAAACGATTTGCCTGCAGCCGATTAGTCAAAAGCCTAGAGCGACAGAACTGGCGATGAAAGTGTGTATCGCCCGTAATTGGCGCTTATCGATCCAGACCCATAAGTATTTGAATATTGATTAATGCTAATCTGCAAAGCATAAAAAACGCCTCACAGTTGTGGGGCGTTTTTTATGGTGGATGTTTTGTGGATTCTAAACCTAACGACTTAATACAGTTGCTTAATCAAGCTCACTTAACTGGCCGAAATGATTAAATGCTGCAAGTTGGCGCTGATAGGGCGCAATATCGCCGATGTTAGCTGCAATCCAATCTGTATCGTAATAAGTATCAAGGTAACGCTCACCCGAGTCACAAATGAGGGTCACTATTGAGCCTTGCTCTCCACGCGCTTGCATTTGTACGGCAAGTTGCAATGCGCCGTACAGGTTGGTTCCTGTGGATGCGCCGGTTTTGCGGCCAATTAATTGTTCTAACCAATGAATCGTCGCCACCGATGCGGCGTCGGGAATTTGCAGCATAGTATCGACAACTCCAGGAATAAACGATGGCTCGACTCTCGGTCGACCTATGCCTTCAATCTTACTGCCATTGCAACAGGTTAAGCTGGCATCGCCGCTCTGATAGAAATCAAAAAAAACGGAGTTTTGCGGGTCGACTACGCAAAGTTGTGTTGCCAACCTCTGATAGCGAATGTAGCGGCCTATGGTCGCCGATGTGCCGCCAGTGCCTGGGCTCATCACTATCCACCGCGGGATAGTGTGTGGCTCGCGCTCCATCTGATTGAAAATCGAGTTAGCGATATTGTTATTACCGCGCCAGTCGGTTGCACGCTCGGCGTAGGTGAATTGATCCATATAATGGCCGCCGAGCTCTGCGGCAAGGCGCGCCGATTCTGCGTAAATCTCACTGGAATGATCGACAAAATGACATTGGCCGCCATAGAAAGTGATCTGCTCAATCTTCTTTTTAGCTGTGCTTTTGGGCATCACGGCAATAAAAGGTAAACCGAGTAAGCGGGCAAAGTAGGCTTCAGAAATCGCCGTACTGCCCGATGAGGATTCGATAATTGGCGTGCCTTGCTTAATCCAGCCGTTACACAGGGCATAGAGGAAGAGTGAGCGGGCGAGGCGATGCTTCAAACTCCCTGTCGGGTGGGTACTTTCATCTTTAAGATAAATATCTATGCCATCGAGCATAGGTAATTCAAGCTTAATCAAGTGGGTATCGGCGCTGCGCTGAAAATCCGCTTCAATCTTGCCTATTGCGTGGGCTTCCCATGTTGGGCAGAGTCTGTGAGCGCTGTGAGAATCCATTGGTGGTTGAATCGTGTTAGAAATCATAGTAGTCACATCGAAAGGGATCATTTACAGAGCATATCACAGGGACGGGCAAAGCGGTTTTATTGGATGAGCTTGAAGTCATTCGCTTAAAGTAGAGCACGACGTAATTGAAATCAAAAACAAATGTCGCTCACCAAGAGGTTTACTTAATATAGAAATGCCAAGAATTTAATTAGATTAAGCTGGAACAGTCAGATTAAGTTGAAAAAGACTATGCGGAAGTGGAACAAGAAGGATATGCGAGAGTGAAAGAAATGGTGGAGGGAGAAGGATTTGAACCTTCGAAGGCTGAGCCGTCAGATTTACAGTCTGATCCCTTTGGCCACTCGGGAACCCCTCCACAAACTTTCTTTTTAGCTTTACAACTGACTTTTAAAATTGTCTTTCAAAACATCATCAATAACGGACTTGTTTATCAAGACAAAACTAAACATTGGCCATGTTTAGTTTTTGAAAATGATTCTCTGCGTTAGAGATAAAGATGGTGGAGGGAGAAGGATTCGAACCTTCGAAGGCTGAGCCGTCAGATTTACAGTCTGATCCCTTTGGCCACTCGGGAACCCCTCCACGAATACCTTTAACGCTTTTGTAAAACTCTACATCATTTTCGAACAACACGATAAAACTTGCAGTGCAAATGGTGGAGGGAGAAGGATTCGAACCTTCGAAGGCTGAGCCGTCAGATTTACAGTCTGATCCCTTTGGCCACTCGGGAACCCCTCCTCAATTGCGGCCGCCATAGTAGTCAGAAACCTTTTCCATGTAAATACCCAATTTAAAAATATTCCTAAAGTTATGTATCAAATGGTCGATTAACTAACAACGAATTGTTTTGACGATGTTTTTTTATGCAAATTGATGTTCCTTTAGTCAACGAAGCCCAAATTGGCACCCGCTTAAACGCGGCGATAGAAAACGACAGACGGGGCGAATTCGCCCTGTTGCTGTCGTTACTGTCGGTTGACGCACGGGACATGGCACAATTCCAATGGCAAAATGAACTCGATATGGCGCAAAAATTACAGCGTCAGTTCGAATTACCACCGCAGCAAAGTTTAATGGCGGATTTATCGTCTGCTGAACCAGTGGTTGATAACAGCAGTATTTTTATGGCTCAAGGTCCACGTGCGTTTCAATTACAACAAGCATTGCGACCGGAAGCCTTAGTCATCCGTGGCGGCGAGTCAGTCGCAATGGCAGAAGCGTTAAGTAACTGTGACCATGTCACTCAGCTGAGGCAAAGGGGCCAATTAACCGCACCCAAAGTCGAGATCATGCACTTTGCTGATCAATTGGCAATCCAACGTAATCTTGTACCTTTGCTCGCTTCAGCCTAAGCCTGTCTTCCCGCAAGCGATCTTCAATACCCATCGGGTCAATCTGATCCATTTCGATAAATAAGCGTGAGCTAAAGCCAGTTATCTTGAAGCTTAATTACCTATAATTCGTATTAACCTATCGAGTTAAAATTTACCGCGTTAAAAATTTAACGAGCATATTTTAGTGATGCCGTTAATCAGTCGCTCTATACATTAAGGAATACAGATGAAAGGCATAATAGAAGCACAGAGCCCGACAGTGAATGACACTTGCACCGATTGCGGCAGCTTTGTCGATATCGGCGCCGTTATTGATGAACACGATACGTTATTGACGTTAAATTTTGTTGGCGATAGCGCTCAAGCGGATGCCGAAAGCATGGCAACACGCGCTCAAACTCGATTTGCTGAAGTGCAAACTGAATTTGTGACTAAGACTGAAGGCGTCGACTTACTGCTGACCTTCAATGTCAGCGCGGAAAAAATGATTTTTCAATTGGAAAACGGCCTGTAATTTTTAAAGCAGCACTTTAGTTTTTAGTCGGTTATGGATATCCGGAAATCGCGCTAATTGCCTAAAAATGCTGCTATTGTTAACCAAATTGTAATAAATTGTGCCACATGTTGCTGTGCTTACAACAGTTAGTGTAATCTGCCTCCAAATAAGAATAATTCAATCAGCTTAATTCCACATTTTGAGGTAAGTTTGCTAACAGCAAAGACCTTTAGCCCAACACGAAGTTTTGTAGGGAACCAGCGTGAAGCGACGTCAGCATCAGCATTTATTGGAGTCTTTGGTACAGTCAACTGCAAAACAGCAGGGCGATTTCACAAAGACGGCAGAGTTAACCACAGAGTTGTTGTGCCAGAATTTAGCGGTTTCTTTGGTATCAGTGTGGACTTTTTCATCTGATCAACAAACCCAATCACTCGTCGCACAATTTGGTTCTATGATGTTGCAAGACATTCATAGACCTAAGTTATTACAAGATTGTCCCCGGTATGTACACGAGCTCAAAACTCTGCGCCATATCGATGCAGGCAATGCCCTGACCGATCCACGTTTAAGTGAATTGGCTGAGTGCTATTTTATCCCGCGGCAAATCAACTCGAGTCTTGACATCGCCATTCGTATCAATGGCCATCTCGAAGGTGTGCTCTGCATCGAGCGGGCACAATTGACTCCCCACTGGCATGACAGTGAAATTCACCTCGCGTGCCAGATGGCCGACCAATTAGCCCTGACCTTAGCGACAAAACACAGCTACGATAAAGAAGAAAGCTTGAGTTTATTTCGCTGTGCCACTGAACAATCGCGACAAATCAGTATGTTAATTAATCTGCATACTGAAAAAGTCGAGTATGTGAATCAGGCGCACAGTGAAATCACCGGCATACCCCGTGAGCAGATTATCGGCGCGAATATTCGTGAGTTGGCTTTTTTCAAGCAGCATGCCCAATTAGCCGAGCAAACCCTAGCGCAAATCTTTAGGGGGGAAATTGCCAAAGGCGAAGTGCAGTTTAGTCGTGCCGATGGTAGTCGTTATTGGCTGACATACGTGCTGAGTCAGTTCATTACCGATCGCGGCAATCATTATGCCTTGGTCTCGTGTGAAGAAAATACCGACGAGCATAACTATAAGTCAGAGCTTGAACGGCTTGCTTGGCGTTGTGGATTAACGGGACTCCATAACCGTACTCATTTTAATCGAGTGCTTGAACGTACCACGAAGGGACTGTTGTTATTAGTTGATTTAGTGGGATTTAAGCGTTTTAACGATACCTATGGCCATGAAAATGGCGATAGCTTGTTGATAGAAATTGCCCGCCGTTTGAAACATTTTTCTGAGATTAATAAGGCCACTGAAATTGCCCGCGTCGGCAGCGATGAATTTGCAGTGCTGTTGAACGATGATAATGCGGTTTACGATCTCGATTATTTTAGTACGCGCCTGTATCAACATCTTGCCATGCCTATTTTAATCGGCCGCGAGCAAGTCGAACCAAAGCCTGCTTTAGCTGTGGTTGATATTGCCTCTGTGGCGAGTTTGTTTGCCCCATTAACCTGTGCCGATATTGCAGTGCAGTATGCTAAAAAGAAAAAAGGCACTGCAATCCAAGTATTTAACAGCACGTTATTGAGCGCATTTAAAGAGGATGCGCAGATAGAACGTGATTTACACAGTGCGATCCGTGGCCGTCAGTTTGAGCTTTATTATCAGCCACTGAGGGATCTTGAGCAGAATACCTATATTGGCGCCGAAGCCTTAATCCGTTGGCACCACCCTAAAAGAGGCGTGTTATTTCCAGCTTCCTTTATTGATATTGCTGAGCAGTCGGGGATGATTAATTCTATCGGCAGTTGGGTTTTAGAGGCCGCATGTCGACAGTTAAACCTATGGCAGCATCATAATGCAGATATGACAATGCATGTGAATGTGTCGGCCCGCCAGTTCTTCAGTGGTAATTTATTCGAGCAAGTGTGGCAGTTGTTGACGCGTTATCGCTTGAAACCTAAGACGTTAATCTTAGAGATCACTGAGACTGAATTGATGGGTGATATTCGCCATGCGACCTTGTTATGTCAAGAATTAGCGGAATTAGGCGTAGGGCTCGCGATTGACGATTTTGGGACGGGTTACTGCTCTATGCGTTATTTGAAGCAGTTTCCGATCAGTAAACTTAAGATTGATCGTTCGTTTATTTCAGATCTTACCGTCAGCCGTGAAAGTCGTGAAATTGTGTCAGCCATTATCGCCATGGCGAATGCATTAAATATATCTTTAACGGCAGAAGGGGTTGAAACCCTTGAGCAAGAAGCGTTTTTAGCAAAAAGTTTTTGCCATCAGGCACAGGGTTATCTCTATAGCCCTGCATTACGGGAGCCTGAGTTTGCACAATTTATCTTGTCGGCTAAAAGCGCTTCGGCCATAACCCACTAAAGTTACATATAACCCACTAAGTCACAATTATTTCAAATGTGCTGCTCACGATAAAATAAAGGCAACCTAGGTTTGTAATCTAGGTTGCCTTTATTGTTGATCTCTGTACTTGTTCAATCAGCACTATAAACCTTCATCGTAATTTTCCAGTGCAGTTCAGCACTGTATACCTATTAAGATTTTAAGCAGCATTGTTTGAATTTTTTGCCACTATGGCAAATACAGAGATCATTTCTACCGGGTAATTTAGCCGTCATTTGCTGGCCTTGGCTGTAATACCAGCGACTTTCTTGGTAGATAAATTCGGATCGCTCATAGATAGCATCAATTTCACCATCGAGCTTATACCAAGCTTTAAAAGTAACTGTGCCATGTCGTTGTTCAGCTATTGCCGCTTGAGCATTGTGGATTGGTGTTTCAGTGCTGCTCTGTACATCTAATCCTAACCAATGTGGGTGAGGACCAGCCTTGAGGCTCGTGAGAGTAAGGCCATTTAGATGGTCAGGGTGATGTGTTTTTAAAATGTAATCAAAATTTTTCAATACAAATGCGCAGTAGCGTGAGCGCATAAGTTGTTCAGGAGTACGGGCAATGATTTGCCCAGAGTCTACATGCGTATGCAGTGGACCACAGCAATCTTGATAGCTTATCCCACTGCCACAGGGGCAGGCTTGCTTAGTTGTAGTCATGTTGGCTAAATCTTTAGTTTAATTATATTTGTTTGAATTTATTCTATTTATATCTAAATGCGTTAGATGTTAGACAATCCATTTAAACGTAATCGGCATTAACATTAGGGTAATTTTTTACCCGCAGGTAAAGGCGGAAATTGGCGACCATAATACAAGTTAGGCACTGGTTTCGCATTCAGATAATAGCTAGGTTCTGCGCGGTTATTGGTATCTAAGCTCACTTTCCATTGGGTGGATGAGACTTTTTCTGTACCAATAGCAAATTTGCCAGCAAATTCACTCACAGGTTCGCCAGTTTCTTGTGCCGGGTAAAATCGAACCAAATAATAGCCTGTATCTATTGCACCATTACCGATAATTTTGCGTTTAGTAATGCGGAAATCCACGTCAATAGTGGCTTTTTTGGCTTGGATTTTATCGAAAAACTTCTTGTAAATGGCGACAATATTGTCTCGTCCATAGTAAATTTCTTTACTTTGACTCTCAGATAAGTAGCTAGCGTCATCAGCGTAAATCTCACGGGTCACCTCGGGGGACAATTGATTAAAAGCGCTAATAAACAAAGGGTAATTAGCATTGATCAATTGATCATCAGTGGGTTTTGTATGAGTTTTAGCTGGATTGGCTAAGCTTGGCAGTGACAATAAGCACATCAGGACTAGCGGCAAAAATTTCATTACTTTATTCTAATCTGGCAATCATGGCGTCACTATAATGGAGGCGCCCGCTGAACTAAAGCCTTGAATGTTTACAAAGTGTGTTTCTGTACAAGAGTGTGAAGTAAAGGAGCTTGCCATGCTGGATGATGAATCAGCACTGTTTTTTGAGGAAATGGCTGGAGTCGTGCCACTAAAAGGCGATATGCCAGTGGTAAATTTAGCACCGAAAGCGTTGACGGCTGAGCAAATACACAGACGCGATGCTTTACAACGGGAAGCCTTCCTAGCGTGTATGCCACTGGATTTAAAAGTATTTCCACAGCAAGCGCCAGATGACATTGTGAGCTTTAAGCGTGAGGGGGTACAAGGCGGCGTTTTTAAACGACTCCGAATGGGGCAATACAGCATCAAGATGGAGCTTGATGTGCATGCTTATCGGTTAAACCAAGCTCGTGATGCCGTCCTTAACTATTTACTGGCAGCGCAGGCACATGGTGAACGCTGTGTCATGTTGATCCACGGTAAAGGCTATCAGAGTCAACCCTTTGCAGGATTGCTCAAATCCGCTGTGTGCTATTGGTTATCACAACTCGACATGGTGCTTGCCTATCATTCGGCGAAAACCGAGCAGGGCGGTGCTGGGGCACTTTATGTGATGTTAACTAAGTCTGAACAGCTCAAGCTCGAAAACCGTGAAGCCAATCGCAAAGGAATGGGATGGCGTTAGATTAAACAGATAAGGATTGAATAAAAATGCCCAATTTTATTGGGCATTTTGTTTTATGTTATTGGGTGATAATTTAATGACCCCTTACCAACCACACTGGCGGTTTGCGGTGGTATTTTGCTCATCTAACCATGTTTTAAGTGGGGCGAAGTAATCGAGCACCGCTTTTGCATCCATCGTTTCTTTGCCGGTGACTTCTTTCAATGCTTCTGGCCAAGGTTTACTTAAGCCTAACTCGAGCATCTTATTGAGTTTCTCTCCCGCGGCTTGATTACCATAAATACTGCATCTGTGTACCGGACCTTTATCGCCTGCAGTTTCACACAACGCTTGATGGAATTGGAATTGCAAAATATGCGCAAGGAAGTAACGGGTGTAGGGTACATTGCCTGGTACATGGTATTTAGCACCCGGATCAAAATCTGCTTCACTACGTTCAGTCGGTGCTTTTACGCCTTGGTATTTTTCCCTCAGATCCCACCAAGCTTGGTTATATTGGGCGGGCGTGATTTCGCCGCTAAACACTTTCCAGCGCCACTGATCTATCATCAGGCCAAAGGGCAAGAAAGCAATTTTGTCTAAGGCTTGTTTTAGTAAAAGGCCGATATCCTTAGATGCATCAGGTACTTCTTCTAATAAGCCGATTTGCTTTAAATAGCTTGGCGTGATTGACAGTGCAATCGTGTCACCAATTGCTTCATGGAAACCGTCGTTAGCGCTGTTTTTAAACAGGAAGGGTTGTTGCTTATAAGCGCGTTGATAGAAGTTATGCCCAAGTTCGTGGTGGATAACGCTAAAATCTTCGGCAGTTTTTTGGATACACATTTTAATACGGATATCGTCGAGATTATCGAGATCCCATGCCGAAGCGTGACAAACCACATCACGGTCCTTTGGCTGAACGAATAGAGAACGCGCCCAAAAACTTTCTGGCAATGGTGCGAACCCTAATGATGTGAAGAAGCCTTCGGCTTGTTTCACCATTTCATGCTCGTCATAGCCTTTCTTTGCCAGTAACTCAGTGACATCGTAACCCGGATCGGCATTGTCAGGGGCGACGAGATCATACACATTGCCCCATTGCTGGGCCCACATGTTGCCAAGTAAGTGTGCCGGGATGGGGCCAGTGGTCGGTGCGACGGTATCGCCGTACTCTTTATTCAATTCTCCCCGTACGTAGCAGTGCAAGGACTCATAAAGTGGCTTAACTTGGCCCCAAAGACGGTCGAGTTCCTGTGAAAAGTCATCGGGCTTCATATCGTATTGACTGCGCCATAGTTCAGACAGGTTGGCATAACCGAGATCCTTTGCGCCTTCATTGGCCAGTTCAACTTCGCGTTGAAACAAGGGGCGCATGGGTTTAGCTATTTCACGCCAGCCTTTCCACGCTTCCAGTAATTTTACGGGATCTCGTGATTCGGCCATTAAGCTCGATAGCTCAGGCTGAGTCATACACTTGCCGTCGGCAAAACAGTATTTTCCTTTGCCGTACAAGCCATTTAATTCTGAACTAATTTGCGCCAGCTCGGTATTCTTCGCAGGATCGAGCGGCGCGGGTAACACTAACGCACTGCGCAGGATATTGAGCTTGCGGGCATTTACGGGATCGAGTTGCACATTGGCATACTTAGCCGCCTCGGTTGCAAATTTTACCGACGCGGCACTGACCTTTTCGCCGACTGCGGCAGACAGGGCCGCGGTATCATCAGTAATAAAGTTGCTGTAAATCCACTCGGCGCGATTAGATTCAATCGATAATTCGGCCATCTTGGCTTCAGCATCGTTAATAAAAGCAATGGCTTGTGCTTTATCTGGGGCGATATTGATGACAGCTGCTTCTGCAGTAGCTGTTTTGTCTGTTTTGTCTGTTTTACTTTGTGCATCATTACAGGCCGTTAATCCCAGCGCGAGTGCCACTGTGAGGGCGATTTTACTGCGACGATTCAATGAAATAACCATGTCTAGTTTTCCTTGTTGTTTTTGTGTTACACAGTTTACCTAAACCACAGGGTTATTGCACAAGGGTTAATTGACTTGTTTTTAACACTTATTCGGACATGTACGACATACCGCTTGTATCACAGACTAGAAAGCGGTGAATTTGTCCAATTTTAGTTTGACATCCGTGGTGCCAATGTTTAATTTAAACGAGTGTTTTAAATTAATTCAAGGTCACGGAATGGCAAGTCGATCCGATACAAAAACTAGAATACTTGATGCCGCAGAAAAACTGTTCGCCGAACGGGGCTTTTCTGAGACCTCCTTGCGACTCATTACCAGCAAAGCTGAGGTGAATTTAGCATCGGTCAATTATCACTTTGGTTCTAAAAAAGAGCTGATCCGTGCAGTGTTAGCCCGCTATTTAGACGTGTTTATGCCTGCCGCTTCAAGCCAAATTCATCGTTTAAATGCCGCTCCAGCACAAGCAACACTCGAAGAGATCCTGTCTTCTTTGGTCGATCCTTTATTGGATTTAAACGCGCTACGTACCGAAGGCACCACGATCTTCCTGCAGCTTTTAGGCCGTGGCTATATCGAAAGCCAAGGGCATTTACGTTGGTTTATCACTACCCATTACGGCCAGCATCTGGATGCTTTTGTTAAAGCCGTTTCGGGCAGTGCACCACATATTCCACCCGCTGAAATGTTTTGGCGCTTACACTTTACCTTAGGCACTATCGTATTCACTATGGCGTCCGCTGATGCCCTAAATGACATTGCTGCTGCTGAGTTTGGTGAGCATAACGACATCGAAGCCGTGATCCGTAAAGTGATCCCCTACATGGCGGCTGGCGTATCAGTCCCCGTTTCTTCTTAATTAAAAGGTCTTGATAATGTTGACGATTATAATTCTTGCCCTGATAGCCATTGTCGTGTTGTTTGCGGTGAAAAATATCCGGATGCAGTTTATTACCCGCCCAGTTTTTAGTTTTTTCAAGAAGGTCTTGCCGCCACTTTCCGATACCGAGCGTGAAGCGATGGAAGCGGGTGATGTATGGTGGGAAGGGGAGTTATTTCGCGGAAATCCTAACTGGAATACCTTGCATAGCTATGGCAAACCCACGCTAACTGCAGAAGAAAAAGACTTTATTGATAATCAAGTGATGACAGCACTGACGATGATCGATGATTTCGACATAGTTCATAACCGCAAGGATTTACCGCCAGAGCTGTGGGAATACTTTAAGAAAGAAGGTTTCTTCGCACTGATCATTCCGAAGAAATTCGGTGGCAAAGCTTTCTCTGCCTATGCTAACTCTACCATTGTCAGCAAATTAGCCAGCCGCAGCGTAAGCGCTGCTGTTACAGTAATGGTGCCGAACTCTTTAGGCCCTGGTGAGTTGCTGACCCACTATGGTACGAGCGAGCAGAAAGAACGCTGGTTACCTGCTTTAGCTAAAGGCGATGAAATTCCTTGTTTTGCATTAACTGGTCCAGAAGCGGGCAGTGATGCCGGCGCTATCCCCGATGTAGGTATTGTGTGTCGTGATATTTTCAACGGCGAAGAAATGCTTGGGCTTAAACTTACATGGGATAAGCGTTATATCACGCTGGCTCCTGTAGCAACAGTTCTGGGTTTAGCGTTCCAAATGCGCGATCCTGAAGGTCTGCTTGGCGATAAGAAAAACTTAGGCATTACCTGTGCGTTGATCCCAACGGATCATCCTGGTGTGGTTATTGGTCGTCGCCATAATCCGCTGGGCATGGCGTTTATGAACGGTACTACTCAAGGTAAAGAAGTGTTTATTCCGCTCGATTGGATTATCGGTGGCCCTGAATTTGCCGGTAAAGGCTGGCGTATGCTGGTTGAGTGTTTGTCAGCGGGCCGCGGTATTTCATTGCCAGCATTGGCAACGGCTTCTGGTCACATGGCGACTAAGACGACAACGGCTTACAGCTACGTGCGTCACCAGTTTGGTATGGCAATTGGTCAGTTTGAAGGGGTGCAAGAAGCGCTGGCGCGTATTATTGCCAACACTTATCAGTTAGAAGCTGCGCGTCGTTTAACAACCACGGGTATCGATCTAAAAGTCAAACCTTCGGTCGTGACCGCGATAGCTAAGTACCACATGACTGAATTAGGCCGTTCAGTGATGAATGATGCCATGGATATTCAATCGGGTAAGGGCATTCAATTAGGACCTAAAAACTATTTAGGCCACCCTTATATGTCGAATCCAATTTCGATCACTGTGGAAGGCGCGAATATTCTAACCCGCTCATTGATGATTTTTGGTCAAGGTGCGACTCGCTGCCATCCTTACGTGCTTGCCGAAATGGAAGCCGCAGCGATGGAAAACCAACATGAAGCCTTAGAGCGTTTTGATGCGTTACTAATGGGTCACATGGGTTATGCCACGCGTAATGCTTTCAGTGCTTTGTTTAGCGCGTTAAGCGGTAGCCGTTTTGGCAGTGCGCCAGTGAGCGGTGAAACTAAGCAGTATTATAAAGATATGTCGCGTATTTCGTCTGCATTAGCCTTAATGACAGATTTATCAATGCTGATCATGGGCGGCGATTTAAAACGCAAAGAAATGCTCTCAGCACGTATGGGTGATGTGCTCAGCCAGTTATATTTAGGCTCAGCAACCTTGAAGTTGTTTGAAGATAATGGCCGTCAACAGGACGATTTGCCTGCGGTACGTTATGTAATGGCCAATCGTTTGCACTTGGCGGCGAAAGCGTTGGAAGACACGATTCGTAACTTCCCGAGCCGTCCTGTGGCCTGGTTACTGCGCGGCTTAATTTTCCCACTGGGTAATCACTTCACTGCACCGAGCGACAAAATGGCGACCGATTTAGTTAGCGGTATGTTGAAGCCTGGCCCTGCTCGTGAACGTATTACTTTCTTATGTCCTGAATTTGAAGGGGATAAGGGTGGTATTGCTGAAGTTGAGCAAGCATTTATCGCGCAATATGCCTGTAAAGATATCTATAAAAAACTGAAGAAAGCGCAGCGTGCCGGTGAGTTGCCAGCAAAAGTGCCGAATCTCGTCTTGTTTGCAAAAGCACTCGAGACTGGCGTTATCACTGCCGACGAAGAACAAAAGTTACAGCATGCTGATAAGCTGCGCTTAGCGGCAATTAATGTGAATGATTTCGAAGCGTTATAGTGATTGTTAGTGTTTGATGTTAGCGTTTAATGTTAGTGCAGTTTGGTCTAAGCGGTGTTAACTTCGATGGCTACGCCGCTTGGTCCGCTTAGATTTCCCCCAGCAATGAGAGACCGATAAATCAGCACCAACAGAAATCTGCACTTACAGAAAACAGTCAATATAAAAAAACCACCTTCATGAGGTGGTTTTTTATTGGCTGTTTTCTAACGAGCTTGAGTTGTTAGAAGAAGCTTAAGCAACTTAAGCTACGATCAACACTTTACAGGTGTTAGTGCCGCCAATCGTTTCCATTGCATCGCCTTTGGTCATTAATACCATATCACCGCTATTCAAATAACCAGCCGCTGTTAATGCTTCTAACGCTTTTTGCGCTAGCTCATCGGCTGGGTGGATAGTTGAATCGAAGTAGATTGGCAACACGCCGCGGTACAAGGCCATTTTGGCTAGGGTTGTTGCGTGACGTGATAAACCTAAGATTGGCAGTGAAGAACTGATACGAGACATCAACTGTGGTGTTGCACCTGATTCAGTCAGAGCGATAATCGCCTTAACGCCTTCTAGGTGGTTTGCTGCATACATAGTTGATAGCGCAATGGTCTCTTCAACTGAAGTGAAACGCACATCTAATCTATGCTTAGACACAATCACACTTGGGTGAGATTCTGCGCCAACACACACGTTTGCCATTGCCTTAACGGTTTCTTCTGGGAAGTCACCGGCAGCAGTTTCAGCAGATAACATCACAGCATCGGTACCATCAAGCACAGCGTTCGCCACGTCCATCACTTCGGCGCGGGTTGGCATTGGGCTTGAAATCATCGATTCCATCATCTGAGTGGCAGTGATGACGACTTTATTCAGTTGGCGTGAACGGGCGATTAACTTCTTCTGCACCGCAACGAGTGCTGCATCACCAATTTCAACACCTAAGTCACCACGGGCAACCATAACAACGTCAGACGCTAAGATCACATCATCCATAGCGGCATCGGTCGCAACCGCTTCAGCACGTTCAACTTTAGCAACGATCAACGCATTACAACCTGCTTGACGGGCAAGATCGCGTGCATAGTCCAAGTCAGCACCACTGCGCGGGAAAGACACGGCTAAATAATCCACTTGGATCATTGCTGCAGTGAGAATGTCAGCCTTGTCTTTTTCGGTCAGCGCAGCAGCAGAAAGTCCGCCGCCTTGTTTGTTAATACCTTTGTTGTTAGATAAAGGGCCTGCCACAGTCACTGTGGTATGCACTTTACGGCCTTCAACACGCTCAACGCGTAATTGAACACGGCCATCATCTAACATCAGGATATCACCAACAGTCACATCGTCTGGCAATTGCTTGTAATCGATACCCACTTGGGTCTCGTCGCCTTCACCTTTGGCTAACTCGGCATCAAGTACATAGGCTTGACCTAATACGAGTTGTACTTTCTTATTGTCTTTGAAAGTAGAAACGCGGATTTTAGGGCCTTGTAAGTCACCCAAAATAGCCACATGAACGCCCAACTCTTTAGCGATTTCGCGCGCTTGAGTGGCTCGTTTTAAGTGATCTTCTGGGGAACCGTGAGAGAAATTAAGACGTACAACGTTTGCACCTGCCGCGATGATGCGGCGTAGGTTATCATCACGATCGGTAGCGGGACCTAGAGTGGTGACGATTTTGGTTCTGCGGAACATAAGGATACTCCGTTAAAGTTAAAAAAATCTTGGGACTATATTACCATGCAATTCCAAATTTTGTAGTAAAGTTACAATCAAATTGATCTAAAGTTATGTATGAAAATTGTGAGGTATCGCTGATATTTGCACGATAAATGGCTAGGTTAAGGATCAACACTAGCCATTTTTAGAAAAGGAAGTGAGTTACAGTATCGGATCTTTATTGATGCGAGACTCTTTTAACACTTCTTTCACTCGTTTCAAATTATCGCGGAAACGTGGGCCTCTACGTAAGGTAAAACCCGTTGCCAATACATCTATAGTGACTAATTGGGCTAAACGCGAGGCCATAGGTAAATACATGTCTGTATCTTCTGGCACTTCCATTGTCACGGGCAGTGTACATTCCATTGACAAAGGCGAGTTGCGGGCGGTAATACCAATCACAGCTGCACCATTTTCTCTCGCTAAACGCGCTATTTCAATCAATGACTTAGTGCGGCCAGTGTGGGAAATCAATACCACCACATCGCCCTCATTACTGTTAATACAGCTCATGCGTTGCATTAGAACATCGTCAAAACAGATGACAGGGACATTAAAGCGGAAGAATTTATTTTGCGCGTCATGGGCAACTGAAGCGGATGCGCCTAGGCCAAAAAAGGAAATAGTCTTAGCTTGAGTGAGAATATCAACGGCTTTATTAATGGCTGAAATGTCTAGGCTTTGACGTGCGGTATCGAGCGAAGCCATTGAAGATTCAAATATTTTTGTCGTGTAAGACTCAGTCGAATCATCTTCTTCAACGTGGCGGCTCACATAAGGTGTACCGTTCGCAAGACTTTGTGCTAGATGTAACTTAAAATCAGGGAAACCTTTAGTATCTAAGCGGCGGCAGAAACGATTCACAGTAGGTTCACTGACATCTGCCATCTTAGCCAGTGTGGCGATGCTAGAATGTATAGCTGTCTGTGGTGATGCTAAGATCACCTCTGCAACTTTGCGTTCTGATTTACTAAAATGGGTGAGGCTTTTTTGAACCTTTTCTAGGGTATTCATACGCGTATGTCCGCTAAATTGAGAATGTAATTTTATTTATTTTTATTTCGTGGGCGCAGATCAAGACTGGCAGCCCACTAATAGACTCTATGTAGTAACTTTTCAGTACAATTTTGAAATAAGACTTTACTACCTTCAGTAATTTAAGCACAAAAAGCATATCAGATTTATGCAGCAAGTGACTAGTTAGCAAGAATGTTAATATTTATAAAAATAGATGCATTTAACAAATTCTGTTGTTATATTACAACAAAAGTGTGGATTTCTTCATCGACATGAAGGGACACGACATACAAAGGAGATCGTAACGCAATGGGCAAAACAACATCAGGCGCCAAAGCTTGTGACTTCGTACTCTTTGGTACTAAAGGCGATTTGGCACGACGCAAGTTGTTACCTTCTTTATACCAGCTAGATAAAGCTGAACTTCTCGATAAAGATACGAAAGTGATCGGTGTCGCGAAAGACGAGTTTACTCAAGATGAGTTTATCGAATTAGTCACGCTTGCATTAAACACCTTCGTTAAAGAGCCTTTGTGCGAAGAGACTCTCCAACGTTTCCTGTCCCGCTGCCACTATATAGGCACTAACTTTACCGATTCAGCGGGCTACAGTGCCTTCCATGATCTGCTCAAACCAGAAGAGCGCGTTATGGTCAGTTACTTTGCTACGCCACCTGCAATATTCGGCGACATTTGCCGTTGTTTGCATGAACAAGATCTTATCCACCCAGATTCACGCGTGGTGCTCGAAAAGCCCATCGGCTCAGATTTAGACTCTTCTCGCGTTATCAATGACCAAGTTTCCGCTTACTTCAAAGAACGTCAGGTTTACCGTATCGACCATTACTTAGGTAAAGAAACCGTACAGAACTTGATTGCACTGCGTTTTGCTAACTCTTTATTTGCCTCTAAGTGGGACAACCGTACGATTGACCACGTCCAGATCACAGTCGCAGAAGAAGTGGGCATCGAAGGCCGTTGGGGTTACTTCGACAAAGCGGGTCAAATGCGTGACATGATCCAGAACCATTTGCTGCAAGTGTTAACGCTCGTTGCTATGGACCCACCCGTTAACTTAGACGCTGACAGCATCCGTGATGAAAAAGTTAAAGTGCTTAAATCACTGCGTCCGATTAATTCAGACAATGTGTATGAAAATACCGTTCGCGGTCAGTACAGCGCAGGCTTCTTAAAGGGCAGCCCAGTACCGGGTTATTTAGAAGAGGAAGGCGCTAACCTTCAATCACACACTGAAACCTTCGTGGCGATTCGTGTGGATATCGACAACTGGCGTTGGGCGGGCGTGCCTTTCTATTTACGTAGCGGTAAACGTATGCCGTTTAAGAGCTCTGAAATTGTGGTGTATTTCAAAAACCCACCGCATAACTTATATCGCTCAAGCTACCGTAATCTGCCACCGAACAAGCTGACGATCCGTCTGCAGCCCCATGAAGGGGTTGAAATCCAGATGATGAACAAAGTGCCAGGTTTGGAGCAAAAACAACGTCTACAAACCACTAAACTCGATTTGAGCTTCTCTGATACCTTTAAAAATGAACGTATCGCCGATGCCTATGAGCGTCTATTACTCGAAGCTATGCTCGGTAATCAAGCGCTGTTCGTGCGCCGCGACGAAGTCGAGCAGGCATGGACTTGGGTGGATGGCATTATCCAATCGTGGGAACAAAGCAACGAAAAACCAAAACCTTATCCTGCGGGTACTTGGGGTCCAGTTGCGTCAGTTGCTTTGATTACCAAAGATGGCCGTTCGTGGGACGAGTAGGAGACTTTGATGATTAAAGAAACCGTATTCAAATCTTTCGATACGCCAAGTGCGTTAGAACAGCAATTGGCCAGCAAGATTGCGAGCCAGTTGCAGGAAGCCGTCGATGCCCGCGGAAAAGCCAGCTTAGTGGTTTCCGGTGGTTCGACGCCGCTTAAGTTATTTCAACTATTGAGCATGAAATCCATCGATTGGAGTGATGTTTATATCACGCTTGCCGATGAGCGCTGGGTTGAAGCCGACGCCGATGCTTCTAATGAGCGTCTCGTGCGTGAACATTTATTACAAAACCGTGCGGCGAATGCCAAATTCCGCGGTTTAAAAAACATGTTTTCGACCGCAGAAGCGGGCGCCGATATGGCCGCCGAGTCCTTGTCTAACTTCCCACGTCCTTTTGATGTGGTGGTGTTAGGCATGGGTAACGATGGTCATACCTGCTCTTGGTTTCCCTGCAGTGCTGAGCTTGAACATGCGCTCACAACCCAAGCCCTGTGTGTGGCGACGAACCCCACCACAGCGCCCCATGGTAGAATTACGCTCTCTAAGAGTGCGATTCTGAACAGCAGACAAATTTATCTGCACTTGGTCGGGGAACAGAAATTATCCGTATATCGTCAAGCGTTAGAAAGTGATGATGTCCATGCTATGCCTATCAGAGCCGTATTAGCGCAGCGTAAAACGCCCGTTGATGTGTTCTGGAGCGCTTAAGGAGTCACTATGCACTCAGTAGAAATACACTCAGTAGTTCAAGCTGTTACCGACAGAATTATTGCCCGTAGCAAAGCGTCACGTGAAGGTTATCTCGCCGCATTGAATGATGCCCGTAACCATGGTGTACACCGTAGCTCATTGAGCTGTGGCAACTTAGCCCATGGTTTTGCCGCCTGTAATCCAGACGACAAAAATGCATTGCGTCAATTGAATAAGGCGAACATCGGCATAGTGACGGCATTTAACGATATGTTATCTGCGCACCAACCCTATGAAAGCTATCCTGAATTGCTTAAAAAAGCCTGTCAGGAAGTCGGCAGTGTTGCACAAGTGGCGGGCGGTGTTCCGGCCATGTGTGATGGTGTGACTCAAGGTCAACCTGGTATGGAATTGAGCTTACTGAGTCGTGAAGTGATTGCGATGGCAACGGCTGTGGGTTTGTCTCACAACATGTTCGATGGCGCTTTACTGCTCGGCATTTGCGATAAAATCGTTCCAGGTTTACTTATCGGCGCCTTAAGTTTTGGTCACTTACCTATGTTATTCGTGCCGGCAGGGCCGATGAAATCAGGTATCCCGAACAAAGAAAAAGCCCGTATTCGTCAACAATTTGCTCAAGGTAAAGTAGACCGCGCGCAGCTATTAGAAGCTGAAGCTCAGTCTTACCACAGTGCAGGAACCTGTACTTTCTACGGCACGGCAAACTCGAATCAGTTGATGCTTGAAGTGATGGGCCTGCAGTTACCTGGCTCGTCATTTGTGAATCCTGATGATCCACTGCGCGAAGCATTAAATAAGATGGCAGCTAAGCAAGTGTGTCGTTTAACCGAAATGGGCACCCAATATACCCCAATCGGTGAAGTGGTCAGCGAAAAATCTGTGGTTAACGGCATAGTCGCGCTATTAGCGACAGGCGGTTCAACTAACTTGACGATGCACATAGTCGCCGCGGCTCGTGCTGCCGGTATTATTGTGAACTGGGATGATTTTTCTGAATTATCCGATGCTGTACCACTAGTGGCGCGCGTGTATCCAAACGGTCACGCCGATATTAATCATTTCCATGCAGCCGGTGGCATGGCGTACTTAATCAAAGAATTGCTCGATGCGGGTCTATTGCATGAAGATGTAAATACCGTTGCGGGCTTTGGTTTACGCCGTTATACCCAAGAGCCAAGGCTGCTCGACGGTGAACTGCGCTGGGTCGATGGTCCAACGACTAGCTTAGATACTGAAGTGTTAACGTCAGTCGCATCACCTTTCCAAGGCAACGGTGGCTTAAAATTACTCAAAGGTAACTTAGGCCGCGCTGTGATCAAAGTGTCAGCAGTACAAGAACAACATCGTGTCGTTGAAGCGCCCGCAGTGGTGATTGACGATCAAAACAAACTCGATGCCTTGTTCCAAGCCGGTGCTCTGGATAGAGATTGTGTTGTGGTGGTTAAAGGTCAAGGCCCGAAAGCCAACGGTATGCCAGAATTACACAAGTTAACCCCATTATTGGGAACGCTTCAGGACAAAGGCTTTAAAGTCGCGCTGCTGACCGACGGTCGTATGTCTGGCGCGTCGGGTAAAGTCCCTGCGGCCATTCATTTAACGCCAGAAGCCTTAGATGGCGGTTTAATTGCCAAAGTCCAAGATGGCGACTTGATCCGTGTCGATGCGTTAACAGGCGAACTGAGCCTGCTTGTCTCTGAAGCTGAACTTGCCACCAGAGCCGCGGGAATAGTGGATTTACATCGCTCACGTTATGGCATGGGCCGCGAGTTATTTAGTGCGCTACGTTCAAATCTAAGTAGTCCAGAAACTGGTGCGCGTTGTACTAATGCCATCGATGAACTTTATTAATACAAAGGAAGAATAACGCAATGCTTGAGAATAACTGGTCACTACAGCCACAAGATATTTTTAAACGCAGCCCTATTGTTCCTGTTATGGTGATTAACAAGATTGAACATGCGGTGCCATTAGCGCGAGCACTGGTTGCCGGCGGCATTAGCGTGTTAGAAGTGACTTTGCGTACGCCTTGTGCACTCGAAGCTATCACTAAAATCGCCAAAGAAGTGCCTGAGGCCTTAGTCGGCGCAGGGACTATCTTAAACGAAGCTCAGCTTGATCTTGCGATTGCCGCGGGTGCGCAGTTTATTATTACCCCAGGCGCGACGGTTGAACTGCTCAAAGCGGGTATGCATGGTCCAATCCCTTTAATTCCAGGGGTTGCGAGCATTTCAGAAGTGATGACGGGGATGGCGCTCGGTTACACCCACTTTAAATTCTTCCCAGCCGAAGCCTCGGGTGGTGTCGATGCTCTTAAAGCCTTCTCGGGTCCGCTAGCGGACATTCGCTTCTGCCCAACAGGTGGCATTACGCCAAGCAGCTATAAAGATTATTTAGCGTTGAAAAACGTCGATTGTATTGGTGGTAGTTGGATTGCGCCAACGGATGCAATGGAACACGGCGATTGGGATCGTATCACTCAACTTTGTAAAGATGCCATCGGCGCTTTATAAATCGAGCTTGAAATAGTGACAAAATAAAAAAACCACCGCGAGGTGGTTTTTTGTCTTTTATCTTTCGCATTTTGATAAAGAACGGCTGCGATAGCTGACTCTGTAGAAAGTCTGTTTTTTACAGTAACACGAGCATTTACAAACTGTCTGGATTTATAGAAAGTCGGGCTGCGAAATGATTACTTGCCTACATTTCCTTACTCAGCTCCACATTCGAGCCCGCTTTGGGGCTAAATAGCTGTTGATACAGTCTGCCTGCAAACTCATCTGTCATCCCCGAAATATAGTCCGCCAACACTCTGTGACTGTTTAAACCTTGTTGCTCACTTTCACGCCAGCGCTCTTGGGTGTTCAGTGGCAGTAAACGCTCGGGATCGGAAGCGAAGGCTTCGAATAATCCCATCACAATCTGCTGGCCCTTATATTCGAGCATTTGGATCTCGGGTTTACGAATAACGTATTTATAAACCAGTTGCTTAAGTACATTGAGCGCAATGGCAAACTCCGGCTCTAACGTCGCATTAAAGCGCAATAATGGCTCTTCGAACACGTCATCTTCTGAGATAACAATAGCGGTGACAAAGCCATTAACGAGTGTGCCTATGGCATCTTTACGTAGGTGATGCTCATGTGAAAACAGCTTGTTGCCAATATCTGCCAGCTCTTGTTTTATCCACGCATCACTGCTGTTGGTCAGTGTCGGCGCCACATCTTGATGCCACTGGGACGCTGTGACTATGCCCATCACAATCGCATCTTCGAGATCGTGCACCGCATAGGCGATATCATCTGCAAGTTCCATAATCGAGCAATCGAAAGATTTAAACTGGGTTCGCAAATGCGGATAGTGGTGCAGGGCGGGGTGTGAACCTTGCTGAGTTGATGTAAAACGACGGCTATCCGCCTCAGACAAAGGCTCAAGCACCCAAGCGAAGATGTCGTTATCATCGTCGAAAATGCCCTTAACCGGCGGCCATTGTGACGGTTTTAACTGTCTGTGGTTGGTGATTTCATTATGTTCACCCGCGACAAATAGCTTCGAGTGCGGCGCTGGGTATTTTAAAATCCCGAGCATGGTACGCCGACATAAGTTCATCCCGAAATCTAATGTGTAAGGCTCAAGTTTCGATAAAATACGAAAGGTTTGGCCGTTACCTTCAAAACCGCCGTGGTCGCGCATCATGTAATTCAATGCGACTTCGCCGCCATGGCCGAAGGGAGGATGACCAATATCGTGGGCTAAACATAAGGACTCTAATAAGCTCATAGAGCAAAGCAGCTGCTTATGTTGTGGATATTTGCGTCTGAGCTGCGCGGCTATGCCAGTGCCAATTTGCGAGACTTCGAGTGAGTGGGTTAATCGGGTGCGATAGAAGTCATTCATGCCAACGCCTAGCACTTGTGTCTTAGCCTGTAGGCGGCGAAAGGCGGCCGAGTGGAGAATACGCGCCCTGTCTCTTTGGTAAGGGCTGCGGTGATCGTTACGCCGTTGTTTATCTTCACCATGACGGCGTTCTTGCCAAACACTTGAAGTCATATGCATTCCTAGCGAGAGTGGAAAATCAAAGCATCTTGTTAATTTCGTCTAAATTCAAAGTGAAACTGGGTACAAAGCAGCTCATAAAATACTGTACTGAGGGATCAGGATTCGTCGACAGCATGTCTTCGAGACGCTTACGGGCGGTATTGAATTCACTGTTGCCAGCACGGTTTTCTTCAAGGCATTTAAGATAGGCACACAGAGTGTCAGCCGATTTCACTATGGTCTTGTAAACGGGATCGGCGTAATCGCTGATGAACAGACTGCGATAATCCTCTTTAAATTCCTCAGGTACCATATCTAACATGCGCTGCTCGGCAATCGCCTCAATCTTTTTATACTCGGCTTCAATTTCTTTATTGAAGTATTTCACCGGCGTCGGTAAGTCACCCGTGAGAATTTCACTGGCATCGTGAAAAATCGCCAGACTCGTGGCTTGATGGGGATCGAGCGTCGTGCCGAATTTCTTATTACTGATGATCACCAGTGCATGGGCCACCATGGCAACTTGCAGCGAGTGTTCTTGAACATTTTCAGTGCGAACGTTGTACATCAAAGGCCAGCGTTGGATAAGTTTCATGCGAGCTAAATGCGCAAATAAGTGACTCATAGTTTTCCTGCTAAAGAGTGAAATCGGTAGGCGACAAGCTGCAATGGAAGACATGATACGAGTGAATAGGCAGTATTGACGCTAGTGAAGTCTTAGATTATCACAGCCTTGGATGACACGTGAGCATGAGCGTGGAGGATTTAAAGAAATAGCTAAAAATAAAGCGACCACTAGGATCGCTTTATGACTCAAACTGTTAACTGAGGATAAACTTACTGCCGATAGTTTTCGAGGAAGGCGCCAAACTCGGTAAATGCTTTTTTCAGATCTTCTTTATAGGGCAAGAAAACCACTCGCAAATGGTCAGGCTCAGGCCAGTTAAAGGCGCTGCCATGGACTAACAGGATTTTCTTTTCTCTGAGTAAATCCAGCACTAAACGCTCATCATCCCTTAGGTTGAATTTCTTCATATCCAGTTTAGGGAAGGCATAGAGTGCGCCCTTGGGTTTTTTAACGCTCACACCTGGAATTTGGTTAAGTAATTCATAACAGGCATCCCTTTGAACTGTGAGGCGGCCATTAGGCAAAATAAGCTCGTTAATACTCTGATAACCGCCGAGCGCGGTTTGAATCGCATGTTGATTGGGCACGTTTGCACAGAGGCGCATCGAGGACAGCATTTCTAAGCCTTCGATGTAACTTTTAGCTGCCTTAAGATTGCCAGATAACATCATCCAACCAACACGAAATCCTGCTGCACGATAAGCCTTTGATAAACCGTTAAAAGTAACAGTTAAAATATCATCTGATAGACCCGCAGCAGGAATATGCTTGGCTTCGTCGTATAAAATTTTATCGTAAATTTCATCGGCAAAAAGGATCAGATCATGTTGACGACACAGTTCAACCACTTGCAGCAGTAATTCTCTGCTGTATACCGCTCCGGTTGGATTGTTCGGGTTAATCAGCACTATGCCGCGAGTACGTGATGAAATTTTACTTTTAATGTCATTGAGATCGGGGAACCAGCCCGCTTCTTCATCGCAGCGATAATGCACAGCCTTGCCGCCCGCGAGATTCGCCGCTGCTGTCCACAGGGGATAGTCTGGTGAGGGGATTAAGATCTCATCATCGGTATTTAGCAGGCCTTGCATTGCCATCATAATGAGTTCTGAAACGCCGTTACCTATATAGATATCTTCGATATCGACACCAAAAATCCCTTGGGCTTGGTAATGCTGCACTATGGCCTTACGGGCAGAGAATAATCCTTTTGACTCGCAGTAGCCTTGGGCACTGGGTAAATTGAGGATCACATCGCGCACAATTTCTTCAGGCGCTTCGAAACCGAAGGGGGCCGGATTACCAATGTTGAGTTTGAGGATTCGATGCCCCTCGTCTTCTAAACGTCTGGCTTCCTTGTGCACTGGGCCGCGGATGTCATAGCAAACGGTATCCAGCTTGTTGGATTTGATGATAGGGCGCATTTACACCTCGGAACATGCATAAAGTTTTGGCTTAAGTTAGCGCACCATAACGAAATTTCATTGCAGATGAAAGGGGGGATAAGCACAGAATTGCGCTTTTTTTATAAATATCCCTCAGTTAAATATGCTTTAACAGTCGATTAAAGAAATCTGCACAAGTTTTATATTCTGATATTGGTATGATTTTGAGATTGTTTATCTATTGGGTTGGTAGGGAATCTTGTTTATGTTTTTTCATTTCGACAGATGAAAATGCGTTTTCATTAGCTGACCAATATTTAATTTCTCTATATTAGCCATATTAATCGTGACAGAAGAAAATGTATTTTAGCTGATACTTAATGGTTGATTTTTAATCATAGATTTTTGATAAGATAAACTTATGCAAGCGGCATTTTATCTTGTGATAATTAGGCATATTTATTGAATGCTTATTAAGCTAAGAAGATCATAAATGTTTAAGTTACAATGGCGTTAAAAGTCTTTTAGATTATGCGGTTATGTAAAATTGTCTCACGGGAATTAAATTTATTTTCTATCAAGTTAAATTTATAGTTGACTCAATATTCGATGCGCTTTATTTTCTGCGCGATGTTTTTGGCAAGGCACCTTAGATAGCAAGCAATTCGCGGGTTTTATCTTCAGGGTTAGTCATCATGAAGCAGCTGTGTTGACGTTCTGAATCGTGTTGATTTCAGGCGTTATTCTAAAACCATTTGCCTTTTAGGCGATTTATTTAGAGGACCTAAGTGCATGTCTGAACCGACAGCGTTAAGTCTCATTCCACCTTTGGTGGTATTGGTGTTAGCTATTTGGTTACGCCGTCCTATTTTATCTTTGATCATAGGTGCGGTAACCGGTTTCCTGTTACTCGATCCCAGTCAAGTCTTAAACAATTTTGCTAGTGTGTCATTGAAGGTTATGGCCGATGAAACCATAGGTTGGTTGATTCTGGTGTGTGGTGGTTTTGGTGCGCTCATCGCACTTTTAGTACGAACTGGCGGCGCATTAGCGTTTGGCCGCAATGCACTTAAATTGGCGAAAGGACCTAAATCTTCCCTATTAATGACTTTTATCCTTGGGATCGTGATTTTTATCGATGACTATCTCAATGCGTTGACCGTGGGTGAAACCATGAAGCGTGTAACGGATAAATTTAAAGTGTCCCGTGAAATGCTCGCCTATGTCGTGGACTCCACCGCCGCGCCCGTGTGCGTGTTAGTGCCATTATCAACTTGGGCGGTATTTTTTGGTGGATTACTGGTGGATAACGGTGTGGCAGCCGAAGGTCAAGGCATTGCAGTTTATATGCAAGCCATTCCTTACATGCTTTATGCTTGGTTAGCTGTGGCTATGGTGCTACTTGTCGCATTAGGTATTGTGCCCGCTATTGGTCCAATGAAGGCTGCGCAGCTGCGCGCTGCCCAAGGTGAACCCGCTGAAGCGCAAGTGGATTTCGACCAAGTGCAAACTTCGGATGAATATGCGGTTAAAGCCATAGAAGAGGAATTTAAGCACGCCGATAATCAGGGCAAACTGCATAACTTTTTAGTGCCTATTGGTTTGTTAGTTGCCTTTACCGTGTACTTTGATATCGACGTGTGGAAAGGCTTGCTGGCGACCTTAGTTATCACGATTCCTTATTATGCAGTGCAGCGTTTGATGCCATTTTCAGAGATGATGGACCAAATGATCGATGGCTTTAAAAGCATGCTACCGGCCATTAGCACTGTAATTGCGGCGTTTGTGTTTAAGGATGTGTGCGATCAGTTATTACTGCCGCAGTATGTCATTGAATCATTAAGCCCATTTATGACACCTAAATTGCTGCCTGCGGTAGTGTTCTTATCTATGGCTATACTCGCATTTGCCACAGGTTCGAGCTGGGGTATATTTGCCGTGACGATTCCTATCGTGATGCCATTAGCGCAAGCGGTTGGGGCGGACATCCCATTAGTCATTGGGGCCTTATTGTCCGCATCATCATTTGGTAGCCAAGCGTGCTTTTACTCAGATTCAACCGTATTGGCCGCCCAAGGCTCAGGTTGTAACTTAGTGAGCCATGCTGTGACTCAGTTACCTTATGCACTTATCGCAGCGGTAATAGCATTTATCGGCTTTATTGTGATTGCATAACTTCTGTCACGATTAATATAAGAAACCAGCTACGGCTGGTTTTTTTATGTCTGCCGTCATTGGGTTAGGCGGCTAGAGTGAGTAAAAGGTGAGTAAAGAGTGATGAGGCTTGAACTAGGATAAACAGGATTACACTGTTAAATGAAGATTTTCAACTGATGTCAAATTATATTTTACGAAATTGTCATTTATATTTTACATATTTCATCGTCGCCATGTAGCTTTTCAAATCAAAGCCTGATTATACTTTGCATCCTTCAGGGCATTATTTTCAACATTAGTGGCAAACGAATCAAATGGACTCAACTCTTCTTACTGCGTTTTTCGAGCACGGCATAATACGTGATGTCGAGTGTTTATTCCCTGATATTTCAGGCTATCCAAGGGGAAAGCTTATGCCAGCCCGAAGTTTTGCTCAGGGTGCTGAATTACGTATTGCCCAAGCTATTTCGATGCAAGCGATTACCGGTGAGTATTCCTACGATCCTGTTTTCCCTGATGCTGATCCTGATCTTTTACTCGTCCCCGATTACAGCACCCTCAAGATGATCCCATGGAGCACAGTGCCGCGCGCATTTGCCATCCATGACTGCGTATTACTGGATGGTAATTTATGTCCATTTGCGCCGCGCTCTATGTTAAAAAATGTGCTGGCTCGTTACCAAGCCTTGGGGTTAACCCCTGTGGTGGCACCCGAGATTGAATTTTATCTTACGGAGGCGAATACCGATCCGAGTGTTCCGTATCAGGCGCCCATTTCAAAAAGTGGCCGAGTTGAAAATGGTCAATCCGCGTTTAGCATGAATATGCTCAATGAACTCGCACCATTTTGGGATGAGTTTAATGCCGCCATCGATGCGATTGGGATTAAAGGTGATACTTGGATCCATGAAATGGGGCTATCACAATATGAAATTAACTTAGTGCATGGTGATCCGTTGGCTCTTGCAGATCAAGCCTTTATGTTCAAATATGCCGCGAAAGAAATCGCCATAAAACATGGTTTGAATGCGATTTTTATGGCAAAACCCATAGCGGGTCAACCCGGCAGTTCTATGCATTTACATCAAAGTGTCGTCGATGAGAAAGGTCATAATATTTTCAGCCATGCAGATGGTAGCGACACTGACCGTTTTCACCACTACATCGGCGGATTACAAAAGTATCTACCTGATTTAATGTTGTTATTCGCACCCAATATCAATTCATTTAGACGTTACATTTCCGGCAGTCAAGCGCCGATTAATTTAAGTTGGGGCGTTGATAATCGCACCACTGGCTTACGTGTGCCATTGAGTGCTCCGGTGGCGAGACGGGTAGAGAATCGCATTGCGGGCGCCGATGCTAATCCGTACCTGATGATTGCCGCATCTTTGGCAGCGGGCCTTGCCGGAATGGAAGAAAAATTATCGCCAAGTGCACCAGAAACTGGGAGCGCTTATGAGAGCAGCCATGACCTCGCGCAGACATTTTTAGCTGCGTTAACGCAAATGCGCCAAAGTGATTCGGCACGACGCTTACTCGGGGACGATTTTGTCACTGGCTTTGTATCGGTGAAGGAAATTGAATTCCAAAGTTATTTGAGTGAGATAGGGGCTTGGGAGCGACGTTTCTTAGGGCCGCAATGCTAACGCTTTTATGAATAAGGGAATTATTACTTATAAAAGTTTTAACCCCTTCAATGACTCAAGAGTCTTAAAAATGAGTGACTAAAAAATAGCGACAAAAAAGCCAGTGCAAGCACTGGCTTTTCTTCGTCTGGAAACGAGAAGGGCGATTAAACGCGCTTCTTGAATTCACCAGTACGAGTGTCGATTTCAATTTTGTCGCCTACTTTCACGAAGTCAGCAACACTCACTGTGCCACCGCCAGTGATAGTCGCTGGCTTCATCACTTTACCTGAAGTATCACCACGAGCTGAAGGCTCAGTGTAGATCACTTCACGTACGATAGTGGTTGGCATTTCAACAGAGATAGCTTTGCCATCATAGAAAGTCACTTGGCAAGTTTCTTCCATACCGTCAACGATATAAGCCGCTGCATCACCTAGGTTTTCAGCTTCTACGTCGTATTGGTTGTATTCTGCATCCATGAATACAAACATAGGATCTGCAAAGTAAGAATATGTGCAGTCAAGACGATCTAAGATGATGTCTTCTAACTTATCTTCACCTTTGAAAGTCGTTTCAGTACCAGAGTTAAGCAGTAAGTTTTTCAACTTTAACTTAACGATAGCAGCGTTACGGCCAGAACGAGTTGTTTCAGTTTTCTGCACAACCCATGGGCTGCCATCTAACATGATCACGTTACCAGGACGGATTTCATGAGCAGTTTTCATTACACTATTTCCTATATTTAGATTTTTCTGTTTTCGCGCAGTATCTTAGCTGTTTTTAACGAACTGAACTAGTCGAGTAGCGAGATCTGCAGCATTTAATGCATTAATTGGCCATTGTTTAGCATGGTGATGCAACAAGGGCAAATTAACAGGATTAAGGTTTTGCCAGTGAAGGCTCACGGCTGATTGCTGTGCTTGGTTGAACGCGAGATTCAATTCAGACCAATAACAAGCAATTTTAGGTGGCAGATTATCGCAGTAAAGTTTGAGAAAAGCTTCTAATTTTACGAGGTGATAATCATCTTCTTGGGGATAAATGTGCCAAATGAAGGGTTTTGCGGCCCATTGGGCACGTAAAAAGGAATCTTCACCGCGCACGATATTAAAATCACAGCTCCAGAGCAGGCGATCAAACCCCTGTTGGTCAGTCATAGGTAAAATGTGCAGGGTTAAATTACCATGATTTATCTGTTGACCCGGCACTAGAGCGGCAATTTCACAGGGTAGTAGATGCGTCAGACTGTTTAAGCTACGCCCCTTGGGGATCAGCGCATGGATTTTTTCTGCCGATTGCTGCCATAACTCACATAATGCAGGTAGCGCCTCGGTCTCATAGCTAAAAACGCTAATAACAGTGTCTTGTGCCTGAATGTCCTTAAGACCTAGATCAGTAAAAAGCTGCAATTTATTGGCAGTATCAGCTTGCCAAGCATCACGCTCGGTAAACAACTTTTGCTCGCAAATGAGTCCAGCGGTTTTGGCGCTAAAACCGGGAAAGTAGAAATATTTCTTCAAACCATTGGCTTGTAACGATGGCAAACCATGGCAGCCTTCAACCCAATCCTCTGCGCTTAAATATTCTAAATTCAGCCAAACAGGTACAGATTTTGGGGCATTCTGATGTAAATAAGCCAGCTGCGCTTTTACCTGTTCGGGGAGTTCACAGGCAAAGGCTTCGATGAGCACAGTTCCTGCGACAAACGCTACAGGCAAAGGCTCTTTCCAATGAAGAATATTCACACCATTGAAGGTTTGAGTGGCTTTTAGTGGTTCGAGTGTCGGTAAAATATGGGAGAAGCTTGCGAGGTCGTCGACCCACAAATTAACGGGGATCTGATACTCATTGGCTATTTGTTTGGCTAAACGCCAAGTGACGCCAATATCGCCGTAGTTATCAACGACGGTGCAAAAAATATCCCAGTGATTGGAGCGGGGTGTGTTGGTCATGAGTGTGGTATGTCGTTATTCTTAGTTACAACAAGTAGATAGTCGCAACAAGTCAGAAATATATGCATAAAAAAAGCGGCGTTAAGCCGCTTTAATCAAATGGTTAACAGAATTAATCTTCTAATTCAGCTAAACACATTTCTTCGTAAATTTGCTTAACCCAAGCATCAACACGTTCTTCAGTCAGCTCTGGTTGGCGATCTTCATCGATACCTAAACCAATAAAGTGGTCGTCATCGACTTGACCTTTAGAGGCTTCAAAATTGTAGCTTGCAGTTGGCCAATGGCCGATGATGATGCCACCACGGGCCTGAACAATATCGCCAACCATGCCCATAGCATCAAGGAAGTACTCAGCGTAGTCTTCTTGATCACCACAACCAAAAATTGCGACAAGTTTGTCAGTAAAATCAATTTGCTCTAATTCAGGGAAGAAATCATCCCAGTCACATTGCGCTTCACCGTAATACCAGGTCGGGATGCCGAACAGCAGCAAGTCATACTCTGCAATCTGTTCTTTGGTACTTTTGGCGATATCTTTCACCTCAACCATTTTTTTACCCAGTTTTTTCTGGATCATCTTGGCTACAGCTTCGGTGTTACCTGTGTCGCTACCGAAAAAAAGACCTACAGTTGCCATTGTCTATCCTTTAATGTCTAGTTCACTTATTAGGTTAATCTTGCTGGTATTCGTTCAGCACTCAACTTGTTGCTGAAGAATTAATTCGATTAACTGGCTACGGCTGATGTTACTGGCCAATGCCTGCTCATTCAAGGCGTCATACAAATCTTGTGACACCTTTAACTCTATTCGCTTTAATCCGTTGGCTTTATCGCGCTGGATTTGATTGCGTTTGTTGACCTTAAGCTGTTGGCTACGGGACAAAGGATTACTTCTTGGGCGGCCCCGGCGCTTTTCATTGGCAAAAAGGTCAATGGTGGTTCTGTCTGTCGCTTCTTTTGCCATGTTCTTATTGTTAACCGATCCCTGAGCCTTCCCAAGTGATCTGGATAATACCTTTTACAATAAACCCGGCGCAGCCGAGAAATAACACTAACCAAACAATAAATCGACCAAATTTTGGCACGTTACCTTGTTTAAGCACATCGTGGATGGCCATGCCGATAAAGAAAAATATCGAGGCAAAAAACAGGTTCAGGCCGATGGTTTCAATTTGTTCCATGTACTGAGATAACATACTTTCTTAGTCCTTGAGAGTGTTCTAAGGCCAAAAGAGGCGCGAATATATCACAACAAGATGGCGGCTGCCATATGCTTTCGGTCGAGTTTGCTGCTGATTTACATTGAATGTTTGTCAATAAATTCAGACACGATCCGGTTAAAAATGACGGGTTTTTGTGCATGCAACCAATGACCACATCCTTCAAGTGTTTTTGCCTGTGCCGCGGGGAATTGCGCCATGATAGCGCTTCTGTGCTCGCTAGTGACATAATTTGAGTCGCCGCCGCGAATAAACAGACTTGGTCCAGCATAGCTTTGTACTGGATTTGGCGTCTGATTTTGCCAGCCAATAATATTAGGATAACAAGCCTTTAGGCCACTTAAGTTCATTTTCCAACGAAAACCAGTATCAGTGCGTTGTAGATTTTTGAGTAAAAATTGTGCCGTTGCTTCGTCAATACCATTGTCAATTAAGTGGTTTAGGGCAAAGCGTCTGTCGGTATGGCCTTCTAAGGGCAGGCTTTCTAATGCCGCAAACACTGTGTCGTGTCTTGGCTCATAGGCGACGGGGGCGATATCGGCTGCCACCATACTGATAATGCGCTCAGGAAAGGCTAACGCCGTCGCCATGGCGATTTTACCCCCCATGGAGTGACCCACAATATGGGCGCGTTCAATAGCCAGTTCGTCGAGCAAGCTGATCATTGCAGTGGCGAGGCGAGGGTAGTCCATTTGATCCCAATGCTCACTTAAACCATGATTGGGCACATCGACACGAATAACTTGATACTGATTTTCTAATACTTGCCCTAGACCTTTGAGGTTATCTAGATTACCGAACAAGCCGTGGATCAAGAGCACTGCGGGTCCTTGGCCTGTAGAAACAAAGTTCATGGTGATTCCTGTTGGAGATTTTTAGCTTAGCGTGACGCGAATTGTGCCCTTAATGCCGTTGGCTTGACAAGTCAGTTGCTATTTCTATAGTGGGGGCGGCCAGTAACTTGTGTGCTTTTTCGGCAATTGTCGATTAACTGCTAGTTTGCTGTGCTATTTCCCGCACTTTTAGAATAATGGCGCTTTATCAGATTGATAGAGATAGATACACTGGTAACAGATCGCAATGATCTGCCCCGATCGCTGTGGTACACTTTTTTCGGTTAAGCCTGTTGAATAACAAAGGATAATTAAGGTTATGAAATATATCGAAGTAGATGAAGAGCTCTATCGTCATATTGCCAGCAAAACAGAACGAATTGGTGAGAGCGCCTCTGACATTCTTCGTCGATTACTCGGCCTGTCCGTCGATGCGGTCGAACAACCTCAGCCTTTGGCGATTAGCCAACCGAGCCTTGAAGCTGAACCTATTCAGCCCGTCGCGGCGCAAACAGTGCCAGCAGTGAATGATTTTAGTCGCTTAGTCGATGAACATCAGTTATCGCAGCAAAAAGGCGCAGTAGGTCGTTTTCTGTTTTTGCTCGAAAGTTTGTATCAATTAGCCCCAGAGCAATTCTCACAAATTTTGCAGATCCAAGGGCGCGATCGTTTGTATTTTGCTCGCTCTAAGGAGCAACTGCTCGAAGCGAGTGCTTCGGCTAACCCAAAAGAAATTGGTACAAGTGGTTTCTGGGTAACGAGTAACAACAATACCGCCAAGAAACGCACTATTTTATCGGAAGTTTTAGTGCAATTTGGTTGTGATGCGACAGTAGCAGCGGGTATCGCCGAGCGCGTTTAATCCGCGGATGAGCCAAGTTAGTACGACATTTTTCTACTTTTTCTAATTGTAATTGAGTGCAGGAGAGCCATCGGTGGCAATACATCAAAGGGCAGGACAAATCGCTAATCAGACGGATCTGGTCAATATTCCAAAACTGATGAGCCATTATTACAGCATCACGCCAAATATGGATGACGTACAACAACGCGTCACCTTTGGCACTTCTGGGCACAGAGGCTGCGCCTTCAATGGCAGTTTTAACCAACAACACATTTGGGCGATTACCCAAGCTGTAGTGGACTACCGTCAATCGGCAAATATCGATGGGCCGCTGATCCTTGGGATTGACACCCATGCGTTATCCTATGCGGCCTATTTGTCGGCAATTGAAGTGCTGGCGGCAAATAAAGTCACAGTGAAAATCCAACAGAACGACGGATTTACACCTACGCCAGTGGTTTCCCATGGGGTGATTTGCGCCAATCGCGAAGCCAATATTACGGGTGCTGCATTGTCCGATGGTTTGATCATTACGCCTTCCCACAATCCGCCTCAGGACGGTGGCATCAAGTACAATCCACCCCATGGTGGACCGGCCGAAGGTAATATCACGGCTTGGATTGAATCGCGGGCCAATGATTACCTGCGCCAAGCATTAGTTGGCGTGCAAAAATCAGCCTATGCCGATGCGCTGACTTCGGGTTATGTGCAAGCCATTGACTTGATTACACCCTATGTGGCTGATTTAGAGAATGTTATCGACATGCAGGCGATTGCCAACGCTAAGCTGCGCATCGGCGTTGACCCGCTCGGTGGTTCAGGGATTTTCTATTGGGCACCGATTGCCGCGCGTTATGGGCTCGATATCACGTTAGTTAATGATAAAGTTGACCCAAGCTTTAGCTTTATGCCGCTGGATAAAGACGGCAAAATCCGCATGGATTGCTCATCTCCCTACGCGATGGCCGGGTTACTCGCCCATAAAGAATCCTTTGATTTATGCCTTGGTAATGATCCCGACTATGACCGTCACGGCATCGTTTGCCCTGGTACGGGTTTGATGGATCCGAATCATTATCTTGCGGTCGCTATCGATTATTTACTGACACACAGACCAGATTGGAGCGATACCTTAGCCATAGGTAAAACCTTAGTATCGAGTGCGCTTATCGATAAAATCTGTGCTTTCCACGGCAAAAAGTTACTCGAAGTGCCAGTGGGCTTTAAGTGGTTTGTCGACGGTTTAGCCGAAGCCACAATCGCCTTTGGCGGTGAAGAGAGTGCTGGCGCGGCATTTTTACGTCGTGATGGCAGTACATGGTGCACAGATAAAGACGGCTTCATTTTAGGGTTACTTGCCGCAGAAATTCTTGCGGTGACAGGGAAAACCCCAGGTCAACGCCATCAAGAGCTAGTAAAACAATTTGGCCAAAGTTTCTATAAGCGTATCGATAGCCCAATCAGCCTTGAAAACAAAGCCAAGTTTGCTTTGCTCAATGCCGATACTTTAAATGCCACTGTGCTTGCAGGTGAGACAATCGAAAACGTGTTAACCCATGCGCCAGGCAATAATGCGGCGATTGGCGGCATCAAAGTTACCACAGCTAATGGGTGGTTTGCGGCGCGTCCATCGGGCACTGAAGCGTTATTTAAAATCTACGGCGAAAGTTTTATCAGTGAGCAGCATTTGGCTGAGATCATCAAAGATGCGCAGGCATTAATTGATAAGGCGCTAAACGCTTAATGCAGTAGTAGGTTTAGCTAACGTCTCAAAATAAAAAACGCACTCAGATTTGAGTGCGTTTTTGTTTGTGTCTAATTCAGCTGTGAGTAGTTGATCTAATACTGATTTGACCGTATTTAGTACTCGATATGACAACTCGGTAAGTTATTCTTATCGATGTAATTTTGATGATATTCCTCAGCCACATGGAACTGTTGAAGTGGCACTATTTCAGTAACGATATGGCGTAATCCCCAACGGCCCGAGCGGGCAAAAGCTAACTTTGAGGCTTCTGCGGCCGCTTTTTGCTCACGGTCGTGGAAGAAAATGGTGCTGCGATATTGAGTGCCAATATCTCCGCCTTGCATGTTCAGACTCGTAGGATTATGGTTTTTCCAAAATACATCGAGCAAGTCTTCATAACTGACAAGGGCAGGGTCAAATTCCACTTGCACCACTTCGGCATGGCCCGTTTTGCCTTTTTTGACTTCTTCATAGCTCGTCGCCGCATTATTGCCGCCCATATAGCCGCAGGTGGCATTGGATACGCCGTTCACTTGTCTAAAAAAATACTCTACGCCCCAGAAACAGCCGGCACCAAAGGTTGCTAACGCCATAATTAAATCCAATAGAAGTCTAGATGGCTAAGGATTGTGATAAAACTTGAGTGCAAAAGCAAGCCTCAAGCTGGAATATTTATCATGGGAAATTCTTAGGGAATGTCCTAAGAATTTAACAATCAGCTTAGTTGAATGTCATTCCGCTTAAAACTGGGTCCTACGGCAATAAATGTCTGAGAACAGCACTAAAAACATGTGTTAGTATTGAAGCCGTTTTTTAGGTGCGAGTGAGACTAACCGCAGTGAGATAAATGCTTAAGTGGTTATTACTGCCTGTACTTATGCTATTGCGCCAATACTGTTACACATCATTATAAGGAGAATTCTGTGTTACAAGCTCTGTTAGATTCAAAGGATTTTTTAGCGCTCACCTTAGCCCATCCTGAACAGTTCGATGGCGAATTTTCATTTAACTTAGGCGATCATACTCAAGTGGAAGTGTGGGATACCGGTGTTATTGTTTTCGAACCAATACAGAATGAAGGAAAAGATATTGTGCTTTCCTGCGGTGTTCACGGTAACGAGACCGCGCCCATTGAACTCTGCAATAGCTTAATTAAACAACTTCTACAGCAAAAGATCATCGCAAAGCAGCGCACTTTATTTCTCATTGGTAACCCATTAGCGATTAATAACGGCACGCGGATTATTGACGAAAACATGAATCGTCTATTTAGTGGTGAGCATTCCAATCCACCAGGGTTAGTGAACCCTGAGCGAGTACGCGCGAAAAAACTCGAAGCCTATGTCGATCGTTTTTATACTGCGGTTGCCGATGGACGTCAGCGCATTCATTATGATTTGCACACGGCGATGCGCGCCTCGAAGCATGAAAAGTTCGCTATCTATCCCTATCGTCCAGGGCGCGCCTTTAGCGGCGAGCAAATTATGTTTTTAGCCGCAAGCGGCGTCGATACAGTACTTTTCCACCACGAACCGACCACGACCTTCAGCTATTTTTCCTCTGAACGTTACGGCGCTGATGCCTTTACCATTGAGCTTGGCAAAGTGTATCCCATGGGGCAGAACGACATGACGCGTTTTATCGCCACCCATGAAATGTTCATGCGCTTGATCACCGCTAAGCCGTTGGCGCTGGATGAATTTGATGCCGATAAGGTCAACTTGTACCAAGTGTGCCGCGTCATCAATAAACATTTCGATGATTTTGAATTTACCTTCGCAACTGATGTCGAAAACTTCAGATCTTTCCCGAAGGGCTTTGTTTTAGCGCGGGAAGGTGGGCAAGAAATTAAAGTAGAGCACGAGTTTGAGTCTGTCGTGTTCCCTAATGCCAAAGTGCCTATTGGCAATCGCACTGTGATTTGCCTGATCCCTGCGGTGAATGCGGACGTGCGTTAGGCTTGTAAAGCAATATATACATGCGTGGCAGGGATAACTTGTGGTTTGAGCTATGCCAATGGTTGATAGGTAGTTTACGTTAACGTAATGTTCGTCGGGCATATTCGTATAAACAGACGCATCAAAACGCTTTGATGCGTAATGAGATAACAAGAGCACAATATGAGCAAAGCAACACTCAACACTGATACAGTGCACCGTGTCGGCTTCTTGGATAAGGCATCGCTACACATTCCTATCCTTCGAATTCTACAAGCCGACGGCACCACTTATGAAACCGCGGTTTTGCCTGTGATAGATGAAACCTTAGCCACTAAAATTTACGATACCTGTGTATTCACTCGGGTACTTGATGAACGTATGCTTGGCGCCCAGCGTCAAGGACGCATCAGCTTCTACATGACCTGTACGGGTGAAGAAGCGGCGATTGTCGGCAGTGTGGCCGCACTCGATCAAGAAGATGTGATCCTCGCACAATATCGTGAGCATGCGGCGCTGCGTTATCGCGGCTTTACCACTGAACAGTTTATGAATCAGATGTTCAGTAACGAGAAAGATCTTGGTAAAGGTCGCCAAATGCCAATCCATTACGGCAGTGCGGCATTGCATTATCAAACGATTTCGTCACCGTTAGCCACGCAAATCCCGCAGGCGACTGGTGTGGGCTACAGCTTAAAAATGCAAGGTAAGCGCAAAGTCGCGGTTTGTTATTTTGGCGAAGGCGCTGCATCGGAAGGGGATTTTCATGCTGGCCTAAACATGGCCGCGGTACTGAAATGCCCAGTGATTTTCTTCTGTCGTAACAATGGCTACGCGATTTCTACCCCCACTGAAGAGCAGTTTGCTGGAAACGGTATTGCCAGCCGCGGTGTGGGTTATGGCATGCACACCATTCGTGTAGACGGCAATGACATGTTGGCCGTGTTAGCGGCAACCCAGCAAGCACGTGCCTATGCGATTGAGCATAATGCGCCTGTGCTGATTGAAGCCATGACTTACCGTCTCGGCGCACACTCTTCTTCAGACGATCCCTCAGGTTATCGCTCGAAAGATGAAGAAGCCAAGTGGCAGCAACACGATCCGGTTAAACGCTTCAAATTATGGCTTATCAACAAAGGTTGGTTGGCTGAAGCGGATGATGTGAAACTGCATGAAAAATATCGTGAAGAAGTATTGGCTGCGGTAAAAGTGGCTGAAAAAATTCCTGTGCCTATGCTGGATGAAATTATTGAAGATGTGTACGACAAGCCGACGCCAGTGCTGAAAAAGCAACTCGCCGATCTTAAAGAACATATCAAGAAATATCCGCAAGCCTATCCAAAAAGTGCAGGGAGACTATAAGCCGTGGCTGAAATGAATATGTTACAGGCCGTCAATGAGGCCTTGTCGATTGCCATGCAAGCCGATGAACGCATGGTGGTTTTTGGTGAAGATGTGGGCCACTTTGGCGGGGTATTTCGCGCCACCTCCGGTCTTCAAGAAAAATTCGGTCGCGCTCGCTGCTTTAATACGCCGTTGACAGAGCAAGGTATTGCCGGTTTTGCCAATGGTTTAGCCTCAAATGGCATGACCGCCGTGGCTGAAATTCAATTCGCCGATTATATCTTTCCGGCGTTTGATCAAATCGTCAACGAGTCGGCTAAGTTCCGTTACCGTAGCGGTAATGAGTTCGATGTCGGTGGATTAGTGTTCCGTACGCCCTATGGCGGCGGTATCGCGGGCGGCCATTATCACTCACAATCACCTGAAGCCTATTTTACCCAGACGCCGGGATTAAAAGTCGTTGTGCCACGCAACCCTGAGCAAGCCAAAGGCCTGCTGTTGGCGTCAATCCGTGACAAAAATCCGGTGATCTTCTTTGAGCCTAAGCGTTTATATCGCGCATCGGTTGGCGAAGTGCCAGCGGGCGATTATGAAATTGAACTGGGTAAGGCTGAAGTGGTTCGCGAAGGTAAAGACATCACCTTAGTGGCGTGGGGCGCGCAAATGGAAATCCTTGAAAAAGCCGCCGATATGGCCGCTAAAGAAGGGATCTCCTGTGAAGTTATCGATTTACGCACCTTGTCACCCTGGGATATCGATACCGTTGCCGATTCAGTCAAAAAGACCGGACGTTTACTGGTTAACCATGAAGCGCCATTAACCGGTGGTTTTGCTGGTGAGATAGCGGCGACGATTCAGCAAGAATGCTTCTTGTATCTAGAGTCGCCCATCAGCCGCGTTTGTGGTTTAGATACCCCGTACCCACTCATTCATGAAAAAGAATACATGCCAGATGCATTCAAAACGTTTGAAGCCATCAAAGCATCAGTGACCTTCTAGGAGTCCGGTATGATTAAAGATTTTATTTTGCCGGATATTGGCGAAGGTGTTGTGGAGTGTGAGTTGGTTGAATGGTTGGTCAAAGAAGGCGACACCGTCGTTGAAGATCAGCCGATTGCCGATGTCATGACAGACAAAGCCTTAGTGCAAATCCCTGCGCCTTTTGCGGGCGTGGTCACTAAGTTGTATTACGCGAAGGGCGATATTGCGAAAGTGCATGCGCCGCTCTATGCCGTAAAAATTGAAGATGCCGTTGAAATCGCAGGCGAATCTGTTACGGCTGAACCTGCTGATACGTCATCCCGTTCATCTGTCAGCATTGAAGAATTCTTGCTACCAGATATCGGCGAAGGCATTGTTGAATGTGAGCTCGTAGAATGGTTGGTAAGTGAAGGTGATTGGGTTGAGGAAGACCAACCGATTGCCGACGTGATGACAGATAAAGCGTTGGTGCAAATTCCTGCCATTAAAGCGGGTAAGATAGCCAAACTGCATTATCGCAAAGGTCAGCTTGCCAAAGTGCATGCGCCTTTATTTGCCATTGAAGTTGAACAGGCGGCTTCTGCACCTGCGGCGACAACAAATACAGATACTGTGGCCAATGCGGCACCTGCGGCGACAATAAATACAGATACTGTGGCCAATGCCGCACCTGCAGCGCAGATTGTGAATACAGAACCTGCTCGCCAAGGTAAAGCCTTAGCCAGCCCCGCAGTTCGCCGTATGGCGCGGTCGTTAGATATCGATTTGAGCCAAGTACCTGGCACAGGAAAGCACGGCCGTGTGTATAAGGAAGATATCACTCGCTTCCAACAAGGCGCGAGCAATGTTTCTGCATCAAGTGCGACCCAGGTGAAAGAGGCGCCGGTTCATGCGACTCAAGCATCTCAAACCCAAGTTCCAATATCTACAGTGACTCAACGCGCTGACACGGTTGAGCCTATTCGCGGCGTAAAAGCTGTGATGGCACGCATGATGGTGGAATCTGTGTCGAGCATTCCGCACTTTACCTATTGCGAAGAGTTTGATTTAACTGACTTAGTTGCACTGCGTGAAAGCATGAAAGTGAAGTATTCGTCAGATGAAGTGAAGCTGACCATGATGCCTTTCTTCATGAAGTCAATGTCGCTCGCGTTAAGTCAGTTCCCTGTGATGAACAGTCAAGTGAATGCGGATTGCACTGAGCTGACTTACAAGGCGCGTCACAATATCGGCATGGCGGTGGATTCTAAAGTCGGTCTCTTGGTGCCCAACATCAAAGATGTGCAGGATAAGAGCATTTTAGAAGTGGCCGCAGAAATCACCCGCCTGACCCAAGCAGCCCGTAGCGGCCGCGTGGCACCAGCGGATCTGAAAGACGGCACTATATCTATTTCTAACATTGGCGCTTTAGGTGGCACAGTGGCGACGCCTATTATCAACAAACCTGAGGTGGCGATTGTGGCCTTAGGTAAGTTGCAAACCCTACCGCGCTTTAACGCGAAAGGGGAAGTCGAAGCTCGCCAAATCATGCAAGTGAGCTGGTCAGGTGACCATAGAGTGATCGATGGCGGTACGATTGCTCGCTTCTGTAATCTGTGGAAACAGTATCTTGAGCAGCCTCAAGAGATGTTATTAGCGATGCGCTAAGGCGCTGGCACGAATAACTGACACTAAAAGGACGCTAAAAGCGTCCTTTTTTATTTGCTTTGCACAAATGGGTTAATCTTTTGATCCCGATTACGTATAATTCCCGAACTTCGTTATCCTGATGGATGTGTTATGAGTCAGTTAGCCCCCAGCCCATTTGCTCCAACAATAGAAACCATTGATTACCCGTTTCCGCCTAAGCCAGTGCCTTTGTCCGATACGCAAAAAGCCGACTATAAGGCACGTATCAAGCAACTGCTCATTGAAAAAGATGCCGTTCTGGTTGCCCACTATTATACCGATCCTGAAATCCAAGCCCTTGCCGAAGAAACCGGCGGCTGTGTTTCAGACTCCTTAGAAATGGCGCGCTTTGGCCGCGATCACCCAGCAAAAACCTTAATCGTTGCTGGGGTCAAGTTTATGGGTGAAACCGCCAAGATTTTAAGCCCAGAAAAAACCATTTTAATGCCGACCTTAGAAGCCACTTGTTCATTGGACTTAGGTTGTCCAATCGATAAGTTCAGCGCTTTCTGCGACGCCCACCCAGATCATACTGTGGTGGTTTACGCCAATACTTCGGCTGCAGTTAAAGCGCGCGCCGATTGGGTGGTGACCTCTAGTATTGCCCTTGAAATCGTAGAGCACTTGGACAGCGAAGGTAAAAAGATTATTTGGGGACCCGATCGTCATTTAGGCAGTTATATCGCCAAACAGACGGGCGCCGACATGTTGATGTGGCAGGGCGATTGTATCGTTCACGACGAGTTTAAATCGAACGCGCTGCGCGATATGAAAAGCGTTTACCCCGATGCAGCTATCCTTGTGCATCCTGAGTCGCCAGCCAGTGTGGTGGCGATGGCCGATGCGGTTGGCTCAACCAGTCAGCTGATCAAAGCGGCGCAGACAATGCCAAATGAGCGTTTTATCGTGGCAACCGATCGCGGCATTTTTTATAAAATGCAGCAGGCGGCGCCAGGTAAAATTTTAATTGAAGCGCCAACGGGCGGAAATGGCGCAACCTGTAAGAGCTGTGCCCACTGTCCTTGGATGGCGATGAACGGTTTGCAGGCAATTGAAGCGTCACTCGCCGACAGCGATAAAACCACCCATGAGATTTTTGTGGATGAAGACTTAAGAGTTAAGGCGCTTATTCCGCTGACGCGTATGCTGGATTTTGCCAAGACACTGAATATGAAAGTGAAGGGTAATGCCTAAGCGCATTATTTAGCTTTTCTTCAGCCTAATAAAAATCCCTACCATAGCGTGGGGATTTTTTATGTCTGTTGTTTCATCAAATTTAAGACAATAAAAAGCCCCGCAAATGCGAGGCTTAATTGAGTAACGCGGAATCTAGTGACTAGATTACTTTGCGTTCATCAGTGCAACCGCGTTATCTAACATACGGTTACTGAATCCCCACTCGTTATCATACCAAGACATCACTTTCACTAAACGACCGTTCACACGGGTTTGAGTGGCGTCAAAGTTTGAAGAAAACGCATTGTGGTTAAAGTCAATAGACACCAATGGCTCCTTGTTTACTGCTAACACTTCGCTCAATGGCGCAACGCTGGCAGCACGTTCAATAATGGCATTCACTTCTTCAACTGTCGTATCACGGGCAGCGATGAAAGATAAATCCACGAGTGATACGTTAACTGTAGGTACACGAACCGCTAAACCGTCGAATTTACCTTGTAATTCAGGTACAACCAAACCTACAGCAGCTGCTGCGCCAGTTTTAGTTGGGATCATTGACAGTGCCGCAGCACGGGCACGACGTAAATCTGTGTGGTACACGTCAGATAAACGTTGATCGTTGGTATAAGCGTGAATGGTGGTCATCAGGCCTGATTCGATACCAATCTCGTCATTTAGCGGCTTAGCAAAAGGGGCTAAACAGTTTGTTGTACAAGAAGCATTTGAAATCACTGTCATGTCTGACGTCAGCACGTTGTTGTTCACACCGTAAACAACTGTGGCATCGACGTTTTTGCCTGGAGCAGAAATAATCACTTTCTTCGCGCCAGCGGTTAAATGTGGTTGAACGGTTTCTTTAGAAGTGAAGATACCGGTACATTCGAAAACCACGTCAACTTGCAACTCAGCCCATGGCAGTTTTGCAGGATCACGTTCTTGGAAAGTGAGGATCTTATCGCCATTCACATAAATGGCTTCTGCATCATGGTCAACCTTGGCATTGAAACGACCATGAACAGAATCGTATTTTGTCAGGTGAGCGTTGATTGAAGCGTCGCCTAAATCATTAATAGCGACAATCTTGATTGGATAAGCTTTTTCGCTTTCGTACAAGGCGCGTAATACGTTTCTACCGATACGGCCATAGCCATTTATTGCTACACGGATAGTCATCTCATATCCCTCTGGTGATTATAAAATTCAACTGGTAGTAAAATTACCAAACTGACAGCTATCGTCAAGTTAAATCGGCATTTTACCGCTGTCTTGATTAACAAATTAGGTATTTTTTTTACATCGGTCGCGAAATCGCCATTTTTTACGCGTTAATTGGGTAAAAAATTACAAGATGGCAAACATTTTGCCATCGATTGCTTAGTTTACTTTTTCGACAGGCGCAGGCGGCACCACCTCAGTTACAGTTGGCGCTTGGGCAACTGCTTGAGGATCAAGCCATTGTCTTACTGGGCTCATAGAATAAGTGCCCTTTTTTAGCGCATCGATAAGGGCTTGGGCTTTTAAATCGAGTTCAGTCGCCAGCGTTTTATTGCCACCGAGCAAGGCTAGCATTTTTTCTTCAGAATACTTCTGCTGCGTAAGTAGTAAATTTGCTTTTGTTAGCATATAGGATTTATCTAAAACCTGTTGCTGGCGATAGGCAGATGCGAGCCCAAGTAACCAGTTAACGTCGAAATCATCGTATTGGATCTCCGCAAAGACTTTAAGATAGAGTTGTTGCGCTTTGATGGCATTTCGATTGCTGTAATAGGTTGCGACTTGGGCAAGTAGAAAGGGGTCAGTCACTTCGCCGGCGTTTTCCTGTTCTAATAATCTATTTAACGCAGCGGTATCGCCAAAGCGAGTCCATTGGTAATAGGACATAAAAGGGTCTTGCCGTTCACGGGTTTGATCTTGTAGTAAACTTAAATTTTGAGTGCTTAGTCTAAAGGCTCTGGCTCTATCTGCTGTGCGATTGGTGTGGATGATATGCTGAACGCCAGAGGCGAGTTCAATGCAACGGCTGTAATCCTCAAGGTAGGTTAATTGTGAGTAGAGCTGCTTACCTGTGAGGTTTTCGTTGTCTTTTAACATGTAGCGGTTTTGGATAAGTTTGGTCTTTTCAGTCAAACACCAGCTATCCTTATGCAAATCGGCACAAATTTCAGGATTATTTTTACAAATTGCTGAGATATTTCGGTCATTATCACAACCGAAAAGACCGAAAAAGCTCATCCCTAAGGTAAATGATGTAATTATTACTAGATTTTGTCTCAAAACACTCTCCAAACGATAATTTTTCTAATAAAATTACAGATTTACAGAAAATATCTTACTGGCAACAAAGCGCGACTTTCATTACAATGGCGCCGACCAAAACAGGGTTTTCCCTAAAACCCGCATTAGATTATTGGTCTTTTCGTCATGTTACTCAAACCTTTCAGTACATTTTATTGAAAAGTGAGATAAAGGATCTGTAAATGAGCGCTGATAAACACCTACAAAGTTGGCAAGAACGTTTTGAAATGGCAGAGGCGATGCAGCCTTTGTTAGGCAAGTTGTACCGTAACCAAGGCGTTGAAGTCGTGGTCTATGGCAAGCCGTTACTCAATGCTTCTACGATTGAAATCATTAAAGCGCACCGTTTAGTTCGTCGTCATGTCGGTGAAAAATTACGTTTACGCGAGAGTTTCCCCTTCGTTCAAGCTTTGAGCAAACTCGCAGTTAAACAATGTAAAGTGGATATTGGTAAACTCGCTGTCAATTACTGGCGCGACCATACTGATGTCAGCGAAATTGAAAGCTATATGGCAAAAGAATTGGCCGATGCTATCGACCATGCCGATGATGTCGCGCCGCGTGACGTCGTGCTTTATGGTTTTGGCCGTATCGGTCGCTTATTGGCACGCTTGCTGATTGAACGCACAGGTCGCAGCAATAAGTTAAGATTACGCGCTATCGTTTTACGTGGCGGCAAGAAAGGTGATTTAGAAAAACGCGCGAGTTTACTGCGTCGTGACTCAGTCCATGGTCCTTTCAATGGTTCTGTTGAAGTTGACGAAGAGAACAACGCCATCATAGCCAACGGCACTTATATCCAAGTGATCTATGCTAATTCACCCGACGAAGTGGATTACACTAAATACGACATCAATGATGCATTGATTGTCGATAATACAGGTATTTGGAAAGATGAAGCGGGTCTTGGTTTACACCTTAAGAGCCCAGGTGCCAGCAAAGTATTACTGACGGCTCCTGCAAAAGGCGCGATTAAGAACATCGTTTACGGTGTGAACGAAGGCGATATTACCCCTGAAGACATTATCGTTTCTGCGGCGAGTTGTACCACCAATGCTATTACGCCAGTACTGAAAGCTGTGAATGATAAATATGGTATCGAGAATGGTCACGTTGAAACGATTCATTCTTATACTAACGATCAAAACCTGATTGATAACTATCATACTGCTGACCGTCGTGGCCGTAGTGCACCATTAAACATGGTGATCACTGAAACGGGTGCAGCAAAAGCGGTTGCTAAAGCTTTACCTGCATTAGCCGGTAAGTTAACAGGTAACGCGATTCGTGTGCCGACGCCTAACGTCTCTATGGCGATCATCAGCATGAACCTGAATGCTGAAACCAGTAAAGATGAGCTTAACGAGTATCTGAAAGATACGGCGCTACAATCACCACTGCAAAATCAAATTGATTACACAGACTCTACTGAGATTGTATCGAGCGATTTAGTGGGTTCTCGCTACGCGGGTGTGGTTGATTCACAAGCGACTATTGCAGAAGGCAAGCGTGCCATTCTTTATGTATGGTATGACAACGAATTTGGTTACAGTTGCCAAGTGGTTGGCGTAATGCAAACTATGTTAGGTTTAACGACGTTATCTCTACCTGCGTAAATTGCCCGCGTAGTTTTTGCTCGAGTGATTAATGACTTTGCCTAACCTTTGAATAAAGCGCCCAATAGGGCGCTTTTGTTTTTCTATACTTCTACAATTTTATTGGATTCGACTCCATAACTCACCATCATCCCCTGTTTATCTGCCGCGTTTAATTAGCGTAGCATCGGCATCAGTATCGGTACAAAGCCTAAATTGATGAATGAAACATCAACTTTACTGAGGTGTGGCGGTTTATTGGGCAAACGATACGGCTTAGATCATTTTTTAAAAATTGTTGATTGACTCTGAGGTCTAAATCGGTAGAATGCCAATCCGCAGTCAGGGGAAAGCATGCCGAGCATGAGTTCAAATGATTAAGCGCAATGATAGGCGACATTAGCTCAGTTGGTAGAGCGATACCTTGCCAAGGTATAGGTCATCGGTTCGAACCCGATATGTCGCTCCAAATTTTAATAAATTTGGCAGTTTGGGCGCGATGGCAGAATGGCTATGCTGCGGATTGCAAATCCGTCGATCTCGGTTCGACTCCGGGTCGCGCCTCCATAGATTAAAGTATTAATGACACGATTCCCGTCGTTAATATAAAGAGTTTGCCCGAGTGGTGGAATCGGTAGACACAAGGGATTTAAAATCCCTCGCTGGTAACAGCGTGCCAGTTCAAGTCTGGCCTCGGGTACCAAAAAACAGAAAAGCCCTGACTGATGTCAGGGCTTTTTTGCTTTATAACTTCTACACCCACATTTCATGATTCTTAATCTAGTATCACTACAGCTATAGATTGGTCAGGCCCAAGCCTACGATTTTACTCATTCAGTATTGCGACTTCTGACCTGTTTCTTTTCTACAATACAAAACTGAGTGATTTTGTGATCTAGATGTTGTAAATCGCTTTATTTAAGTAATGTCACTATTTGGGTAATAATTGCGTAATAAAATGTACTTTTTATTGTTGAATCGACAATAGCGTAATAATTTCCCTAAGAAGGGACTTAAGTCGCTATTACCCCCTTAAAGACAGTGGTATAAATAAGCCGAAATTTCCCCTACACGCGCATATTAGGATACGTAGTCATGATTTTCTCTCAAGTATTACTCGCACCCGCTGATCCAATTCTTGGTTTAACCGATACCTTTAAAGCTGATCCGCGTCAGGATAAAGTTAATCTTGGTGTTGGCATTTATAAGGATGAGGCAGGACAGACTCCCGTTCTGGCTTCAGTGAAAAAAGCCGAGGCCATTTTACTTGAGCAAGAGAAGACCAAAAACTACTTAGGCATTGAAGGCGTTCAAGCTTATAACCGTGTAGTACAAACATTGTTGTTCGGCGAAGGCAGTGCATTAATTTCTTCTGGCCGTGCTGCCACAGCGCAAGCTCCTGGTGGTACAGGAGCACTGCGTATTGCTGCTGAGTTTTTACTGCGTAATACCGATTCGCACACTATTTGGGTGAGCAATCCAACGTGGGCCAACCATCAAAATATTTTTGAAACGGCGGGTTTAACGGTTAAAGAGTACGGTTATTACAAAGCAGAAGCCCATGACATCGATTTCGATACCATGATGACTGACTTGTCTCACGCCAATGCGGGTGATGTCGTGCTGCTACACGGTTGCTGCCATAACCCAACGGGTATCGATTTAACGTTGGCGCAATGGGAACTTGTTGCTCAATTGTGTGCTGATAAGAAACTCGTACCACTGTTTGACTTTGCTTATCAGGGTTTTGGTGCTGGCATTGAAGAAGATGCGGCAGGTCTGCGTTTAGTCGCGTCTAAAGTGTCTGAGTTGCTGGTCGCTAACTCTTTCTCTAAAAACTTTGGTTTATACAACGAGCGTATTGGCGCCGTGACTGTGGTGGCTGAAGATGCTGATGCTGCCGTACGTGCTTTTAGCCAAGTGAAACGTACCATACGCGCCAACTATTCTAATCCGCCAGCCCACGGCGCACTGATCGTCAGCACGATATTAAATGATGCAGCTCTGAAAGCCATGTGGGTGCAGGAAGTCAAAGAGATGCGTGAACGTATCGCCGAAATGCGTACTCTGTTTGTTGATAGCTTAAAGGCTGAGGGCGTGACTCAGGACTTCAGTTTTATTTCTCGCCAAAATGGCATGTTTAGTTTCTCAGGTTTAAACAAAGCCCAAGTGGCACGTTTGAAAGACGAATTTGGTGTTTATATTGTCGGCTCTGGACGCATTAGCGTTGCAGGCATGACTAAGACGAATATGCCTGTTATCTGTAAAGCCATAGCACAAGTGTTGTAATGGTTATTGCAGCCTTATAGACAGACTAAAGGGACATTCCTTTTAGCTTTACAGTATAAAGGACAGCACTTGCTGTCCTTTATTATTTCGATTGAATGATTAACAGGTAAGCGTTAGCAGGCATGCGGTTGTTGAGTGAGATCATTGAGTCGCAGCAGGGCGCTTAATGCATCTAATAGGTTCGCTTGATCATGCAAGTTTGGATTATGGCGATTCTTCAACGGAAAATAGTTAATCAGTGGCCCTAAACGCGTTTGTTCACCGTGGCGAAGTACTTTGTGAATAATGGGCTTGCCAATCACCTGGTGACACCAAGCTATGCGTTGCTCAATGCTAAACCGACCCGCGGGTGAGGCCTCTTCGGCAAGATTATCGATAAAGATCACCTGCGCTTTAGTAGCGGCGAGGCTTTTCGCGAACTTAGGTAACAGCAGCGGCGGCATGATACTGGTTAAGAAACTCCCAGGGCCTAGGATAACTAAATCTGCGTGCCGAACGGCCTCACAGGCTTCAAAGGTGGCATCGACCTGTGGCTCAAGGCAGAGTGCAATAGGAGCCTCATTCATACTGTCGACATTAATTTCCCCAAAGACTTTACTGCCACAGGCTTGCAGGGCCACTAAGTGAGTGGGCTGCTCTGACATGGGAATAAGTTGGGTTTCTATCTTAAGTAAGTTACGGATGAGATTAACCGCTTCTAATGGACGAACGCAGAGTTGATCAAGAGCCAGTAAAATTAAATTACCTAAATTATGGCCACTGAGTTCAGTGGCACCTTGGAAACGATATTCGAACAATTGCGAGCCAACGGAAGGACGATTAGCTAAATGGGATAAGCAGTTACGTAAATCTCCCCAAGCAATACAGTCTTGCTCGGCTCTCAGTCGACCAGTAGAACCACCATTATCAGTGGTGGCGACAATCCCTGTAAGGCGGTTGCCTAAAAAATCGAGCGAGGATAATACTCGGCCTAAACCATGGCCTCCGCCGATGGCGACGACACGTTCAAATTGATTTAACATCAAATGCTGCATCTGGGTTTTTCCTTCCTGAATACCCGAAAATTTAATGTCATAGCCATCCATTGTCGCTATAAGCGGGATGACTCATGAACCGTTGTGCAATGGTGATAACGCTAAGGAACCTTAGTATAAATACTCAGTCAAATGCTTGCATCTATAAACGACGGCGTAATAGCAAGCTCGACTCGATAATGGTGCCTCAGGCGTAATATTGTACCTGAGTTCGTGAACATGATGATGGGCAAATTTCGTGAAATCTGACAAATAGCTTATAATCCGGCCTTTATTTGCCCAATAAGGGCGTTACACCTAAGGTGAATGATTGAAAACGGGTAGAATCGGTTCGTTTACATTGGCATTAGCCATGGTCATAGTGGCGATTTTTGCATTACGAGTTTGGATCATTCCTCACTCGAATGACTCATCCGCTATTGCGCCCCAATTCGTCAGCGATGTCGATCCTGTTACGCAAGTCCCTGACTTTTCAGCGATCAGCGACATTACCGAAAAGAAGAAAGCTTTTTTTGATTTCCTGCGGCCGATTGTTCAGCAACAGAATGCCATTATCTTGATGGAGCGTGGCTTTATCAATGAGATGCTTGCCTTAGTCGATAATGGTAAGAGTTTATCTGATACTGAATTAGCGCAGATCAATGCGTTATTTGATAAATACCAATATGCGGCGCGTAACGTAGATGCTAAGTCATTAGCAAGCTTACTTAAACGTGTCGATATCGTGCCGGAATCTATGGTGTTAATTCAAGCCGCGAATGAATCGGGTTGGGGGAGTTCACGTTTTGCCAGAGAAGGTTTTAACTTTTTTGGTGAATGGTGTTTTACTTCTGGCTGCGGCATAGTGCCGTCCTCACGTGGTTCGGGTAAAAGTCATGAGGTGAAAGTGTTTTCATCGGTCGATGAATCGGTTTCATCCTATATGCGTAATTTAAATTCTAATACTGCCTATGCGTTATTTCGCTCTATTCGAGCTGATTTACGTTCACAGGAGCTAGAGCCAACAGCGGATCAATTGATTTACGGTTTAGTGAATTATTCTGAAAGACAAGAAGCTTATATTGATGAGCTGCTTGATATGTTACGTCATAATGAAAAATATTTGGTGAATGTCGATGTATAAAAAACTGTTGTTTAGTAGCCTGTTTTTGTTGGCAACTAGCGCCGCCGCAGAAACTGTATCCCTTGAATATAAAGGCTTTTATGATAGGTTAAAACAAGTCAATAAAGGCGGTTATCAACTCGTGGAAGTGGCTTTTAGTGTTCCAATGCAAAAGAATTGTTTGATCCAAAGTGGTTCTATTTCCAGTGAAAAAACCTCAACGCCACTGACGTATACTGATGCACAGCGGTTATTCATTCCCTTAGATGATGATTTAAAAGATCAGCGAGCCTTGGTTAATCTGCATTTCGCTGGCAGCGCTGAGGGATGTGGTATTGCAATGCAAGTTAGAGCAAAACAGACATTAGCCGAGTACGATAAAACGCGCTTACAACAAATCATGACTGAGATGGACACGCTGCTCGGTGCTATGCAAGGCTTCCCGATGCGTTATTTTAGGGAATCCATTACTGGCTTAAACTTTGAATTCTCACCTGAACAAGAAGTCTATGTACGCCTTAATGGTCGAGAAGAAGCGATAAAAGGCAGTTATAAATTAGCCGCTAATGAGCTTGAAAGCATCACCACGCTAAGCTTCAGTGCCCAGCCATTAGTCTTGAGTCCTTGGGTGAAGTAATCATTTTGTATTTTTTGAATAGGTGTCTTGAGATAAGCGATTCAGAAGCGCTGGCTCAAAGATAAACTTATTCTGTAGCCATAAAAATGCCCACATTAAGTGGGCATTTTTGTTGTGTTAATTTATCTTGTTTACTTTCGTTGCGTTAACTTCTCTTACTGAATAGGCGCTAAATTCAGTCTAAGTTAGACTTCGTAAGTGTTAACAATATCAATGCGTTTTGCTGCATCCAAATCGATACGACCACTATTGGCGATATCAAGAAAATCGAATGCAGGTAGATTGGCTTCAGCAACATCACCACGCATAGGCGCATCTGGGTCACGTGTTAGAGACACAAAGTCGAATTGCTCACGGTCAACACCCTGTGATGGTGCGGTGTTTTGCATGGCAGTGAATATTGTTTCAATGCGTCCTGGGTATTGTTTATCCCACTGATTCAACATGTCTTTGACAGCGGCGCGCTTTAAGTTTTCCTGTGAGCCACACAAGTTGCATGGAATGATTGGAAATTCTTTTAAGCTGGCATATTCTTCGAGATCTTTCTCGCGACAATAGGCTAGGGGACGTATGACGATATTAGCGCCATCATCCGACAGCAGCTTTGGCGGCATTGCTTTCATCTTACCGCCAAAGAACATATTTAAGAACAAGGTCTCGATAATGTCATCCCTGTGATGGCCTAGGGCGATTTTAGTGGCGCCGATACGCTGAGCAAAGCCATAAAGCGTGCCGCGGCGCAGGCGAGAGCACAAGGAGCAGGTGGTTTTACCTTCAGGGATTTTGTCTTTCACTATCGAGTAAGTATCTTTCTCGAGGATGTGATAAGGCACATTGAGCTTATCGAGATAGGCAGGCAATACATGTTCAGGGAAGCCCGGTTGCTTCTGATCTAAATTAACCGCAATGATTTCAAACTGAATGGGCGCGCGTTGCTGCAGATTCATCAAAATATCGAGCATGGCGTAGCTGTCTTTACCGCCACTGAGGCAGCACATGATCTTATCGCCATCTTCAATCATATTGTAATCGGCAATCGCGCTGCCCACTTCACGACGAAGCCGCTTCTGTAATTTATTCAGACGGGTAGTTTGTTTTTTTGATAATTCTTCCGGCATAGGATTTACCGTAACTTCAGATATAGCTTCAAGCATAAAAAAGCGCCCAGTAACACAGTTTCAGGGCGCGTATTATTCCAGCTATCTTTGGCGGGGTAAAGAGCCGCGTATTGCTTAGGCTTCTTCTAACGGTGATTTATAACCGTCGGGCTTTATAGCCAATAAATCGCAGTTGATGCTATCGATAACATGTTCAGCGGTATTGCCTATCAGTGCTGCTGAAAATCCGGTACGACCAACAGTCCCTAGGATCACCAATTCAGCATCAAGTTTTTCAGCCAGCTCAGGGATCACATCCTCTGGTAAACCTTCTTTTACATGGCAATGACTTGGATTAATATCATAAGCGCCCGCAAGATAACTCACGCGCTGCTCATGCTGCATGCGAATGGTTTCGTTGTATGACTGGGCATCAAAGTCAGGAAGCTCGATGGCTAAGTTAACTGGCGTGCCGGGATAACCATTAACTAAATGTACTTCAGCAGAGAACTTTTTCGCCAAATCTTTTGCATGCTCAATAATTTTACCGTTAAGCATTTGATGATCGGTATCTTCGGTTGCCACATTCACAGCACAGAGGATTTTGCCCGCGGCTGGCCAGTCATGGGCTTTCACCATCAACACTGGCACAGGGGCTTTACGCATTAAATGCCAATCAGTTGGAGTGAAGATCACCGCCTTGAGTTTGTCGTGGGCATGGGTGCCTTTAACAATCAAATCATATTGCCCTGAAATAGCATGATTAATAATGCTTTCAAAGGGGCGATTATGCCAAATGACTTGAGTATCGATATTGAGTTGCAGATGAGTATAAGCGGCGAGTAAGTCTTGGATCCAGGCGAGCCGTTGATCTATGACACCTTGACGCATGGCTTCGCGTTCTTGATTCGACAGAATCGAAGTCATTTCGTAGGAAAAGTCGAAGATAGAAAGAAACACAGTGACTTGAGCGTTGCATTTACTGGCCAAGGCGACCGCTCGTGCAAGGGCAACTTGATTCTCAGTGGTAGGGTCAACCACAACCAGTATTTTTTGATAATCCTTCATGTTTGGTTCCTTTAGTCATAGGCTCAATATCATCATGAGCCTTTGGCAGTGAGCTGTATTGTTCTAGATCAAACTCATTTGAAATTGATTAAAACTCGCTTAAAAATCATGCCTTAATCTGCATGACATGTCTAGCAAGCACAGCTTTTACCATTAAACTGTTATGCTATTGGCGACAATTATTTAGGCTTGACCTCTTACGGTTAATACTCTCGCGATTGACTATCTCGCGATGCGAGAATTACCCGCTAACAGATTTAGCTCTTGCGAGTCGAGGATAGTGATGTACTTACCCTTAACATCAATCAAGCCTGACTTTTGGAAGCGTCCAAGTAAGCGGCTGATGGTTTCAACGGTTAAACCGAGATAATTACCAATGTCACCGCGGGTCATGGTTAAGCGGAATTCTTTAGGTGAGAAACCACGACTGCCGAAACGATTTGCTAAATTGCTGATAAACGCTGCTAGACGTTCTTCGGCATTTTTCTTACTGAGCAGCAGGATCATTTCTTGATCGCTCATGATCTCATTACTCATTAGACGCATGATCTGCTGACGTAACTTAGGCATAGTGCCCGAAAGTTCATCGAGGATATTAAAGGGGATTTCACAAACCATAGAGGTTTCGAGGGCCTGTGCAAAACTCTGGTGCAACTGAGCGTGAATACCATCAAAACCAATCACATCACCCGCCAGATGGAAGCCCGTTATCTGCTCATCACCTTGCTCGGTAATAGTGTAACTTTTGATGGTGCCAGAGCGGATCGCAAACAGGGATTTCAACGCATCACCTGACTTAAAAATTTGCTCGCCTTTCTGGATTGGCTTTTTACGCTCAATAATATCGTCGAGCTGATCTAGCTCACTTGCATTGAGGGTAAAAGGAATACAAAGGGTACCCATACTGCAATCGTGACAATGGATTGTGCATCCGCTAGCGGCAGGACGACGATTCTTATTTTGTTCAATTGTCATGTTGATTCTCAAGTTTATCCACTGCAACCATGTTAAACCAATTCACTCACTTGGGCTAGTTTAGCTGCGCGAGTGCGATATATAAAGTTTGACCACCAAAGGCAATTAACAGTAAGCCGCTCAATAGTCTAACGGTTTTCTTTTGTACCCATGCAGCAAGGCGTTTTGCCGCCACGCCAGCGCTTAATAGAGCGGGTAAAGTACCCAAGCCAAAGGCTAACATAATTAAGGCGCCTTGGCTGGCAGAGCCAGATGCAACCGACCAAGTTAAGGTGCTATAGACGAGGCCGCAGGGGAGCCAGCCCCAAATGAATCCCGCCATGACTGCTTGGCTCGGATTCTTGATTGGAACAAGGCGCTGCGCTAGCGGTTTTAAATATTGCCATAGCCATTGACCTACACGCTCAATTTGCACTATTCCAACCCATATTTTAGCGATGTAAAGCCCTGTTGCAATCATCATCAGTCCAGCAACCATGCGCAGGACAATCAGATAAATATCCAGTTCAAATAAGTGACCAAGACCTGCCGACGATGCGCCTACTAAGCCGCCCGCTAAGGTGTAACTTAAAATACGTCCTAAATTGTAACTCAGTAAATATTTAAGCTGATGGGCTAGCTGGTTACCTATTTTAGGATGGGGGATTTGGGCGGAAAACGCGCCCACTAAACCGCCACACATACCAAAACAATGTGCAGCTCCCATCAAGCCGACGAGAAAGGCACCAGTGACATTGTACTCAATCACAAAGGCATGCCTTTTTGCTGATTTTTTATCGCTTGCTGCGCTGCGATGTCATCATGTTCTGCTGTTGACTGAATGGCGGGGGGGGCTAGATGGCCAGGTTTGTCAGTATTTTCATCAAACAATATAGAAACACTTTGACGGTCAAGATCGTCAAATTGCTCAGATTTTACTGCCCAAAAAAAGACCATTACCGCAATGGCGACGAAGATCATGGCAATGGGGATAAGCACATAAATAATTTCCATAATGACCTCTTACTATCTGGTTAAACGTTTTATTATGATCACACTTTTACCCGTAATAATCTCAGGCTATTACCGACCACAATCAAAGAACTCGCCGACATGCCAATCGCGGCAATATAAGGTGCCACATGACCAGTGACAGCTAAAGGCAAGATAAGGGCGTTGTAACCCAGCGCCCACGCTAAATTTTGTTTAATAATTTGCGTGGTCAGTTTAGCGACCGCGACAGCTTGGGTGAAACGGGATAGATGATCGCCCAGTAAAATCAAATCGGCACTGTTTTTGGCAATCGCACTGCCACTGCCCATGGCGACCGACAAATCAGCCCCCGCAAGTACAGGCGCATCATTGATGCCATCGCCAAACATCGCCACGCGAGTATGCTGTTGTAATTTCGTTACTAGGGCAAGTTTACCCGCGGGCGTTAATCCGCTGTGCACATCTTCAATTCCCAGCTCTTTGGCCAGTTGATGCACATGTCCGGAGCTATCGCCGCTGGCGATACTAATGCGACAACCTTGTTGCTTTAATATTTCAATCGTGGCCTTACTGTCTTGACGAATATTGTCTTGGATCTCAAAGCTGGCAAGCACTTCAAGCTGCTCATTAGCTGAGCGTGCTAACCAAATCTTTTGGGTTGGGTCCTGAGTATCGACACGTGCACCAGTAAATACAGCATTACCAATTAAATAATCAGTCCCCTCGATACGGCCTCGAACACCAAAGCCGACTTCATGGTGAACTTGTTCTGCGACCAAGGTATTATCGGCAAATAGGGCAAATGCAGCCGCAATCGGATGACGAGAGCCTGTTTCCAGCGCTGCGGCAATAGCTAAGGCCTGCGTCTTTGTTAAATCGGCCATGCACTGCGTTTGCCCGATAGAGAGCGTACCACAGGTAAGGGTGCCAGTTTTATCAAAGACCACATGTTTAATCTGCGGAAGTTTTTCAAAGACACCGGCTTTGCGGGTAATGATCCCAAGACGGGTAAAAATGGCGGTTGCACAGGTGACGGCGGTCGGTGTCGCTAGCGCTAAGGCACAAGGACAAGTGGCGACCAGAACCGATAACGTTACCCAAAAGGCATCCTCTGGGGAAATCTGTTGCCAAACCAAATAGGTGATCGTCGCGATTGTTAGAATCGTACCCGAGAAATAGCGGGATAATTTATCGGCTAATAGGGCTATCGCAGGTTTTGTATTGGATGCCAGTTCCTGCAGTCGAATAATTTCAGCCACGAGTTGGTCTTGCCCCAATGCGGTAACTTTAACTTTTATCGGTTGGTCGACGTTGATAGTACCAGCGTACACTTGCTGATCTTGCTGTTTTTCAATGGGCATTTGCTCACCTGTGAGCATAGCTTCATTGATATTTGTGTGGCCTTCAATCACCACACCATCGGCCGCAACCATTTCTCCTGGTTTCACAAGGATCACATCATTGAGGCGTAACTTTTTGGCCGGAATTTCTTCTTGACCATTTTCGGTGACTAAGTGTGCAGTGAGCGGCACCAATTTATGTAAATTACTGGAGCTGACCGAGGCCTTTTGTCTTGCCTTTTGCTCGAAGTAACGCCCGAGTAACAAAAAGAATGTAAACATGGATACGGATTCAAAATACACTTCGCCTGTGCCATTCACTGTGGCAAAACAGCTTGCGGTATAGGCACCACCAATGGCAATCGAAACAGACACATCCATATTGAGTTTGCCGCTGAGCAGGGTACGAATGGCACTAAAATAGAAGGGCTGCGCCGAATAAAGCACCACAGGCGTGGCAAAAATCATGCTGACCCAGCGGAAATAGTCCCGATACTGCACGTCTAAATCAGTGAAGTAGCCAGTATAAAGGGCGAGGGCGAACATCATGACTTGCATAGTCGCAAAGCCAGCTAAGCCTAAACGCAGTAAAAATTTGCGACTATTGAGTTTATTGTTGAGCTCTTGTTCGTCAACTTGGTAGGGCGCGGCTTGATAGCCAATACGACTAATTTGTCCGAGAATATCGCTAAGTTTTACCTTGCGTTTATCCCAACTGATCATGGCGCGTTGGGTGGTTGAGTTGACTAGCACTTGGCTCACGCCCGCGAGTTGTTTGACTTTGTGTTCAATTAACCAAGCACAGGCGGCACAGGTGATACCATCGATGGAGAGTGATACTGATTCGACATTGTCCTCAGAATGCACAAAGTCTTGCTGCACTTCGGGCAAGTCATAGGCGCTAAATTGCGTTAATGCTTCGGGGACCAGGGCATTCTGTTTACTGCCAGGCTCAGTGCGGAACTTGTAATAACTGAGTAATCCCGCATCGACAATCGCTTGAGAAACCGCCTGACAGCCAGGGCAACACATAAGTTCATCACGGTCATTAATGCGAGTCACAAACTGCTGGCCCGTCAGAACGGGCTCTTGGCAGTGAAAACAACTTGGATACGTCATAGCGCTACTTATTTAACCACAATCAATTCAGCCAAAGTTGGACGTGATCTTTTAATTCAACGCGTTGGTGAATTCGCCATTTACCATCGTAACTTTCGAGGCGAACTTCCCAAGGGCCGGTTAGGGTAGTAGGGATGGTAATGCGATACACATTGCTGGCATCGGCCGTCGCAGTGAGTTTCATATCTCTGTCGGCAATGGTTGGATGATAGAACTCGACTTTCAAGGCGGCTTGATATGTAGGTCCCCCTTGCTGCGTCAGTAAAATCTCATTATTGGCTTGATCGAGTGAAAAATTCATGCCTATTTGTTTGGCATACTTCACTTTACTTAAGTCCATATTAATGGCTTTGCCATCTTTGTAGTAATCCTCGGCGACTAAAGAGTCCGAGTTCGTAAGGGCAATTTTTAGCGTGGTAAAACTTGCGACGACGGCACATAAAGGAAGAATAATTAAAAACCAAGGCCAGAACTGCTTATACCAGGCTTGTTGTTCGCTCATGTCAGATACCCATTCAAAAAATTTGCGCCATTTTACCGTTAAAAGACGGTTTTAGCACTTTAAAAAAAAGGCCTCGAAGTCTTCGAGGCCTTAGTGTTACTTATACCTAATTACTTGTTTGACAAGCTATAAACATAAGCTGTAATGACGTGAACTTTCTCTTCACCGAGAACGTCTTTCCACGCTGGCATCACACCTGCGCGACCATGTTTAATGGTCTCTTCGATCATGCCACGGCTACCGCCATATAACCAAACATCGTCAGTTAAGTTAGGAGCACCCATAAACTTGTTGCCTTTAGCGTCCATACCATGACATGCAAAACAACCTTTCATGAATGAGCCTTGACCTTGAGCAGCGAGTTTCTCGTCATGCTCACGACCAGACAATTTAACAACGTATTCAGCTAAACCAGCAATCTCACTATCTTCGATTGGCAAACCACCTTTGGGTGGCATCATGCCATGACGACCAGCCATGATAGTGGTCTTAATCGTGGCTAATTCACCACCATATAACCAGTCACCATCGGTAAGATTAGGGAAGCCTTTGCTACCACGTGCATCAGAACCATGGCACTGAGCACAGTTTTGCAGGAACAAACGGCCGCCCACTTTCAACGCTTCTTGGTTTTTCACTAATTCTTCTAGTGGTGTTGCCAAGTAAGCCGCGAAGATTGGGCCATATTTTTCATCAGCGTGTTTTACTTCTTGATCATACTGAACATAAAGACCTTCTTTTGCTGCTAGCTCAATCGCTGCGGCAGAATCGGCTTTAATGCCATGCTCTGTGCCGATACTCTGGTTAGAACTGGTCCAGCCTAATAGGCCTTTATAGTTACCTAAACCAGGAAATAGGGCCAAATAGATCAAGCCAAACACGATAGTGATATAGAACATATAACTCCACCATTTTGGCAGTGGGTTATTGAGTTCTTCAATACCGTCGAAACTGTGACCCATGGATTCGCCTTCTTTTACGTCAGTAGTGTTCTTAGAACACACACGCAGTAATAGAAAACAACCCGCGATCACGACTAACGAGAGTACAGTAATCCAAACACTCCAGAAGCTACTCATCACTTATTCTCTCCTGAGTCCTTCGATTCCTTGCTGATTTCCTCATCGGAAAATACAAGGTTAGCTGCTTCATCAAATGATTTCTGACGGCGCGAGCTATATGCCCAAGCAAAGATACCGATAAAGGTCAGCATCACAATAATGGTTAAGATGCCTTGTAATGTGCCGTAATCCATATATTGCCTCCTTATTTGAGTGCGTGACCCAAAGACTGAAGATATGCAATCAAGGCTTCCAGCTCTGTCTTACCTGCAACAGCTTTCTGTGCGCCAGCGACTTCTTCATCGGTATAAAGATCATTACCTTTGTAACCGCCTTTATGCATGTTACGTAGGATAGTCATCTTCGCGCCCGTCAGTTCGCCGTCTAACTTGTTTTCGGCTAACCATGGGAACCCAGGCATATTCGATTGAGGTACTACGGCACGAGGATCGATTAAGTGAACTTCATGCCATTTATCGCTATAACGACCGCCAACACGTGCCAAATCAGGACCTGTACGCTTAGAACCCCATAGGAATGGATGGTCCCAAACAGACTCGCCAGCGACAGAATAATGACCATAACGTTCAGTTTCAGCCCGTAAAGGACGAATCATTTGGCTATGGCAATTACTGCAACCTTCGCGCACATATAGATCGCGACCTTCGATTTGCAGGGCAGTGTATGGCTTTAAACCTTCAACTGGCTCAGTCGTATCTTTTTGAAAAATCAACGGTGTGATTTCAACCAGACTACCGAAGCTGATAGCGATAACAGTAAAAATCGCTAGCAAACCGATGTTTTTTTCGACTATCTCATGATTAAATTTCATCGAGTTTGCTCCTTTAAGCCGCTGTGGGTTCAGCCAATGCTGGCAATGAATCTTTAGAGGCTTTCACTGTACGGATCACGTTATATGCCATGATCAGCATACCGGTAAGGAATAAACAACCGCCGAGGAAACGCACAAAGTAGAAAGGATAAGAAGCTTCCAGACTTTCAACAAAGCTATAAGTCAAAGTACCGTCAGCATTCACTGCGCGCCACATTAAACCTTGCATTACACCCGAAATCCACATAGAGACGATGTAGAGTACAGTACCAATCGTTGCTAACCAGAAATGAACATTGATTAACTTGACGCTGTACATACGGCCGTGGCCAAATAACACAGGGATCAGGTGATACAAAGAACCAATAGACACCATAGCAACCCAGCCTAGCGCGCCTGAGTGAACGTGACCGATAGTCCAGTCTGTATAATGTGACAGTGCGTTAACTGTTTTAATTGCCATCATCGGGCCTTCGAAGGTAGACATACCATAGAAAGACAAAGAGACAACTAAGAAACGTAAAATAGGATCGGTACGCAGTTTATGCCAAGCACCAGACAAGGTCATGATACCGTTAATCATACCGCCCCAAGAAGGTGCGAATAGGATCAGTGACATCACCATACCTAAAGACTGAGTCCAGTCAGGTAGCGCGGTATAATGTAAATGGTGAGGACCTGCCCAAATATACAGTGCGATCAAAGCCCAAAAATGGACAATTGATAGACGATAAGAATACACAGGACGACCCGCTTGCTTAGGTACGAAGTAATACATCATCCCTAAGAAGCCTGCGGTTAATAAGAAACCAACGGCGTTATGACCATACCACCACTGTACCATGGCATCGACAGCGCCACTGTATATAGAATATGACTTAAACGGGCTAACAGGTACTGCCATTGAGTTAACAATATGAAGTACCGCTACGGTAAGGATAAACCCACCGAAGAACCAGTTTGCCACATAAATATGTGAAGTTGTGCGCTTAACAATCGTGCCAAAGAATACCGTAGCATAAGCTATCCAGACGATAGCAATTGCGATATCGATAGGCCACTCTAGCTCTGCGTATTCCTTACTCGATGTGTAGCCTAAGGGTAAGGTGATTACTGCGGAGATAATAATTGCTTGCCAGCCCCAAAACGTAAATGCAGCTAACTTAGGTGCAAATAGTCGGGTTTGACAGGTACGTTGTACGACATAATAGGATGTTGCAAAAAGGGCTGATGTACCGAACGCGAAGATCACCGCATTGGTGTGTAATGGTCGCAAGCGACTATACGTTAACCAAGGAGTGTCAAAGTTCAGCTGAGGCCAGATTAACTGAGCCGCAATTAATACACCGACTGACATACCAACGATACCCCACAAAACTGTGGTTAAGGCAAATTGGCGGACAATGGTGTAATTGTAATCAGCGCCTGTTGGCTGGGAATGGTTCATCATCATGCTTCCACTGCTTATTACTGATACTTTGAGTAAAGACAAGCTTTACCTGTTATAAAACGACATAAAAATCAGCTTCCCTATTCAGGTTGCTGAGTCATGTCAATGCGTTACCCTGCATATTTTTGCTCAAATATGAGGTTTCGCAATGATACTTGAGCAATATCAAAAAAGATACCAAAGAAGGGGTGTAGAAAGTTGATCTAGATCAACCTACGCCATAGAATGTTAACATATTGCGTCGTAAGGTTAATCTTTGTGCTAAATCGTCCTAATCCCTATTTATTCATCGCGTTAATTCTCTTCAATCTCACAGCTTGTACTGAAGATGCTAAGCAAGTCACACTAAAAAGCAGTCTTGATCCTTCTCTCTGTCAATTTTCGGTAGGGGATTGTGTTAAACAAGTGGGCGATATCAAACTCACTGTTAGTCTGTCGCCAGAAAATGCACCGAGCGAAAAGCCATTAACATTAACACTATTAGCGTCTTCGCCTATTACCGATGTGCAAATCCGCTTAGAAGGAAGAGATATGTTTATGGGCGTTATTCCCGTAAATGTGAAGCAAACCGACGAAATGACTTATATTGGTCAAATGGTATATGGCTCTTGTAGCAGTGGTTATATGGTTTGGCGCGGCTTTGTTAGTTTCAACCTTAATGGCGAAACTAAAACGGCTGTTTTTGATTTTCTCGCAGATGACAATGGTTAGATATATCTTTGAAAGTGCCTGATAGGCTTTCTAAATATCAAGACAATCAACTATACAGATTAGTGATCCTTCCAGTTTTCTTTTACTTTGACAAAAATATCTACATTTTCAATAAAGAGCTGTAATAAGTGAGGATCAAAGTGTGTTGCCGCCCCTTTACGCATTTCAGCTAAAACCTCTTCTAAAGGCCAAGCTGTTTTATAGCAGCGGGCATGGGAAAGGGCATCAAACACATCTGCGATTGCTACAATCCGCGAGAAAATGTGAATTTCGTCTTGTTTTAGATTTGCAGGATAACCAGAACCATCATATTTTTCATGATGTTGCAGTGCAATAATTGATGCAGCCTTTAGTATTGGTCGCTCAGAATTTGCAAGAATTTGATGGCCAATCATAGGGTGCTGACGCATAACTTTCCATTCTTCGTCATCTAATTTGCCGGGTTTAAGTAGGACAGCATCGGGGATCGCAATTTTACCTATGTCATGCATTGGTGAGGCACGGCGTAGTAAATCGGCTTCGTATTCACTTAAACCGGCGAGTAATGCTAATTGAGAACAATACTCCGCCATACGTTTCACATGATTGGCAGCTTCTTTCGAGCGGCTTTCAACAACATCACCTAAACGTAAAATAAGCTCTGATTGTGTATCTTCCACCTCCTGATTGAGCAGCAAATTTTCAAAAGCTATGCCCACGTTGATGGCAAAAATATCAATGAGTTTCTTATCAAGATCATCAATTCTATCAATACCATCCATATAAAGTAGATTGATTAAACCGCCTTTGGTGGGAAAGTAACCGATAAAGCAATTGTCTTCATAAAGGCACCGCTGTTGGGTGAGCGCACTGCGCAGTAGACGATCAATATGTTCAGGTAGTTGCGTAATGTGGGATTTATTTGCAAATTGACCAGTACCTGCAAGGATTTCTATATTGACAGGTTCAACATGACCACTAATCGCATCAATTGCATTACAAGTCAGCAGTAGCGTTTCTGAATCGAGATTAAGTAGAGTGGCCACTTGAGTCAGTAGCCCATCGGCGAATTTATGCAGGGTGCGCAGTTCAAATAATCCTGAGGTGGCTTCTAGTACTCTTTCTAAGCCCTTACGGTGATTTATTTGGGTGCGCCTTGCTTGCTCGATTTCCATGATATCGCGATAAGAGCGAAGGGCTGAGTAGACGCTGGTCATCAGCTTACGGGAATCCAGTTCAGCTTTTGCTTTGTAATCATTGATATCGTAATTGACGATAACGTCTTCTTCAGGTGCTTGCCCTGGCTGGCCTGTACGTAAGATCAATCGAGTGGTTTTATTCAATAATTCTTCACGGATCCACTTTACTAGTTCTAACCCCGCATGATCACTTTCCATGACAACATCAATAAAGGCAATGGCGATGTCATGTTCTTGATTGAGTAATTCTTTTGCTTGTTCGGCACTATAAGCATTGATAAAGGTGAGGGCACGGCCATCAAGTTTAAAGCGGGAGAGGGCAAGCTTAGTGACGGTATGAACATCAGGTTCATCATCGACCACTAATACCTTCCAAGGAATACCAGACTCTGTTGTCTCGGTAGACTTTTTACCGGAAAAAAGAGGGTTTTTCTTTGCAAGATCAATCAGCATCCGATACCTCATTCAAGTAAAAATAATGATCACATAATCAGTGTAGTAGACACATTTCAAAGCGGTGCAAAATCTTGCATAAAATAACGAGGTGAGTGGCAATCCTTAAATTACATTGTTGATAACGATTCTCATTTGTGTATTCTGTTACTATCAAACAATGATAGGGAGGGAAAGGGCATGACGAATCGAATTAACTTATCAATTTCAGCGCATAAATTGGCACAGCTGATACATGATGGACACATCTGCGCATCTGACTTCACGTGCTTAGATAGCCAATCGAAACAGCAAGTGTGGCAGCTATGCTTGATCTGTTGCAAAAAGCGTATTACTTGTCAGCAATGTTCATTTTCAAGTTGCGCTAAAAATCTGACATATCTTGATGCCGATAAATAACATTATCGGCATTTGCGTTTAAGTATTATCATACAAGAAACTCTTATAATTCAGATGTAATATGCAACTTCCTCCAGTAATTCCGTTATTTGACTCATTTGAATTCATACAAGTTGGCAATAGTATTGTTAACCAATATATCACCCAAATTAGCATGAAAAAGGTGGTTGATGCGGGCTTAATCATCGAGCATGCCAGTGATTGGCTATTTGAGCAAAAGCATAACGAAAACAACTATAAAGCTTATCGCAGTGAACTCACTACGTTTCTGCATTGGTGTTTTGATGTAGTTTCAATGTCTCCCATTCAAGTTACGCGCAAAGACATGAGCCGTTACGTTGATTATTGCCAAGCACCGCCGATAGCACTGATCGGTTATTTTAATGTGCCACAGTTTAAGTACGATAAACTGCATGATGAACGGGTTCCAAACTCGCAATGGCGACCATTTGTCGGCAAAAAACAACTCGGGCAAATCCAGCCTTATGTGTTAAGCGATAATGCGTTAAAAACAAAAATGGCCATTTTGTCTTCGTTTTATTCGTATCTGACAAGTGAAGAATATTGTGAGCGGAATCCTGCTCAAATCTGGCTTAATCACAGTCGATTTGCAGCAAACAGGCAATATCAGCGTCAAAGTCATGAAGATGAAAATAGTCTCGCATTCACTGAATTACAGTGGTCATATATTATGGCGACCGTTACTGGACAAGCAGAAGAATTTCCTGAGTTACATCAAAGAAGTTTATTCCTCATTATATTGATTTATTGCTGTTATTTACGCATTTCAGATGTGTCTGCACGTGCGGGTTATTCGCCGGTGATGAACCAGTTTAAACGTAATCAGCAAACGGGCATCTGGAGTTTTCATATTCCGTTGAGTAAAGGTGGTAAAAGACGCAGTGTTGCGATTTCAAAAGCTTTGCTCGATGCATTAGTCAAATATCGTCAGTTTTTAGGATTAACGGATTATCCAGGACCAAACGAAAATCATCCTTTGTTTGTACGGCATAAAGCTGCTGGACGCGGCCGAGATGTTGGTATCCTCAATGCCAATCTAGGCATTCGTCATGTTCGCGACGAAATTCAAAAAATAATTAATCTGGCTGCAGAACGTATAGAAATCGATGGCTTTACACAAGATGCGGCGCAGATGCGCAAACTTACTGCCCACAATATTCGTCACACCGGCATTACGCACGATATCAATATCAACCGCAGACCGTTATCCCATGTACAAGCCGACGCTGGCCACGAAAGTATCGACACTACATCGCAATATTTGCACACAAGCCAAATTGAACGTCATGAGAGTGCGTTCAACAAACCAATCGACCATTTGAAAGGTATAGAGTGATTCGACACAAAGATGCGCACAATGTATATTATGTTAAATGATGAATTTATACCATTCACTACATCGATAAATTTGTGTTCGTGGCCACTCAGAATGAGATTTCGCGGCAGACTGAGATTTACCTTTATGATGAACATGAATCTAGGCCGCAAGCTAACCTACTGATATTTTTTGCTGTTTGACTAGCTAGGATTAGCAAATGGATATTCAGATAAAAATTACGGACGGTTTCTTATTCGATTAGATTGAAATTTTCATCTAAAGTCTGATATTGAAGATGTCATTGAGCTATTGGATTTTCGCGTCTCTACGTGAATGCTTTAAGATTTTGTGTAACCATATGCGAAAGAAATCATGTAAAACGCGCAGTAACAGCTTTAAAGCAGATTTACTTATGCAGAAAGCCTTCAAGTTCGAAGATATGATATGACTCTATCGAAACGGATGTTAAAGCGACCTAAACTCTGGCTAAGTGATACATTTGTCTTACCGGCTATAAATGCACTGATTGATACATGGAATCTTTAGAAATGAACTGAGCAACTGAGCAACTGAGTTCCTGTGTATAAATGTGTCAGTAAATAATGAGTTCATTGAACGGTTAATAGTGTTATCTGAGTCTCCAAGAATGTCGATAAATGACGTTATCGGCATTAGCGTAAAACTGTATTTTTCTTGAATAATAGCTTATGCACATAATAACAAACTGTATTCATCTAATTGAATCATGATGGACAACAAAAACTGTGTATGTCGAGGGTACACTGCCCTAACTTGTTACGAATTGCGAAGCTAGTAAATCTCAGCGCATGGCCCACTTTATACTCTTTAGACCCCAAAAATCTCATACTCAATAAAACATTGATGAGCTATATCTTGGTACGCCTTCCCTCATTAGTTGCTAAAATTGGACTAAGTGTTAATTGCGTAGTTCAAATAAAATCGAGTCATGACTACGTTACTACTATCTCCCTTATCCACCCTCGCCCATCAATCTCTGTAAAGGTTTGTTCTAAGTATAACAACCTATTATTTAAAGTTACTGCCATCCAGTAAGTGACTGAAATTATGTAACTTAATTTTTTATAATGAGGTTTAGAGGATTGTATGTTGCGTCGCTACGTGAGCTGTTTAGAGTGTTGGCTAGCATAGCCATCTATTATTCACGTAGCAACGCGTTCTTTTTGACGTGCTCTTTAATAGAACTATTACTATCTTCGACACGCCTTTAATTATAACGTCCAATCGTAAGAGAAGTTTAAGCAGCCAGCTGTGGTGTTTAATCTACTAGTCGCTTAATTAGCTAGCATCGAACTTTGGAGTTGAATTCGGGACTATTCATCTATTCCAGTGAGAATATATTCATTTCTGTTATTTGAATTAACAGTAATGCTTTTTATTACCCAGCCGCCCTGTTGGCTCAAAGACCCTTGCAATCCTGTCGCAGCAGACCATTTTACCATAGTATATAAATAATACATGCCATCAGGAACATCATAAAACTTAAATCTACCATCTGCATCTGCTGTCACCTCTTTAAGAAAAAGAGATATTCGACTATCAGGGTATTCAGGCTCTAAGACAATAGGAGCTTTCCCATGCTTTTTATATATTATTGCATCAACAAATTGCTTTGAGTAAGAGGTTACAGGACTCAAGAAAACTTTATTACCAGAGCATGTTTTTACATCTCCTCCAATTGTTTTTAAAAAACCTTGCCCCGATACAATATTAGCACCTGTTTTATTTAACTTTTCATATTCATTAACAGGCCATTCAACTCTAGGTTCTCGTGCAACTTCATAATGATAATTTTGCTGTTGAGCGCAACCAACAACAATAAAAAAAAAGAAGAAAGCAAATAATTTGTTTAACATGACTTACAGCACTCCGTTATCCATAAATATACAGTTGTTTTATTAAATGTAACATACAAACATCTTAATGTTGACATTTTGCACGATTTACTCAAAAAATAATGTCCTCAAATACACCAAAAACGCCTTAATTCTCTGATTGTTGCTACTGAGTCTATACTCGATGGCAATCAACTCTCGTTAACCCAGTTAGGACGGAACATAACGGGTAACGTTGCACCAAAACACAATATCGAGCGTATTGACCGACTGCTCGGAAATCTACATGTTGTCAAAGATAAGTTCGCTATTTATCAATGGTATGCACAGTATCTCTGCGGCTCAAATCCGATGCCCATTATTCTTGTGGATTGGTCTGATGTGCGCGAACAACTGCGATTGATTACCTTACGCGCATCAATCAGTGTTAAAGGTCGCTCCATTACTTTGTACGAACGCACTTTTCTGTTTGAAGATTACAATGCCCCACGCAGTCATAACGCTTTCTTAGCTGAGCATGCTAACGTATTGCCGCCAGGATGCTGCCCGCTCATTGTCACCGATGCAGGTTATCGCAATACTTGGTTTAGGGAAGTCGAGCGCCATGGCTGGTTTTGGCTAGGGAGAGTTCGCGGTGATGTCAGTTTTATGCTCAACGGCCAAACATCATAGCAGTCAAATAAATCCCTCTACCCTAAAGCGAATTCAACCGCGAAATACATAGGTAGCGTCAAGTTAGCGCGCAAGTCTCCGCTACAATGTTGCCTGCACTTGTTTAAAGCTAAACCTAAGCTGCGTAAGGATAAACGTTCTTCTAAGGCTGGGCGAAATCACACTGCACAAAAGAGTTACAGCTTAGGGAGAAAAGAGCCTTGGCTACTCGCAACAAATTTACCGCCGGACTACTTTGGCCCTTCAAAGGTCGTCGATTTATATGCTAAGCGAATGCAAATTGAAGAAACCTTCCGCGATTTAAAAAGTCCGCAATATGGCATGGGCCTTAGACAAAGCCGCAGCCGTTGTCCAAAGCGATATGATGTATTGCTGCTCATCTCTATGCTGGCTGAAATCGTGTTATGGTGTATTGGGTTAGCGGCACAACACCTTGGATGGCAAAGATATTTTCAAGCCAATACGGTGAGAAAGCGGGCAGTGCTATCAATTGTTAGACTTGGAAAGGAAGTACGTAAAAGAGACAAATATCCGGTAAAGGAGACAATTTTTCGCTGGGCATTAATCGAATATATAAACTTAGTTCATGACGCTGGAAGACCTCAATTATGAGGGGATCCCCCAGCGCTAAGCGGACAAAAATTGCTAGCTATATCGCGAAGCGATGCCCAACTGTTTTTTATCAGTTTAAACAGCTTGTATGTTCTTTTTATACATTTTCAAAGAAAGTATTATCTTTCATAGTTTTTAATATGGTGTTTTTTTGTAAATGATGATCCAGAATCGTATCAATTTGGCTAAGGATACTATTCTCCATATTTTTCCTATATTCTACGCCCTCTTTACTCTTTACTCTTCATTTTCATTTGTACCGCCATATATGAAGGGTACTGCTCGCCCTTAACCCCCTCATGTCTATTAGACCAAAATAAACTCGCACTCAAAGAAGATTTAACAGTTAAATATGCAAAACCCCGTAAAATTGATTCTCGCGCCTCTGTTTTCCATACATAGGGAGTTTCAATACCCATTTTTTACAAAAAAATAAATGTAGGTATTCATTTCTTATCACTGGATGTGGGTGGCTACCTTTCACTGCATTTAAATTAGTTTCATACTTCCCAGTATAAAATCGATTAAACATGCACGTTATAGAGCATAATAATAAATAGAATGAATTAGGCGCATTTAAGTTTTCTCTGTTCAAATACTGCAGAGTTAAATCTAGACCTTCTATATCCGCAAGAATCTCTCGCGCTTGGCCTTTTAAGTCTTGAACATCCGAAACAGTTTCTATCTCATAAAAGACAATACGGTCAGTGGATTTATCCTTCAATTTATAATGACACTGAATCAGATGTGATAATTCATGAAAGAACACCCACAGAAGCATCATTTCAAATATATGAAATCTTGCAGGTACTGTTTTTCTTAATACTTCATGTCTAACATCTTTCAGTTGTTTTTCTAGCTTATCCTCTGCTACTCTTAACCAAGTGTCAGCATACACTTTAGTGATAGGGCTAAGATCTTAAGGCACAATGGATGGAATCCCTGATTCAAATTTGAAAGACGTTTCTTTAAAAGCATCCCAACTTTCATTACTAAAAGTATCAGTAGTTTGGTGTACTTTCTCCGTATACACTGGAAATGTTAAACAGTCCCTATATATTTCATGAATCATTCCCATGTTAATTATGATTTCAGGATTTAATGGCTTTGATAACAGAACTTTTGCCCCCGCATTTACAGAAGTAGCTAAAGGCGTTGTTATTGATAACTTTCCTCCTAAAGGTTCAAAAATAAATTTATTTGACCAATCACAAGCTTTATCTAGTATTTGTCCAGATAGTGTGTCGATAAGAACAAGGGGTATACAGTCATCTTCTTCTTTGGTCTCTAATGCAGTCATTATAGTTGAGGCTCATTTAAGGTAACACTGGAACATAACGCTCCGCTCACCCGCACATACTGCGGAGAGCGTTTTTGTGTAAAGTGGCGCGAGCGACACACAAAAACGAGCATAGCAGTATGTATCGGCGTGCAGCTGTTTGTTAGGTATTTCTAATGACATACTTTGCGGCTTCAATTCGCTTATTCATAAAATCAATTAATTTCTTATATAGATCCATTTTCATCTCAAAATATCTGAGAGGGAAACGGCCCCGAACATTCTGACACATTAGATAGTTGTGACTATACAGCTGAGCCTGTTTTTCAGCACTTTCTAATTCGAATTCAGCTCGCTCCTTTCTATAGGCACCGTCTATATTCAAAGACAAGAACAGCTGACCATTGTACCGCCAAGGATTTTGTTTTAGTTCATAATCAAACATAGTTAGATAGCCCGATTTCACTACAATGTTTGTTATCTCCGCATCATAGGCTTGGTTATCAATTACAAATTGATCTAAGTTTTCAAAGCTTTGTATATCGCTTCGTGTAAGCTCCCTAACTGCTTTTAGAATATAATTTGTTATGTCCGTTTGTCTTTGGATCGGGCTATCACTCCTTGCGAACTCGACTTCATAACCCTCTGCAATTCGAAGGCAGCCATCTACGACGCTTGTATGCAAAGACTGTTGTAAGTCCTTAGGTGTGCAGTAATCCGAATTGTTAACGAGTCGCAAACCGGCATACTCATAAGATTGTGCTACTAAACGAGAGCAAAACTGCCTATTTAGTTTATCACCACGGTAAAGAGGATTTCTCGTTCTTACAGCCTCTTTCACTGAATACGACGTTCCTATTTGAGAGCGAGCAAACATTATTGCTTGATCCACATAATTTCCGTTTAATACTCGGCATACCTCAGCATGTTTTTTGTTGTCAAAGAGCAATCGCTGAATATTATTTGAATGAACTCCCTGCCCGTCAGAGTGAATAAAACTTCCATCTCCGACATAGAGTATTGCATGAGAAAATTTACTAAAAGTGGATAAGCGAACCGCTTTGCTGATAGCCCCTACCTGAGAAGTCAGGATAATGTCGCCAGGTTTAAGCAAATTCATTTCAAATATATACATTCGATCGGCACTCTTACCTAACTCCGCATTAAGCGGACTAAAATTGTGGGTTATACTGTGGAGCGAAGCGGAACGTAACCAACTGTTTTAGTTCCGTTTAAATGCCTTGTTAGTTGTCATTTCTTGAAGTAGATATCTGCATTAACGAAATTTTTAGTATTCTCTGTGTTTATCACATCTAAGGCTTCTTTAATGTGGGCTGTATATGACAACCATTTTTCATTGTTATATTTTTTTATAGCGGTGAGAATAAAATATTCGGTCATGTGGAACATATTCAAGGTATTTTTCAACTGACATTTTTTTAGTTCATCATAGTACAAATGATAATCATCTAAGATTATAGTTTTAGAGAACTCGATTAGCTCCAGCAAACTTTCAACTTGCCGTTCTTCATAAAGATTAGATGGCGAATCTACAGATAAAATAGTTTCTTGGTCTATCTCTTCAAACCACTTTTTGTGGTTATATTCAGGGAGCCCTTTCGCAACGCTACTGTCTAGATACTCTAATTTAAACGATAGCATCAATCTAGATAAGGTATCTTTAGCAGCCTTGAGTTCATCTCCGTAATAGTTACCTTTAAGTAACCCATTTAATCTTTTATCTTTGTGCTCTTGTTTTATATCACCATCATCAATTGCGAGAATCGAGAAATGTGGCACATTGCTATTTTCCAACTGTTTGGCATACATTAAAAAGCCAAATAGACAGGCTGCTTGGTTACCCCAAGCTCCAGCATAAATATATTTCATTGGTAAATTTGTCCAATCTCCAGCAATAATATCTATAACTTGCTTGGCTAAAGCATCCTCTACAACCAAATAAAAGCAAGAGACATGCTTATGCGTAAAACTACCTGTTCGGGTTTCGACAACGTCCCCATTTAAACGTTTTTCTACGATATGGATACCGGTTACTCCAATTGTTGGAAGTTCGATATTAATTGTATCTTTGTCATTCATGTTACAAACCTACCCCTGACAACTAACGCTCAAAGCAAGCGCGCGGCGCGCGTCGCTTTGCCTTTGCTTGTTATGTGTTTTCTCAAAATATGCAATGTAAAAGTATTCCTATAGTAAATGCGATTAGTAACAGCCCAAAGAGCGAAACCAAAGAATTTCCCCATAGATAGTTTTCAACTTCTTCATGCAATTCAAGCTCATACTTGGGGTGCTTTCCCGCCGAGATAAGGCGTAAAGAGTAGTAACCCACAACGTAACATAATTTATAAAAAAACATTTCAACGAAAAGCCAAAAAACACCTCTGGCTATTAATGAAATAAAGTCTTCCATGGCTCACCAAAACACATAACGTCTTAGTATTTATGCGCTGTTTGTAGGGCATAAATCGCTTGTTGGACTTGGCCGATGCCTTATCCAGATTAATTGGTATGCTCCATGCTATAGGAATTTGCTTTTTTGAGGCAAGGTCTGAGCTGCAGAGCTGTTTTGAGCAAATAATATTTCGTGTTTTCTGCGTATTTCATTGAAAATCCTTTGTCACGGTTGTGTTCCATCGCATCTTTTTAAGTCTAGCTGATTCGAGCAGGCTTAATCAGTCCACTAAATCGCAGTTAAGCTCCGCGCAGCGGCTTAGTTCAACGCCCGGCACAGCGCCTTGGTAACTTGGCACGTAATTGCGCAGCAATTTGAGTGACAGGTTGACAAGTCCGTTGCTGCCGCTTGTTATGACTTACCTCCAGCGTTAGGGTGCTGAACATTATTAATATCAACCAAATCCCAAATTTCGCCTTTGTTACGATACAGTCTTTTATTTAATTTTGGATAATCTGCAACATCGTGGTCTAACCGCTCACCACTACAATGCAGCGTAACACTTTACTGCCTGTATTTAAAATCGTATGAGCTAAACCATTTGCTCGATAACCAATAAAGTCCCCTTCGGATATTTCGAACTCTTCAAAACCAATCTGTGCTGTGGCGCTACCGCTTAATACGTAAACACATTCGTCTTCAAACTTATGAGAATGAAACTCTGTTGATTCTCTATTTGGTGGAACTTCGATAATATGGAAGCCAAAACCTTTAAGACCTGTTAAATCTCCAAGAGATTTGTTCACTCGAACAGCATTGTCATTGAGGTAATGTGTCTTACTTAAGCCTTCCATTTCTTCAATTTCAGATTTCTTAACAATGTATCTATCCATGTGATCTCTAATTGTCATAATGACAAGCTAAGCGGCGCAACTTTGCTGCGTCCTTGCTTAAGCGCTTTGTTAAATTTTTACCCGACAATGGTAGGAGGCAAGTATATGGTAAATTCATTTATTGGCTCGATTAACACACTGTAGGGAGTGTTTTGCTCTTCTTCTTTAACAATACTAATATTAGATAAAAGCTTGAAACGAGCTGATTTTAGCTTGGCAGGCTTAACCTCAAGCTCTTTGTGCCACACTCGATAAGTACCGAGTTTATTATCTCTTCGATGATAAAATCCAGCTAGCGGATGCGTTAGATAGACCAAGGCAGACTCAACATCGGGAAAGCCTGGGAATTCTAATAAGTCAGATTCCGATTGAACCAAATCAACTGAAGCTTCAGCCCACTCGGATACAGTTTCCATATGGTACTTTTGGTACAAGCCATTAGCTTCATTAAGAGTGCAGTCAAAGCTAACTTTTCCAGCATGCCAAGGAAGGTTCCAAAGGTATCTTGGCACTGCTAGCGTCCAAGAATCTAAAGTAGTGCCAAGGAACCAAACACAACGTTCACCCGTTTCATTATCGATAATATATATTCGATAGTTTGTTTGTAGTGGCATAGTGAATTTGGCCACCTAATAAGAAATGTTATGATCTCATTCATAGCGAATTTAGGTGACAAAATGAATAAAAGTAAACGTGCTCGATATAGCGCAGCGATTAAACTCGAAACTGCCCAATTAGTCATTGACCAAGGCTATACACAAGAAGCGGCTGCCAAAGCCATGAACGTAGGTAAATCAACGGTCAGTAAGTGGGTAACGCAACTTCAGGTTGAACGCAAAGGGCTTACTCC
>NZ_JAKKSC010000081.1:0-1182 GCF_025653705.1 Shewanella sp. SM87
TGATTTCTTTTCCTAAGGGTACTTAGATGTTTCAGTTCCCCTCGTTCGCCTCGCAACACTATGTATTCATGTTGCGATAACAGCTTATGCTGCTGGGTTCCCCCATTCGGACATCGTTAGCTCAAATGCTTGTTACTAGCTCGCCAACGCTTTTCGCAAGTTACTACGTCCTTCATCGCCTCTGACTGCCAAGGCATCCACCGTATACGCTTAGTCGCTTAACCATACAACCCAAATGAGTTTCACTCACCTGAGTCGCATTGCGACCAGCTTGGTTTTACTTGTCTCACTTCTGACCAAAGAAGTGGACGCGCCTTAGACGTAAACTATTCAATAAAGAATAATTTACTTTTGAATATTCAAGACACTTAATAAAGTGTTTGAGAACTCATGTTCAATGCTTTCGCATTAAACGTTTTGTAATTAATCACATGACAGACTCATGCAATTAAATACTATCAGCTTTCCAAATTGTTAAAGAGCGGGCTTAAAAAAGCCAAAGATAATTTTTAAGTTTATCTTTGGCATCTCTATCCATAGTGCATATGCCTTATTACTTTGCAATAAAGTCAGAATAAGGTGTAAATGGTGGAGCTATGCGGGATCGAACCGCAGACCTCCTGCGTGCAAGGCAGGCGCTCTCCCAGCTGAGCTATAGCCCCATTTACATGCAGTGCGAGTAAGTAAGATGTTCCAAACCTCTAAAAGGATTGGTTTGCCAAATCGAGTTATCCGCGGCAAATTAACGCGACGTTTAGTTCACTAAACGAGTGTTAATTTAACAAAGGAGAACGAAGATTTGGTGGGTCAGAGTGGACTTGAACCACCGACCTCACCCTTATCAGGGGTGCGCTCTAACCAGCTGAGCTACAGACCCATCTTTGATAAACCTATTTGACTAGGTCCATCTTTTACTCTTTCTTCTATCAAGCAAATCTGTGTGAACACTCAACAAACATTAAGTTAGTCGTATAGGTAAGGAGGTGATCCAGCCCCAGGTTCCCCTAGGGCTACCTTGTTACGACTTCACCCCAGTCATGAACCACAAAGTGGTGAGCGCCCCCCCGAAGGTTAAGCTACCCACTTCTTTTGCAGCCCACTCCCATGGTGTGACGGGCGGTGTGTACAAGGCCCGGGAACGTATTCACCGTGGCATTCTGATCCACGATTACTAGCGATTCC
>NZ_JAKKSC010000082.1:0-1170 GCF_025653705.1 Shewanella sp. SM87
CTTTGAATGCATTACAAATTGTGAGAATAGAGTGGCTCTGCTTGAGTGCGCTGATTAGCGTAAATTGTTCATCGAGTCTGACATCAAGAGAGCGGTAGCCTTTTTTAGGATAAGATTGTGCTCCTCAAGACGAGCTATTTGCTTCTTCAGCTCACGGATTTCAATTTGTTCAGGGGTAATCGGAGATGCTTTTGGTGTGCCACCCTGGCGTTCTAGTTTTAACTGTCTCACCCATTTATCCATAGTGGATTTACCTACGTTCATCGCCTTTGCAGCTTCGATGATGCTATGGTTTTTATCGAGGACTAATTGGGCTGCTTCAAGTTTGAATTCAGCACTAAATGTTTTTCTGGTTGTCGATCTCATGTGTTCACCTAAAGTCATCTACGAGGTAATAATATCACCTCTATTTAGGTGGCCAAAATTAGTGTGCCACTACATTGATAAGTTTGTTAACCACTGACTCATTCTTAAAAATCAGTCGCTTTACGCATTGTTATCGCCATTTAATCGCTATAGCTTCTTAATCCATGTGTTCATGGGTAGCCTCGGCCCACTGATGCTCGCCTACTTCCTCGCGAATCCAAAGGTGAAAAAACTGCGATACGCAGAAACCAAACTGGCGATTGGTTGAGTTGATTTAGCGGTGTGTCTGATGAAAGGATAACGATTAGAATCCTCTATTAATTATCCATATCACTCCAAGTCATCTTCCTCAAAAGTTTGTCTTAGTTGCAATTTCATCTGTACACTACAAGTCTAATTAACAAGTATGATTTAGCACTAAACTGATAATTGTCAGCAATACCTGCTAAGATTTCAAAAAAGCCTAAACGACCGACAAAAATCATTACAATCAATAAAATAAAAAGTCACCACTAAGTAATTGGTGCTTTGAAACGAATAAAATAGTGATTGTGATACTAGGGTCTGTTGATCTTTCGAGAGTAATTTTTAGACAGCATGGCAAGACGTTATAATTTGCTTCGCCAAAAGTAACCATAACCTCAAGCCATGCCAAGACTTATGCTAACCGATGCACGCTGGGAAAAGCTATTTCATTTAATGAAAAGCACAGGCCGTGTTTATGACAAACCTGAACATAGACAAACATTCGAAGGTATTCTTTACCGCCTTAGAACAGGTATCCCTTGGCGAGATTTACCTAAA
>NZ_JAKKSC010000084.1:0-1105 GCF_025653705.1 Shewanella sp. SM87
CTCTTACGTCAAACGGCTCAATGAATTCTACTGTTTTGATTCGCTTTGCTCACTAAGAAACATCGCGTTTCAATTCATACATTACTGTATGTACATATTACTATGAACACTCAATCACCCTTCCCGTAAGGAGAATGACTTGAAAACATTGATTTAAATTTTTGACTGCCAACCCTAAGGCTAAGCAGTTTCGATTAACTCAACACCTGTGAGTGTCCACACAGATTTCTTGTTTTATCTTGTTAAAGAGCAACTCAATATTCGTAAGAGAACTTGAGTACCACACTGAGCGTCGAACGCTTCCAGTTGGCTAGGGCTGCGTATTCTACGCATTTCCCGTTTCGCGTCAAGGAGTTTTTGCAAACTTTCTCAACACTCATCAATCAGTAAACTCATCGATGAACCGTCACATCAGGCTGCTTAACGCTGTCTGCCGTGTCAGTGGATGCGCATTATAGGCAGCAGAGGATTTTGTGCAACCCCTATTTTAAGGAAATTTGCAGTTAATGCTAATTATCTAATCTAGCCACACCATACCCACCACTTACCCCCAAAGTTATCCACAATTCAGCTAAGACTGCGCCTTTGTTTCGCATTATGTATAGCCAAAAGCCATCAGATGATTTGTTGGTAGTTATAAAAATAGAAGACTTTCGTCTTTTAAAATGAAGATTAAACGAGGCTAAGCGTGAGATTGACCTACGGATCGGCTTAAATGGATTTGTTTTAATGGCGACAACGCGTGACCATTAGTAAGTAGCGAGTTTGTGATGTAAGAACTAAAGGCATGACTATGATAGGGTTCATTGGTGCATATAGATGTAGAAATAAAACAAACCCACAAAAAAGCCAGCTTACGCTTAATGCCGTTCACTTAAGAGTGAACGGCATTTTTCTTTGGTCTAACCGGGAACTTGTTTTTGCTCATTTTAAGAACTCGTGGATATGCCCTTTCCCGTTTACCATCCAGCTTAAATTGCCGTGCATTTCGTTCTATATCCAATACGTCTCTCGGGACATTCCCCGGTGTTTGTGATGACAGTTGTGTCAACTTGAAGATGATATAACTCGCCGCATCCCGAAAACTCAGTTGATTGGGATGGAC
>NZ_JAKKSC010000085.1:0-1064 GCF_025653705.1 Shewanella sp. SM87
TAATGCCGTTCACTTAAGAGTGAACGGCATTTTTCTTTGGTCTAACCGGGAACTTGTTTTTGCTCATTTTAAGAACTCGTGGATATGCCCTTTCCCGTTTACCATCCAGCTTAAATTGCCGTGCATTTCGTTCTATATCCAATACGTCTCTCGGGACATTCCCCGGTGTTTGTGATGACAGTTGTGTCAACTTGAAGATGATATAACTCGCCGCATCCCGAAAACTCAGTTGATTGGGATGGACCGATGGCAAGCTTTTAGCCATCAGCAACATCTTATATCTAATGAGATTATAGGCCAGTAGCACGCCCCATAACTCTTGAGTCACCAGCTCCGGTAGTTGACTGCGGAGCGTAAAACGACTCTCCAGTAGATGTTGTTTCATCTCTCTATAGCCCAGTTCGATTTCCCATCGATGGGCATATAAGTCGACGATGTCTTCGCTGGGGTAACGCATCGGGTCTGTCAACGAGGTCAAAATGGCGACTGACTTACCTTTCACTGTCTTAGTCAATAAACGCGCTTCAAGAGTTTCAGGGAGCTGCGGCCATTTCTTTCTGGCTTGAGGTGTCGTGGTGAGTTTCACCCACTGGTCATGTTTCCCCAGCGTTCGCACTACTTCATATTGAGTGCCTTTCTTCAGTGGCAACAACCAGTGGCTATCAGGTTGCGCTTGCTGCCAAGCGTGCAGCAGGCCGAGCGAGTAAAATCCTCGGTCAAATAGGGTTAGGCTGTGATTGGGAATGCTAGGAATGAGCTGGGACGCTAAGTTCATTTCATTTTCGGCAACCGAATCAAAGGCGCTGTTGACCAATAAATGGCTGCTTAATTCCATCAAGCAAACCATGCGAATTTGCGGATAAGCAGCTTCGCCTGAAGCGTTTGCGGTACGCGCAAAGGCGGCTTGATTTTGGACACTATCGGGTGTCCGCCACACTACACCGTCAACACCATACAAGTTAAGGCCGCACCAATGAGGATGTTCAGCTCTCGCGTGCCAGGTATTGGCGCTGCGACTAAATACTTCTCTAATAACCTCACTGCCCAATCGTTTACGCGCCTGA
>NZ_JAKKSC010000086.1:0-1064 GCF_025653705.1 Shewanella sp. SM87
TAATGCCGTTCACTTAAGAGTGAACGGCATTTTTCTTTGGTCTAACCGGGAACTTGTTTTTGCTCATTTTAAGAACTCGTGGATATGCCCTTTCCCGTTTACCATCCAGCTTAAATTGCCGTGCATTTCGTTCTATATCCAATACGTCTCTCGGGACATTCCCCGGTGTTTGTGATGACAGTTGTGTCAACTTGAAGATGATATAACTCGCCGCATCTCGAAAACTCAGTTGATTGGGGTGGACCGATGGCAAGCTTTTAGCCATCAGCAACATCTTATATCTAATGAGATTATAGGCCAGTAGCACGCCCCATAACTCTTGAGTCACCAGCTCCGGTAGTTGACTACGGAGCGTAAAACGGCTCTCCAGTAGATGTTGCTTCATCTCTCTGTAGCCCAGTTCTATTTCCCATCGATGGGCATATAAGTCGACGATGTCTTCGCTGGGGTAACGCATCGGGTCTGTCAACGAGGTCAAAATGGCGACTGGCTTACCTTTCACTGTCTTAGTCAATAAACGCGCTTCAAGAGTTTCAGGCAGCTGCGGCCATTTCTTTCTGGCCTGAGGTGTAGTGGTGAGTTTCACCCACTGATCATGCTTTCCTAGCGTTCGCACCACCTCATATTGAGTGCCTTTCTTCAATGGCAACAACCAGTGGCTATCAGGTTGCGCTTGCTGCCAAGCGTGTAACAGGCCGAGCGAGTAAAATCCTCGGTCAAATAGGGTTAGGCTGTAATTGGGAATGCTAGGAATGAGCTGGGATGCTAAGTTCATTTCATTTTCGGCAACCGAATCAAAGGCGCTGTTGACCAACAAATGGCTGCTTAATTCCATCAAGCAAACCATGCGAATTTGCGGATAAGCAGCTTCGCCTGAAGCGTTTGCGGTACGCGCAAAGGCGGCTTGATTTTGGACACTATCGGGTGTCCGCCACACTACACCGTCAACACCATACAAGTTAAGGCCGCACCAATGAGGATGTTCAGCTCTCGCGTGCCAGGTATTGGCGCTGCGACTAAATACTTCTCTAATAACCTCACTGCCCAATCGTTTACGCGCCTGA
>NZ_JAKKSC010000087.1:0-1641 GCF_025653705.1 Shewanella sp. SM87
CACTAATTGCTGAGGGTATTTTTTATGTTGGCTCACTGGCTGATTGATGTCGATACGTTTGCTGCACCAGAATCACTGGCTCTCTTCCAAAAAGAACTCCCGCTCGAATGGATAGAGCAAGCCCTTGATTCTACCAATAAAGCCAGCATGAGACGGCGTAAGTTACCCGCCGAACTTGTCGTTTGGCTAATTGTCGGTATTGGCTTGTATCGGGATAAACCCATCACGGAAGTTTTAGATAAACTAGACMTCAAGCTTTCCAACCACTTAGGGGATTCTGTTGCACCAAGTGCTATTCCTCAAGCGAGAAAGCGCCTCACCGCCCAACCTTTGGAAGCGCTTTTTAAACTGACAGCAGCCCATTGGACCCAGCAGGAAGATAGCGATGACAAATGGTTTGGACTGAGTTTACTTTCTGTCGACGGCACTCAGTTCCGYACCCATGATACCGCCTGTCTTGCAGAGCACTTCCAATACATCAAGTACAATGAAAACCACCATACTGAATACCCGATTGTTCGATTATGTGCCCTCACATCGCTGCGAAGTCGTTTATTACATGATGTTGTCTTTGGGCCCAGCTCGACAGGAGAGGTCTCTTATGCCAAACAGCTGGCCGCTTCAGCCCCCGCTCACTCCCTGACGATTTTTGACCGCTGTTACCTCAGTGCCGAGTTGATGATTAATTGGCAACGGCAACATACGACGAGTCACTGGATGACGCCGATAAAATCCAACACGCAATATGAAGTGGTTGAGCAACTGGATAAGGAAGGGCGAGACCTTTTAGTGGAAATGAAAGTGTCAGCCCATGCTCGGAAACAAGACCCAAGCTTGCCGGAGAAATGGCAAGCCCGCCTTGTCCTGTACCCTAAGCCAGAACAACCTAATCACGTCATAGGTGTTCTCACCTCCTTAACGAGTCTGGAATATGGTACGCAGTCATTACTGGATGTGTATTTTGAACGATGGGAAATAGAGAACAGCTACGGAGAGATAAAGCACAATATGCTCGAAGATGAAACAACTACTCAGTGGCAGATGCTACTTCAACAACGCGGCTCGTTTAGTGGCACTAATATCGAATTTTGCCAACACCATAATGTCTCTATCACCACTTACTATAAACAGCGCGCTTTACTGGCTGAGTATCAGCCTAATTCAACCTTGCCACTACAAACAACGAACCCCACATCATCACGTTTTATTCAGTTAAAACAAACCACCACTGAAGTCTGCGCGCAAACTCATCAAAATGTGGTGCAGTTTGATATCCGCACAGGCCAGTTAATGTTTCCTGCCAATTTAGCAACGAACGATATCGTTGCCATCATTAAAGGGCTGATGGCATGAAGATGTTTGTTGATGTGCCCACCGTTTATTTATGTGTGGATGTGGTCGATTTTCGTAAATCGATTAATGGATTAGCCGCCTTAGTGGAAGCAGAGCTTGAACTACCGGTGCTCAGTGGTGCGCTATTTGTGTTTTGTAATAAAGGGCGCGACAAACTCAAACTGCTGTACTGGGATAACACCGGGTTTGCCCTGTGGTATAAGCGATTAGATAAACATAAGTTCAAATGGCCTAAACTCATGTCACCCACCATGACATTAACCGAGCAACAATTACACTGGTTATTAG
>NZ_JAKKSC010000088.1:0-1016 GCF_025653705.1 Shewanella sp. SM87
CTCTATGCTCTCTATGCTGGCTGAAATCGTGTTGTGGTGTATTGGGTTAGCGGCACAACACCTTGGATGGCAAAGATATTTTCAAGCCAATACAGTGAGAAAGCAGGCTGTGCTATCAATTGTTAGACTTGGAAAGGAAGTACGCAAAAGAGACAAATATCCGGTAAAGGAGACAATTTTTCGCTGGGCATTAATCGAATATATAAACTTAGTTCATGACGCTGGAAAACCTCAATTATGAGGGGATCCCCCAGCGCCTTCGTACATCAGCAAAACTTATCTCCATAAGGTAATCAGTTGATGGGAAAGAACGTTGCTAAGTTCACTCAGTCCTAAGTTCACTCAGTCTGAATTTGGTATCACATTTAAAAAAGCCAATATTTATTGCTTCATCATCAGGGCTATCCTAAATAACCAACCTTACTCGCCATCCAAAGCCATCATAGTGCCTTTTGCAAACTGCGATTATATGGAGCGGCACCTCACATTAACTTCTACAGCTACGTTCTTTGGCCGCTATACCGTGATCATGATGGACTGTGCGGGGGCATCAAGCAAAGATGGCAGAAGATTTTATAATCTGAGATAAAGCTGCCGCCTTATTCTCCGGAACTGAATCTGATAGAACAGTTGTAGCGGATATTAATAGAATTGATATAAAGCCAAATGGTGCAATTATTGGTGTCGTGGAAGGTAAAAAGGGATTATCGAGAGAAAAATAGGAGGAAAACAGACTAATTGAATAGACACTAGGCTGGATTTAACAAATTGCGAATGCAAAAAAGCCAGCTTATTTAGCTGGCTTGGTTACATCTCAATGAGATAATTAGGCGCTTGGCGATGACCTACTCTCACATGGGGAGACCCCACACTACCATCGGCGCGTTTGCGTTTCACTTCTGAGTTCGGGATGGGATCAGGTGGTTCCACAAGGCTATTGTCACCAAGCAAATTCTGTTTATTACCGTGTCCATCACTGGCTCACGCTAATAATAATTCGGAAAGCTGATTTTCTT
>NZ_JAKKSC010000089.1:0-985 GCF_025653705.1 Shewanella sp. SM87
ACATAAAGTACGGGAAACAATTGTCACTTTTGTCGAGCGTCTTAGGAAAGATAGGTTGGAAGTGGACGCAGATTCTTTATTTAAAGAGGTTGATGCTGGAATTAGTATATTTAAAGGCTTCGATTACGAGGCCAGCAGCTAACAAGTTGCTGTACTCGGACTCAACTACGCGCCGTAAGCTTGTGGTTTGCTGCGCAAACTTTACCACAAGCTTACTCTGCTCCGTTGGGCCGGTAAGCAAGGCGTTAGGCATTCATCATTATGAGTCCATATATCCTACCAGTAGCGCCATTGTCCCAGGTCGTGTTCGTTCATGACTACATTCATTTGGTGTTTCAGGATGCTTGTTTTAGCATTTACAACACAGCTGAACTAAAGCAGGACGGAAATTTGTTACTGCAAGGGCAGTTTGGTTTTTGTGATGCATTGGTAAGTCTTATCGGTTTACTGTTAACATCAGTTTCAAGTCAGCCCTTGTTGTCACTTAGATTTCAAGGTGGGGCGGAGTTTGTTGTTACAGAAGCTTGTAGCGGGTCTGAAGCATGGCAGTACAGTTCACCAAGCTCGCAAACAGTGGTTGTTCAAAATGCCTAACAAAGCAAAGCAGCGGTGCACAGGCAAAAAGCGCCTGTGCTGGACCTCACTATCGTTCGGCCGCTGTTTGCGGCGTTAGGCATACAAAATGAGCCGTAGATACCTTAATCTTCAAGAAGCTGAGTCGGCGCTTAAGCGAGGAAATGTAGTGGTCAACTAAATTTGGCCACGGTTTTAGAATCTTCCCAAAATCTTCGCTCTGATTCATTTGGGCTTAATCCTGCATTATAATGATGTGGCCTGACTTGGCTGTAATAGCCAATAATATAATCAGTCACATCTTGTTTAGCTTCAATAAAACTCTTATAGCCTTGCGTTGGCACCCATTCCGTTTTTAAACTCCTGAAAAATCGCTCCATTGGCGCATTATCCCAGCAGTTACCTCGACGGC
>NZ_JAKKSC010000090.1:0-976 GCF_025653705.1 Shewanella sp. SM87
AGCCATAACTGTAATAGCATTAAACTCTGCGTTAGTGATGTTCAGTTGTGGCTTATTGTCTTTCAATTGATAGGCGATGAGTCCCGCAATCATGTTGAGCATAAAACCATGTACGCTGCGGTGTCTAGAGTGCTCTATTTGAGAGATGTTTTTTAACTGGTCGTTGATGGTTTCTATGATGAAACGTCTAGACAGCATCGCTCTATCCCACAACGACATCGCTTTTACTTTCATATTCTTACGCACGTTTGTCACCAGTGTGATGCCTTTCTCCAGCAATTCACTGGACAGTGCTTTACTGATATACCCTTTATCTGCATAGAGTTTATTCATGTCACTGTGCACCATCTCGTTCACCAGTTTTGTGTCATGTACATTCGCTGGGGTCACTTTGGCCGCCACTATTCCGCCTTGATGATTCACAATCAAATGCAGCTTAAAGCCATAGAACCACCCCATGGTGCCTTTACCTCTGCACGCCAGTCCCGCCAAGGTTTTATGGCGATGAATACGTAGGTTATGACACACTTTGATGCAGGTTGAATCAACAAATTCGATGCCAGTGGGGTCACTCTTGAGGCTGGCAAAGTAACTGCAAAGCGGCACTAAAGCAGTGGGCATCACCTCAAGAAAGCGGGTATAGCTGAGTAAATTAGGAAAAGCGGATTTGTAGAAATGGGCCAGATAGCCGATGTAGAAGTTCTTGAAATCACGGTGGTGAGACATCTGAAAAAGTATGATGATGGTCATCACTTCGCTCATCGTCATACGGCCAGGGCGTTGACGCTTGCGTGTACCATCGGTTAACAGCGTTTTTTCCCATTCTGGAATGAAAACAGCGCAAAAATCATCGACATCGCAAAACACTTCCACTAATTTATGCATAGGCCCTCCGGTGTGATGGGGTTTCTCTTGGTCGAAAGATCCGATCACTTGGAGGGCTATTAGTTCAACATTTCTTATCCCGAGTTCAGGT
>NZ_JAKKSC010000010.1:0-170015 GCF_025653705.1 Shewanella sp. SM87
TGAAAAAGTATGATGATGGTCATCACTTCGCTCATCGTCATACGGCCAGGGCGTTGACGCTTGCGTGTACCATCGGTTAACAGCGTTTTTTCCCATTCTGGAATGAAAACAGCGCAAAAATCATCGACATCGCAAAACACTTCCACTAATTTATGCATAGGCCCTCCGGTGTGATGGGGTTTCTCTTGGTCGAAAGATCCGATCACTTGGAGGGCTATTAGTTCAACATTTCTTATCCCGAGTTCAGGTAACCTATGCCGAAGGTGCACTTTATCTTCAGGTATTAAGTCGACGGCCTTCTTGCTGGCAGTGAGGTTTTTATGGGCGTAAATTCAGTTAATAACGGAATTTTTTAATCATATTTTCATAAATAGGCCTCAAGATTGAAAATAGCTAGCATGCCATATTCCATTCGACAGAAAGTATGCTAGATTCTGGCGAATTGTTGCTGATCGCTGTATTGTTACCTCTGTCATCAACAGTTCTCCACAGGGCCATCGCTGCAATTGAGTCAGATTTGCAGGGAAGTGTCAGGAAGTTACACCAATTCAGAGTCTGCTTATGCAACCCAATTTATTTCCCGAACAAAGAAACGTTTATCAAGAATCGAGGGCGACACTACCCTCGATTGAAGCCCAATCTTCCTCTCGTCGCGGCCGTTTGCAGCGTATGGTTGGCGGCGTATTGTTAACCTGTAGCGTATTGCTGAGTCTTTCAGCATGTGCGGCAGGTAAGCAGGCGTCACCACAAGAAGGTGAAGAGTTTAGTTACGCTTGGCTTAAGGGTTATGCCCGTACTATGGCTGCACAACCCTATGAGAGTCATAAAGGCGAATTACCTAAAAGTCTTCAGGGCATGAGTTGGGATGATTACCAACAATTCCACTTCAAGAAGAAAGCCGCACTATGGCGTGATCAAGATTCGGAGTTTCGTGCCGAACTGTTCCATCTTGGGCTGTTTTTCGATACCCCTATTCATATTTATGAGCTAAATGAGGGTAAGGCTAAGTTAATCGAATATTCACCTTCAATGTTCGATTACGGCAAGTCAAAGGTTAAAGGTAGTCAGTTGCCTAAGGATCTTGGTTTTGCGGGTTTCCGTATGCAATTTAATACCGATTGGCAGCGTGACATTGTTGCCTTCCTTGGCGCTAGTTATTTCCGCGCAGTGGGTCAAGAAATGCAGTACGGTTTGTCGGCTCGTGGCTTAGCGGTTGATACTGCACTGCCAAAACCCGAAGAGTTTCCAATGTTCACCAATTTCTGGTTAGAAAAACCTAAACCAGGATCGAATATCACCACTGTGTATGCCTTGCTAGACTCTCCGAGTGTCACTGGGGCTTATCGTTTTGATATCGAACCGGGTGAACGTTTAAAAATGAAGGTGGATGTGGCAGTTTATCCACGTAAAGCGATTGAACGTTTAGGCGTTGCGCCACTGACCAGTATGTTTATGGTGGGTGAGAACGATCGCCGCACCGGTTATGACTGGCGTCCAGAAATCCATGATACCGATGGTTTAGCCATGCACACGGGGAATGGTGAATGGATTTGGCGTCCGCTAGGTAACCCTGAAAACTTGCGATTCAACGCCTATAGCGATGAAAATCCAAAAGGTTTTGGTTTACTGCAACGTGATCGTAACTTCGATCATTATCAGGACGACGGCGTGTTTTATGATAAACGCCCAAGCCTATGGATTGAACCAACCAGCAGTTGGGGTAAAGGTTCCGTGCAGTTGGTTGAAATTCCAACACTGGATGAAACCTTTGATAATATAGTGGCTTTCTGGAATCCTGCTGAGCCGATTGTTCCTGGTCAAGAGCTGCTGTACAGCTACAATATGTACTGGGGTGGCATTCCACCGGTTCAATCACCCCGTGCTCGGGTTGTCGATACCTTCACCGGGATTGGCGGCGTAGTTGGCCAGAAACGCAAATACTACAGTAAGCGTTTTGTGGTTGATTTCGCGGGCGGAACTTTACCTATGATAGGTAAAGACACCCAAGTTAAAGCCGTGATCACAGCATCTGAAGGCAAAGTGGAAATTGAATCTGCCCGTCCTTTAGCCTCGATTAATGGTTACCGCGCTATGTTTGACGTAGTGCCCCCCGGAGACGGTACTGAGCCGATTAACCTGAGGGTCTATTTGGAGGTCGATGGTCAGCCATTGTCTGAGACTTGGATGTATCAGTGGAATCCGCCTGCTAAGGATGATCGTGAATTGCACAATGCAGGTCATCTGCAATAAGCGATTAGTGAGTCATTAATCTAAAACGCCAGCTAACTTAGCTGGCGTTTTTGTTTTGATGATTAACAAGATGCGGGGAATGCCGCTCATTTGACATCTAAAAAATCAAGCCAGTTGTAATTGCAAGCATGCTACTGAGTTATTGGGGGCTAATTCACTTTTTGACAATCTAAACAATTTTTCACTGTAAAAGACCCCAAACTTGGGCGTAACCTGTGGGCGTTCTCGCCATGGGTAAATATTTTATGTTTGAAATGTTCACAACGTTAGGCTTTGCGTGGTCGGTGGGTTTAGTCCTTGCCGTACTTTTTGTACTGGCATACGAATTTATTAATGGCTTCCACGACACAGCAAATGCGGTAGCGACGGTGATCTATACCAAGGCAATGCCGGCAAATCTGGCGGTCGTTACCTCCGCACTATTTAATTTTGCGGGTGTGCTGTTAGGGGGGTTAGGGGTGGCCTATGCGATAGTGCATTTATTACCCGTAGACTCCTTGCTAGGTATGGACTCAATCCAAGGCTTGTTGATGGTGTTTTCCCTGCTATTTTCGGCAATTATCTGGAACTTAGGCACTTGGTATTTTGGTATTCCGGCATCGAGTTCCCATACCTTGATTGGTTCGATAATGGGCGTGGGTGGCGCGTTCGCTTGGATAAATCATCAGCCTATCTTGCAGGGCATTAATGTCTCTAAAGCAACGCAGATCATGCTGTCCTTGATTATTTCGCCGACCTTAGGGTTTGTGATGGCAGGGATTTTTTTGCTCATCATGAAATACGTTTGGCAGAAACATAAAATTCACCGTACCCCAGATGAGCAGATGCAGATTAATGGTAAAAAACACCCTCCATTTTGGGCAAGGGCGAGTTTAATTATCTCTGCTATGGGGGTGAGTTTCGCCCATGGTTCTAACGATGGACAGAAGGGGATAGGTTTAGTGATGCTAGTGCTGATTTGTATGGCACCGGCTTATTTTGCCTTGGACATGGGCAGTCAACCCTATGATTTAGAAAGAACTCAAGATGCTAATCGTCGCATTATGGCGATTTATGACCGTAACCAAGCCGTTATCGCGGATGTTATCGACTTTAAAGCCTTAGTCAACGTTCCCGAATATATGCTGGCCCATTGCTCATCTGCCAATGTATTACCGGCGATGTCGTTGCTTGACCGTCGCTTAGCAAAAGTCTCGACTTACAAAGATATGGATGTAGAAGAGCGACGCGAGGTGCGACGTTTATTGTTGTGCATCGATGATACTGCTCGCCAAGTGGCTAAATTGGATCTTCCTGCTAAGGATTTGAGTTCATTGGCTAAATGGCGAAAAGATCTCACTAGAACTACTGAGTATGCGCCCATTTGGGTGATTATTGCCATTGCTACTGCGCTGGGGTGCGGCACGTTGGTGGGTTGGCGGCGGATTGTATATACCGTGGGGGAAAAAATTGGTTCATCGAGTATGACTTACAGCCAAGGCATTGCCGCGCAGGTCACCGCTGCCGTCTCTATTGGGATTGCCAGTATGACGGGGATGCCGGTATCGACGACTCATATTTTGTCTTCCGCTGTAGCGGGCACTATGGTGGCTAATCGTTCAGGGCTTCAGATCCAAACCATTAAGCAGATCATGCTTGCTTGGCTGCTGACACTACCTATTACTATGTTGCTCTCCGCGAGTGTGTTTATCCTTGCCAATGCACTTTGGGGTTAGCCAAGAATACTCAAGTTGAATGCTCACATAGCCAAGCCTTGAGGGCTTGGTTTTTCGGTTCAGTGCCGTTTCCCGCGATAATTACCTAAGCCATCTTGTTAGAGTTGAGCCTTCAACACCAACAAGGACATAAGATGGCTGAGCTATCTAGAATACTTTTCAAAGCATTACATCAACAATCAGAGCCGCTGATATTAACTAACGCTTGGGATGCCGCCAGTGCGGCCATCATCCAAGCATCGGGCGCCCGTGCGATTGCGACCAGTAGCGCGGCATTGGCTTGGTCGCTCGGTTATCCCGATGGCCAAGCGCTACCTAAAGCGGCTTTATTGGACGCAGTGAACCATATCCTACGGTTGAGCCGAGTGCCTGTGACGATAGATATTGAATCTGGTTATAGCCAAGATCCCGATGAAGTTGCTGCTTTTGTTGCGCAGCTCGCTGAGCTTGGCGTAGCAGGGATTAATATTGAGGATGGCAGTGCAGGTGTTGCTGAGATGGTGGCAAAAATTCAGGCTATTCGCACACATCCTCGTTGCCAAGGATTATTTATTAATGCGCGAACCGATGTGTATTTACTGGGCTTAGCCAGTGGTGATGCCGCGGTCGCTATGACAATCGATAGGTTAACTCAATATCAGGCTGCGGGCGCTGATGGCGGCTTTATCCCTGGCGCTAATCAGGTCGAGACCGCTAAGCGCTTGTCTGCCGCTGTGGATATGCCACTGAATTTTATGCTATTGAATGAGCAGATGGATATCGGCGAGTTATTTGCCGCAGGTGTGCAGCGTTTTTCCACCGGTCCGGCTTCATTTTTACAAGCCTATGACACTTTGTTTAATCCAATTTTGTTAAATTCAATTAAGGCAAAGCCGTTTCAGCTGCAGCCAAAAGATGCGGTTATTGCCGTTGATAACGGTTCAATACCTAAAGCCATTGCCCTTGATTTTGAGCAAATGAATAACTTATTTATCCCGAGTTAAAGCTGTTTTTAATCTATACCCAAGCTACCTGAAGATACGAGTTTCAGAGCGCCCAGGGTGCTTCAATTCAAGGTGCATTAATGACAGAATGTCGGCCACCTTTTGAATTGATGCAACACGGAAGTGGAGTGCCCTGGGCGCTCCGTCCCGGCGGGTTTTAACGCACGTTATGCTGCGTTGGTTATTTTTAACTTAGCCCGCTAGGCCTGCAAATAACCGCAATCGCCATGGATGGCGTGAATGCCATTTATGCAGGAGCAATAAATGGCCTTGCCTAAAGTGCGTTAAATTCCCGCTGAATCCTGCATCTTCAGGTTGTTTGGGTATATACCCACGGCGAGTTTGCCGTGGGTTTCTTCTTACGTCCATTTTACTTAGCGTCCGTTTTACCAAGAAAGTCCCATCTGCGTGCTTGTCTCCTCAGGTTTCTTATCAAGCAGGCGTAGCTCGGCGAGTTGAATGTGCGCTGCAATTTGGCTGCGCATTTTTTGATAGAGACGGATGGCTAGTTCAGGCGCGGCTTCATTGTCGGGAGTATGGATAAACAGATAGGGTTCACGACCTTCTGCGAGCCACTGCGGGAGTTGGGTGAGCCAATTATCAAAAAAGGTATCGTTATCCTTAGGTAAAACAGCAACGCCTTGCTGTGCGAGTTGTGCGACGGCATCGTCTGGTTGGCCGATAAAGCGCACCACTGGATTATTGGCGGTGGCAATTGCATGCACTGGCACTCGAGGTTTTTTCTTGTGAGCGTCGATAATCGCGACATTGCAGGGCGGCAGTGCAAACAAGGGCCTGCTGTCCATGATGATGCGATTCACTTTTTTATCGATGAGTAATCGATTAAGCGCACGCTCGGCATCTCCCTTAGCAAAAAACGCAGCATGCCTGACTTCGACGCCATAGGTTAACCCTTGGGGGATTTGATCTAGAAATTGCGCTAACGCAAGCAAGTTTTCTGGGCCGAAATGGGCGGGCAGTTGAATTTTCCAGATCCCTGTTTTATCGATTAATGGTGTCATTATCTGGAAAAAATCTTTCAATTCTTGGCCGCAGTGTTGCAATAATCTTTGGTGAGTGATGGTTTGCGGTAGTTTGAAGGTAAAACGAAAGCTCTCTGGCGTGGCACTGTGCCAATTCATTACCGTTTGCTGTGCAGGCGTTGCGTAGAAGCTGGTGTTCCCTTCGACAGTATTGAATATTGTCGCGTAACGGGCGAGTCGCTCCGCTTGTTTAGTTCCGTGACCATACACACTTTCTTGCCAATTCGAGTGCGACCACATGGCAAGCCCAAGGCGAAAATGGTTGGGTTGATGTAACGGAGAGCACAATCGGTCCAAAAATAAATTCCTTTAATGCGATTTGCGCGTACCAAAGCAGCGCCCTGATGTTGACCAACATTTTAGGGCATTGTGCCGATATCTGTCGTCCATAGTCAAATAGTGCCACCGATGGCCTTAAGTATTGTGTTTGATTTTGTTTGAATTTAACTCTGTAAAAGTCGGACTTAACTGAGCCAACTCTGGAATGACATTGAAAATTAACCTACTCTAATAGTGCGTTATTATTATTTTTATGCTTATGATCAAACTTAGGACTTAGCCAAAGACGGACGTTTATTGGAGAATTACGTGAATAATGATGGCTACACTTCCTTAAGCAATTTTATCGACCTTCTCTTGGATGCTATTTGTGTCGTCGATAAAACGGGGAGGTTTGAATTTGTGAGTGCTGGGGCAGAACGTATTTTTGGCTATACCCCAGAAGAAATGATGGGTATGCAGATGCTAGATCTTGTCATTCCAGAGGATAGGGAACGCACTCTCGCAACGGCCAATGAAATTATGGCTGGTCGCTTTAAAGTCGATTTTGAAAACCGTTATGTGCGTAAAGATGGTGTTATCGTCGATATTCTTTGGTCTGCACGTTGGTCCGATGCTTATCAACAACGTGTCGCAGTCGCTAGAGATATTTCTAAGAGCAAAAATGCCGAACGTAGACAAGCAGCCTTATATGAGATTTCAGAGGCTGTGCATGTCGCTGAGGACTTGCTAGCCCTATATCGTAGAATTCATGAAATTATTGCTAAATTATTGCCTGCAGCAAACTTTGCTATTGCATTGTACGATCAAGATTTAAATGAATTAAGTTTTCCTTATAAAGCCGCTACTGGCGAGGATTCGCTTATTGATATTGCAAGTTTCAGTGTGTTCACTGACCAAGTGATCCGCAGTGCTGAGTCTTTACTCCTGTGTCCCGTGACCTTAACTGATTATCCCCAAGCGATTCGTGAAGATTTGGGTAATGGCTGTTTAAGTTGGCTGGGTGTGCCGCTAAAGCTACAGAAAGGCGTTATCGGCGCTTTGATTATGCATAGCTTGCCCACTTCGGCTTCATATACACATCAAGACCGTGAGTTATTGGAGTTTGTTTCTACGCAAATAGCCTTTGCGATTGAGCGTCGACAAATGCTCGCGCGATTAGAGCATATTGCACTTTATGATCAGTTAACCTTGTTACCCAATCGTGAGCTTTTTTACGATAGATTTCAAAAGGCGCTATCTCGAGCCCATAGGGAATCAAGTTATTTCTCTTTGCTTTATTTAGACTTAGATAAATTTAAGTGGGTTAACGATACTTTTGGTCATAGCGTGGGCGATTTATTACTGCAAGTGACAGCGCAGCGAATAGTCAGTTGTGTGAGGGGCTCAGATACCGTTGCGCGTTTTGGGGGGGATGAGTTTGTCATCTTACTTGAGCGAGTTGATTCAGCACATAATACCCTGCTGGCCGCGCAAAAAATATTGCAAGTATTCGAGCACCCCTTCGAGCTTGCCGAACAGCAGATCCATATTCTGCCGAGTATCGGTATTGCTCTGTATCCAGAGCACGGTGAAAATGAGAAACAGCTTATTTCCTGTGCCGATGCCGCTATGTATAAAGCTAAAAAGAATGGCGGAAATCGAATTGAAATGGGTTATCAAGGATTAAGAAACGTACATGCTGAGCTTCGACCTGAGGCCAATATTCCTGAAAATAAAGCGATGAAGATCATTTAAGCTTGCTTTAGGTAAGCCATTGTAAGTCTATAAAGAAATAATATGTAAAGAAATGCCCGCAAATGTCACTGACACTTGCGGGCATTATTGTATGGAACTGTTGATGTAATCTTTATATAAAATAAGGCTTTTGATTACAGTTTGAAGCGATTAACTTCCTGCTGCAATGATGCGGCTAAATGGGCGAGCTCTTGAGCTTGGACCATAGACGTTTGTGCCTCAATCGAGAGATTCTCTGACACTTCACGAATCGACTCTGTATTACGGTTGATTTCGCTGGTGACTGAGGTTTGCTCCTCGGCTGCAGTGGCAATTTGGCTCGCCATATCTGAAATATCATTAATGGCTTTGCTGATTTGCAACAGACTTTCACTGGCTGAATTAGCATCGGCCACACTGGTTTCTGCCATTTCATGACTTTGAGTCATAGACTTAACGGCTTTGCCTGCGGTTTGTTGTAGGGTTTCGATCATCGCTTGAATTTCTTGTGTCGATGAATGCGTACGTTGTGACAGTACACGCACCTCATCAGCAACTACAGCGAAGCCACGACCTTGTTCTCCTGCACGTGCCGCCTCAATGGCTGCATTGAGTGCAAGTAAGTTGGTTTGCTCTGCGATGCCACTAATTGTCAACAAAATGCTGTTGATCTTTTGTGAGTGCTCGTTCAGTTCACCGATAATTCGCCCTGCAGTTTCGACTTCACTGGCTAAATTACGGATAGATTGCTGGCTTTGCATTACCTGTTTATGGCCATGGTTTGAAAGTCCGACCGCATTTTGAGCGGTCTGCGCTGTATGCTCAGCATTACTGGCAATTTCCTCGGTGGCGCTGGCCATTTCGGTCACCGCAGTGGCAACCATAGTCACTTCATCTTGCTGTACTTCAATGCGCTGACTGTTATCCGTTGCCGACGCACTACTTCCTTTGGCTTGATATTCCAATTGACCCGCAATCTTGTGCATGCGGGAAATCATACCGTGTAGACGTTCTACAAAGCGGTTAAAACCCGAAGCTAACATACCAATTTCATCGTGACTGTTGGCAGTATGAATGCGCACAGTGAGATCGCCATCGCCTTCGGCAATATCATTGAGTGCTTGGGCAACGCGTTCGAGATCTTTAAATTGGATTTTAAAGATGGCGATTAAAATCAAACCAAACAGCACCAATAGTGCAACACCTACGGCTGACATCCACCAAGCAAGATCGGTTGCCTGTGACATGATTTCTTGCTTATCCATCACGAAAATCAGTGCCCAGTCAGTTGATGGAATTGCCGAAACGTAAACTAATTTAGTGGCACCATCGAGGTTTCGCTCTTCCATCGTATTGGCATTAGTGCGCTGTGATAACCAGCTATTACTAAAATCACTATCAATTTTAGTGAGTTGTTGAGTATTTAGCTGGCTATTGGGATGACTAATAATGAGCCCTGCATTATCGACCATCAGAGTATAACCTTCGCCCGGCACTACGAGGCGCTGCACCGCATCGGTTAGCTGATCTATGGTTAAGTTCGCTGCGGCAACGCCTATCAATCGGCCAGAACTCATTACAGGTTCGGCAATGGTCACGACTTGTTTTTTCAGTGTGGCGCTGACGTAGGGCGCCGTCATGATCATTTTACCGGCAGCTTTAGCGTCCATATACCAAGGGCGAACGCGGGGATCATAATTCGCGGTATTTAGCGACGGATCTTGGCGATACATGTTGCCTTGTTCGTCGCCATAGTAAGTGAGGGCAAAGTCAACCGCAGTATGCGCCTGCAGCAAATGAGGGGTAACGTTTGTACTCGGATCGGCTTCAACGACTTGTTTTAGGCTGGTAATGGCCATTTTTCTGTCTTGCATCCACTGACCTATGCCGGATGAAAAGGTAATCGCTAGTTGGTCAATTTCATGTTGAGTGTTTTCTAACGCATTATTTCTAATGAAATAACTAGAGATACTTACGAGTACAGCAATAGTGATCAGTACAGCGGAAAGACTGCTGAACAGCAGCCGTGTTTTGAGTGTCGATCGCATAATCTATATCCTTTATATTCCGTTAGCTCTCTAACGTTGTTTTAGTATAGCGGCAGTACGGGGCAAAACATTAAATCATTGAAGAATTATAGTAATAAATTTAGAAGTGACGCCCATAATTTATGAATTTAATAATTACATGATTTTTATATCAATAACGATTGCGTCAGCGGTTGTTTATTTGATGAGCTGATGGAACTTAGTAGACTAAACTGAAGAGATGAATAATATTTTACAGGTGATAAATAACATTGGTTATCGTCAGTAAGCCGTTAAAACACATAAGCTCAAGCTAACAATTTAATTAAATATGTCACTGGTTGTGAGTGTGATTAATTCATTATTCAGAATGCTGGCTTGTTTATATCAAAGGTTAGTGAGCATAATTTCGCGCGGGTAGCATCTTGTGTGCTGGTTCAAGTTTAAGACTCATCTGTAACAGAACATAAAAAAGGGACTCCTAGGAGCCCCTTGTTAATTTTAAAATGACCTTAATATTAGTGAGTCATCTTATTTTTGATCAGCACACAACGCTGCTCTATTTGACGGGTTTCCAGTAGATTACGGCGGGTAAGGTTAGATAGCCCAGTTTGGCGATCAAGTACTTTGTCCAATGCCGCTATGCTAGTGTAATTACAATCGGTTGGGATGAGGAAATGGCTATAATTACGCATAAATACTGGCCCTTTTTTGTCCATATCCATTAAGCTCGCCAGACGCTCTTCCGCTGTAGCTGCGCTTAATAGTTTTTGCTCAGCAGGATAAAGATTTTGCATAATAATCCGCTGTTTGGAGAAAGGCAGGCTGTCTAGATGGACTTTACTTAACCAACGACGTTTTGCGGCCGCTTCAGGGCGGATCACTTGTGCCGCAAGTGCCGCTTTTTCACCAGAGTCTGAATTATCCTTGGTGGCCTCTTTGGTTAAGCGCTGCAGCGCGTTAGGAAAATCATAGCGATTAAGCTGGGTGATGATTGCCCATCGTAAATCTTGGTCTAAGGTTAATCCCTTTATTTTTGTTTCACCGTCAATGAGTTGTGCTAAATGACGCAGTGAATCTCTGTCGCTTGCTAAACTGACATACGCATTGAACCAGATCCGTTGGAAGTCATTATCGCCTTTATTTTCCATTGCTTTTCTCAGACTCATTTGGCTTAAGCCTTTAATTGCATTTTCAGCGTAGTTTTGCTGAATAGGGGCGATCTGCGCGAGATATTCCTTTGAGCGCAACATGCTATCGATGATCTGACCAACAATCGTGTAGTCCGTCTCAGCAGGCGCGTTAACAAACACTGTGCTTAGGTATTGATCTAAGCTCAATTTACCTTCGCGGACGCTGTCCCACAGACTTTGCCACAGCATAGATCGCAGTAGTGGATCGGAAATATTACTCAGTTGTTGTTTTGCGGTATTAAATGACTTGTCATCAAGCTCGACTTTCACAAAGCCCCAATCATCAAAGTTTGGATAGACTAGGTCTGGGCAGCGCTCACCAATCAGTTGTTTAACTTCAGTACGCTCGCCTTTGTAAGTCACTGGCACTGTAATGTCATTTCGCAGATCAAAGCGACCTTGGGTAAATAAAGCCACTTGGACTTTTTGTTCACGTAATGTGGGTAGCTCTGCGCTTGCAGGGAGCTGTCGTAGGCTAAATTCGCTGATTCGGTTGCCCTCACAACGATATTCCGCCTTGATGGTGTTAACGCCCGCGCTGTAGAGCCATTCTTGAGTCCATGCACTTAAATCGCGGCCAGCGGCTTTCCCTAGGCTATTGATAAAATCGTCTAACTCAGCGTTTTGATAACTGTATTGTTTTAAATAGTTACTGACGCCACGACGAAACACCATGTCGCCGAGTAAATGGCGTAATTGTTTCAGCGTTGATGCGCCTTTTTGGTAAGTGATAGCATCGATATTGTCGAAGGCGTTCTGGGTTGTTGCTACGGGTACTTCAATGGGGTGCGTGGTGACTAAGCTGTCTTGCTCATAGGCTTTTTGCTTGCCTTTAGCGTAGAAGGTACGCCAAGCATTAGTGAACTCTGTGGCTTCTTGAGTCGCAAGTGTACCCATAAATGAAGCAAAACTTTCATTTAACCACAAGCCGTTCCACCATTTCATGGTGACGAGATCGCCAAACCACTGGTGCGCCATTTCGTGCATGATCACGCCCGCAAGATTTTGCTTCTGATCCGCTGTCATAGCCGCTTTATGAAGGAAGATATCTTCGGAAAAGGTCACTGCGCCCGCGTTTTCCATCGCGCCATAAAGGAAGTCTGGCACTAGAATTTGATCGTATTTCTTAAAAGGGTAAGGAATACCAAAGTAATTATCGAAAAAAGTTAACCCTTGTTTCGTATAGGTAAACCAATCTTGCTCCGTGACTTGATTTGCAACGGATTGACGGGCGAACAGGCGCATAGGATAGCGGCCTGAGTTGTCTTGCCACATGTGATAAGGGCCCGCGTGCATCGAAAAGTTATATGGGCTTAGCTTAGGTGTTTGTGGGAAAGTCCAACGATTGTAAGCACCTGCTGGGGTGATTTGGCTTTCACGCATTGAGCTAATGACTTGCCAGTCTTTGGGTGCTGTTACCGTAATTTGATAGTTAGCCTTGAGATCCGGTTGGTCGAATACTGCGAACATCTGCTGAGCTGCAGCGGGTTCAAAATGAGAGTAGAGGTAGACCTTGCCATCGATTGGATCTTTAAAACGGTGTAAACCTTCACCATTGGTGCTGTGGGCACGGCTAAATTGCACTTCAATGGTATTTTCACCTGAGGTGAGCAAACGCGTATTTAAGCTGATGTAAGCGCCATTGTAATTGGGGTATACGGCGGTACCGTTGATGATAAAGCGTTTTATCTGCGCCTTGTTTAAATCTAAGCTCAGTTGTTTTGGCACTTCACTTAATTGAAATGTCACTTTGGAGGTGGCGGAAAACTCGGCATCCCCTGTGAGCTGAAAATCCAAGTCATAGTGAATATCGGAGATGACCTGCGAGCGAAGCGCAGCCTGATATTGGCTAATATAAGCGCTAGCATCACGTGGACCCGTATTGAGTGTACTTTGGGTTGCACACGACATTAATGTGCCGCAGGTAAGGGCAACGAGACTGGCTTTAAACAAGTTCACAACTTAAATCCTTCAACGATTTGTTTTGTTTTCTGCTTGGATGTTTGCATTCAATATCGTGTGTGTAGGTTTGCCTTTGTGGCAAATTATCCCTCGCGCCAGCGCCAATTTTGAGCATCATCATCGCAGTGTATTTTGGCCGAGTACACTACCTTATTTACCTTGGATTACCAATGTTAAAAATGTAAAAAAAAGCCAGCGTTAACGCTGGCTTCTTGAGATTACTGTTTGGCAGAATTAAGTGCCAATAGGACAATTACATGCCTAAGAAAGACTTAGACTTCATCTTACGGATTTCTTTTTCATCAGACCATTCGATAAGGCCTGTTTCTAAATCCATTAAACGCATTGTCATCTTATAGTAGACGTCTTTAGTGCTACCGTCTTGCTTCACTATGCTAGATAAATTGCCATATAACATGTATTGAGCGCCAATTTGACGACCAAACTTGATGGCGGTTGATGGGTCAACCATGCCAGTGTTGTTTTGGTAATCCAGTTGTTTACGGACTGAATCTACTTTAGTCATGTCGATAAAACGGAACTTGCCTGAGCGCAATAATTTGTTACTGATAGAGTCAGTGACAGACTCAGTGTCGATATGTTCTGAGGTTTTGTTTTTGATGCTGTCAACAAATAAAATCGGGCGGTCATTGGCTGTTATTGCCACGATAGGAGGGAAAGTCATCATGCTATCCACCATCTTGGCTGCAATAGCTTGTAGATCCGTCGAGCCAAAGTTCTCATTGACGGTTTCAACTTCTGTGGCATCGCCATATTCGACTTTAGATTGACATGCAGCTAGACCCATAACGGCAGCCAGTACAAAAATCAGTTTAAATTGTTTCATAGTCAGTTCCATTTTGTGATTGTATAAACTTAATGACACACGTCTTATTCAAATACCACAACCGCTAGGCTAAATGATTATTGAATAAATTCGGGTGTAATTACCAGTATCAATTGCCCAGACTAAGGTGGTTTTGCCTGCTGCAACATCAATTTTAGCCGGTGGCGCTTTGTCTAACTGCAAAGTGTATTCACCTGCACTCAAATAACGCCGCCCGATCTGTGCTTGTTTAGGGAGCGTCAGCCAACTACGACGATCTGCTTGTTCTGTTACTACGTTAAAAATCTGCATAGCAATGCTGCCAATATCGGCAGCATTGTTCCCTGGTTTACCACTCTTCTCAATCTGATAGGCCATCTCAGATTTAGCATAGACCCTAGCGACTTGACGAACTAGCGTCGCGGGCAGATCTTCCTTGAGTGCTGTGATGGCTAAGGCATCGATATTGGCAATAGGTTCAGTTTTCAGCACTGTACCTAAACCTTGCACTTGCGTCTCTGGCACAAAAGTATTGTTTGGCATGTAGGTAGCGAGTGACACTGTCTGCCAGTTACCATGGATAGTAAAAGGTACAGTGAGAGCTTGTTTTGCAGGCACAAAGCCGCGCTCGACCATCAAAATCACTTGACCATCTTTGGGATTGGGCAACTTAGCATCGCCCCAACGGCGCTTAAACTCATCATATTGTGGCATGCCGAGTTGCTTGGCGAGGCGGACCAGATCTTGCTGTAAATAGGTGTTATCTGGAGTGATTTGTGCTGCTTTACGATAATCGATATAGGCATCGTTCGGCTCACCCAGCACTTCGTGCAGTACGCCAGTCGTGTAATAACTGTAAGCGTTTAAGAAAGAACTGGTGACTGTGCCCGCAGCTTGTCCTAGTTTGTTAACCTCGGCATCTATGGTGCCGTTTGCCATGGCTTGAACTGACTTTTGTGATTTTTGATAGCGTTCTTGCTCGCTGCTCTGTAGTTCGTTACTGCGACGAACTTCGACTAGAGCCCCCTGATAGTCGCCACTAAACAAATAGTTAAGAGCTTGGTATTGGTGCAGCATAATGCGTTCATACCCAGGGCCTCGGTACGGAATCGCATTGTCGTTTAACACTAAGCTGCTGGCTGTTGCGCCAATGTCACTAACGCTGACTTTGGCCTTATCATCAAAGGCGGTATAAGCATCTACTGCTTGCTGATAATATGTTTTACTGGCAGCAAAATCGCCGGCGACTTGAGCAATTCGTCCCGCTTCTTGGGCATAGAGTAAGCCGTCATTGCCATTGATATTGCTGGCAAGTTTGTCGATATCGGCCATGGGAGTCGCACTATTAAGCTCTTGTTTGAGTGGTTCAATCTGCGCAGGATAATTAATGAAAATACTGTTATAAGCGCAGCCCGATAAGTTTAAAACCAATCCCATTGCCAAGGTTGGTGCAATAAATGCGCGAGAAAAAGGTGTAACGAAGGACAGTTTCATTATTGCGCTTCACCTTTTTTGATGGATTGGGCTGAAATCGCCTGAGTCTGTTCTGGCATAAGTGAACGCTCGAGTAATGTGATCCCTTGAAGGTGATCAAATTCATGTTGAAAAATCCGTGCAATAAAGCCCGTTAATTCGGTTTGTTGCCACTCGCCTTGTAAATTTTGATAGCGTACTTCAATGGCTTGATGTCTTTGTATCGTAAATCTTTGCCCCGGTACAGATAAGCAGCCTTCTTCTCCGCTGACCAACTCGCTTGATGCATTAATGATTTGCGGATTAACCACGACCACAGGCGCCATATTAGGCGCGTCGGGATAACGCTCATTAGGGCGAGAAGCCATAATAAATAAGGCTAAAGGGCTGTGAACTTGGGGGGCTGCGATACCAACGCCATTGGCAGCGTCCATGCTGGCAGACATTTGCTCGGCAAGATGCGCGAGCTCTGCATCGAAATGGTGCACTGTGATTGCAGTCTGCCTTAGAATGGGTTCACCCACTAACGCTATGGGTAATAGAGTTGGGGTTTCTTTTGGCATTAAATGTTTAAACATCGCATTCCCTGGATATTTTGCAGTAACTGTTTTTTTAATCAAAGTTAACATCTAAAGCGTCAGTGTTAATAATGTGGTGGTGGCGTTTCTTCAGCCTGAGTCGCCATATTACTCGGTTCCATGTCCTGCAACTTACCAATTAACATGTGAATTTGGTGTTGCTGGTGAGCCACCAGTCGATTCAATTTGATGACTTCTTGGTTTAATTCTTCGACTGTGAGCTCTTGAAAAGCCAATTTGGTTTCTAGATCTTCAATCTGTGCTTGTACGCCTTGCATGGCTAACCTCTATTTCTGCCAAGTTTCAACTAAGCCTTGGCTACTGATACTAACGACTTTATTGGTATCTCGAATTGCCACAGAGTATACAACGGCTCCTCGATTTTGGCTGTTTTTAGTGAGTGCAACCTGCCATTTTTCAATTTGTTTACCCGAGTCACGTTGCCAGAGTATAACTTCCCGCGCTGGCGTACCTGTTAATATCTGGCTGTCTTGTTTGATAAACCTCACCGCTGAAAAGTTCATTTGACGACGGGTAATATCCAGCTTGTTTAATAGCTTACCGCTTGTGTTATCCCAGATTTTTGCTTCATCTGTGCTGCCATTGGTAAAACTTAAACTACCACTGTCGTTGAGTGCCACTTTGGTTATACGGCTGCCGAGTGTCCACGTATGAAGCGGTTGGCCAGTTTGTGCCTGCCAGAGAATCGCCTGCATATCATTTGACCCCGTTAATGCTAATCGGCCATCAGCAGAGAGGGCTACACTATTGACGCGCTCTTTATGTCCAAGAAACTTGATTAAGGCAGATTTTTCGGCATTAAGCGACATGACTGAACCATCATTTAAACCAATAAGTAGTGCGCCATTATCTGCTACCGCGACACTTTCACCGGATGAAGGTAAGGACCACCAGCCCAAAGGCTTACCGTCGGCTATTTTCCACATAGCAACTGAATCTCGGCTTAACGATGCTGCAAATATCCCGTTGGGAGAAATCGCTGTACCTGTGACGCCAGTATTAATATCGCCATGTATCCATTGGTATTTGAGGGTGTGGGTACTGAGATCCCAGCATTGAACTCCACTACTTTGAGTGGCAACTAAGGCGAATTGCCCATTACTTGATAGGCTCGCGCTATAGCTGGGTTCTGTCGTGAGAACACTGATATCTTCTGCTTTGGGGTGGCAAGCGATTAGAAAAACTGTGCAAATTACCAGCAGTAGATTTTTCTTCATGAACTTGCTCCCTAAGTTGTTGTCTTTAGACTTGATCAAGTGACATTAATCACTGTTAACCCATAAAGAATCTAGTTGGTATAACCGAGATAACTAGTATAAAGTTGTCACGCTTAGGTTATTGTAACCGCTTGAGGATGCTGAGGAAGCTTTAATGAAATCGATTTATAAATTATCGTTAGTTGCATTGGCTATTATTGGCCTATCTGCTTGTAATCAAGAAGAAAAAGCAGCTACGAGTACAAATGTTGAATTAACGACTGAAGCTCAAAAAGAAGCTTACAGTGTAGGCGCTTCAATCGGTCGTTATATGTCTGGCCATATCAAAGAGCAAGAAGAATTAGGCCTGCCAGTTGATCGCACTCTGATCGTCACTGGTTTCACTAATGGTCTGAATGACCAATTAAGTTTAACCGAAGAAGAAATGCAAACCATTCTTCAAGGTCTAGATAAAAAGTTAAACGATAAACGTCAGGAACAAGCAACAGCGATTTCTGCGAAAAATATCGAAGATGGTAAAAAATTCCTTGAAGAAAACAAGGTTAAGCCTGGTGTAGTGACAACTGAGTCTGGCTTACAATATGAAGTATTAACTCCAGGCACGGGTGAAAAGCCTGCCGCAGAAGACACTGTAGAAGTGGATTATGTCGGTACTTTACTTGATGGTACTGAGTTTGATAGTTCTTATAAACGCGGCGAAGCAGCTAAGTTCCCTTTGAATCGCGTTATTCCAGGTTGGACTGAAGGCGTGCAATTAATGCCTGTTGGCGCTAAGTACAAGTTTGTGATCCCATCGGAATTAGCCTATGGCGTACGTGATACTGGTACTATTCCACCAAACTCTACGTTGATTTTCGAAGTTGAGTTGAAATCAATCGAGAAAGCTTCTGCGGCGCCAGTAGCTGAACCTGCTAAAAAGTAATTGATTAGCTGCGACGTGTAATACGCCGCCATTGAAAATACCGCTCCTAAATGAGCGGTATTTTTTTGTCTGTAAAATTCGCATTATTGTTTTAATATTTAGCTCACTATCTTACAGCCGTTGGTTCTCAGGCTGGCTCTATGTTTCATTTTTATACCCATCATCAACATTAATCTGTTGCAATAACCAAGGGTATAAATCATCCACTTTAGCAGTTTGACTGTTATGTTTATTTCAAAATAATGAATGCTAAATTAAGTTTTAATTATATCCATTACCTTTTAAGGACCCGTGTTCCTTATATTTTATTGGGTATTGCATACCGAATAATATCATCAAAATATCACATTAAAATATTGATTGTTATTTAAGCAGGATGCCAAATGCTTTGAGCTTATGTGTATTGCTCTTACTGTTTGTTTTTACATGGCTAATACTTTTGATTTACCATCCTGTTCTGTTAGGTGAACAGTGAAGTGTCTATAATTAGTTACTCATCAATGTGTTACATTGGCAATGTGCGATCTTGCCCTCTTTTTTTACGCATTCAACTCTGAAATAATCCGCTCGCACGTTAATAGAAGTTAGCGGCAATATTATAATAATGGGGTTGATGATATGGATAATGTTAATAAATTAACGGCTATTTCTTTAGCTGTAGCAGCGGCTTTGCCTATGATGGCAAGCGCAGATGTGATGATCACCGAATATGTTGAAGGTAGCTCAAATAATAAAGCGATTGAACTGTATAACAGCGGCGATACGGCAATTGATCTCGCGGGTTATAAACTGGTTCGTTATAAAGATGGTGCTACTGTTGCGTCGGATATGGTGGCTTTAGGTGGTCAAACTATTGCGGCAAAATCGACAAAAGTTATTTTAAATACTAGCGGTACTATTACTGTTGCTCAAGGAGTTGATAGTTACTCTGGTAGTTTAAGTTTTAATGGCGGTGATGCGGTTGCCTTAATGAAAGATGATGCCGTCATCGATATTATTGGTGATGTGCCGACTCCAACGGGTTGGGGATTAGACGTTACCTTAAAACGTAAATTAGATGCGTTAGTGGCGAATACTGTATTTAATGCCGCCCAGTGGGAACAATTACCTAAAGATACCTTCTCTGGTTTAGGTTCACTAGAAACGCCTGCTGAGCCAGAAGTGCCGCTCTTTAGCTGTACTGGCGCTACAATTGTGCCTATTTATCAAGTACAAGGTGCGGGCGAGTCGAGCCCATTTGTACCAGCAGGGGCATTCGAATCTGAAGCCGAAGTGACAGTGCGTGGCGTAGTGACTGCCCGTGGTGAAAGCTTGTTTAAAGGTTTTTACTTACAAGAAGTTAAGGGTGATAACTCACCGTATACCTCTGATGGTGTATTTGTATTCTTAGGTGAAGCGGCACCTGAAGCGATTCAACCTGGGGTTGAAGTTTGTGTGCAGGGTAAAGTGAAAGAATACTTTGGCTTAACTCAAATCGATATTAAAGCCGATAAGAAATTTGATGTTGGCGCTAAGGGTGAAGTCCCTGTTGCCGCGCCTTTCTATGTGGCCGATGGTGAAACCTTAGCGCAAGCATTAGAGCGCTATGAAGGCATGAATGTGGCCTTAGATGCGGGCAGTGATCTTAAAATCAGCCGTACCTTCAGCTTTGACTATGCGGGTAGTCGCAATAACATGCTAGTGTCATATCAAGCGCCTTTAATGAAGCCTACACAGCTGTATCCAGCGCTTTCTGCTGAAGCAACGGCATTAGTTAAATCTAACCGCGAAAACCAACTCTTTATCGAATCCGATTACAAGCCTGCCAATGGTGTTATTCCATACTTCCCTGATTTCAATGTGGAAACGGGTTACATCCGTGTTGGCGATCAACTGACTAACCTGCAAGGTGTGATTGGTTACAGCTACGGCGCTTATCGTTTAGTAGCGACTAATACTATTACAGCGGGTGATTTTATCCGTGGTGATGACAGAACCGAAGCCCCAAGTGTCGCAACTAAGGGAGATCTGCGCGTGGCTAGCTTTAACGTGCTGAACTTCTTTAACGATGTTGATGGTGGCGATACCAATCCATCAGGCAGTAACCGTGGCGCTCTAACGCTGGAAGAAATGGTGCTACAACGTACTAAAATCGTTAGCGCTATTACCGCCATGAATGCCGATATCGTCGGTTTGATGGAAATTGCTAACAACGGTTTTGGTGAGAAGAGTGCGATTAAGGATTTAGTCGATGCACTAAATGACAAGCAGACGCCTGAAAACGCCTATAGCTTTGTTGAAATCACCGATGCTGATAAGTATGACGGCAAGTACTTTGGCACAGATGCGATTACTGTCGGCATGTTATACCGTGGTGGTAAAGTGGCTTTAGCGGGGGCAGCACAAGTTATCGGTACTCCAGAACAGCACGCCAGTGCTGGCAGCGTGACTCGCACAAAAGATGGCAAAACTGAGACTAACCCTGGCAATGATGCTTATCAACGTCATAGCTTAGCGCAAACCTTTAAAATCCATGATGAGTCTCTGACCGTAGTCGTTAACCATTTGAAATCTAAAGGCTCAGGTTGTTTAGAAGATTGGGTTAACTTCGAAGAGTCAGTTGATCCTGCCGATCAACAGGGCAAGTGTAATGCTTTCCGCGTATCTGCAGCGAAAGTCTTGGGTGAAACGCTAAAAGACGTGAAAGGCGACTTACTGATCATCGGTGATATGAATGCCTATGGTATGGAGGATCCTATCCGTGTACTAACCGACTTCGATGCGAGCAAGTCAGAGCGTGACATCCTGACCGCTTCGTGGACGACGCTCGACGGCAAAGTGTTTGAACGCCAAGGCAGCAAGATTGAAAAAGGTTATGGCTTTATCAACTTGAACACGAAAGCCCACGGTGCAAGCACTTTCTCTTATAGCTATAACGGCGAGTTAGGTAACTTAGATCATGCTTTAGCCAATGCTAACTTAGCCAAACGTTTAGTGGATATTGAAGATTGGCATATCAACTCAGTGGAATCTAGCCTGTTTGAATACGGTAAAAAGTTCTCTGGTGATCTGGTTAAATCTGAAAATGCTTTTTCTGCATCGGATCATGATCCTGTGATTGTTGCTTTAAGTTATCCTGCGCCAGTAGTGCCGCCAAAACCTGAGCCAAAGCCTAAAGATGATGGCGGTGCTTTAGGTTATTTAGGTTTAGCACTGATGTCCTTGTTTGGTTTGCAGCGTCGTCGCCGTTAACCTGTATATGGGGTTAACTCACAAGTGCAATTTGTGAGCTAGACTGAAACAAAGGGATGGTTAACCATCCCTTTTTTATCTCTTTTTTTCAGTTTTTATTAGGAGTGAGTATGGATACCACCTCAAATCCGCTGAAAACCATGAATATCAAGGCGCCACTGTGGTTTTACTTTGTCGCAACGCTCAGTTTGTTGTGGAATATCATGGGGCTGATGGCTTTTGTGATGCAAATGACTATGACGCCAGATGCACTCGCACAGATGAGCCCAGATCAAATTAAACTCTATGAAACGACGCCAATTTGGGTTGATGCTGTGTTTGGCTTTGCCGTGGTTTCAGGGGTTCTAGGATGCCTATTATTGTTATTCAGAAAATTAATTGCTTATAAAGTGTTGGTCGCCTCGCTTATCGCTATTTTGTTGCAAATGACCTATGTATTTTGCATTCAGCAAGCGGCTGTGGTGCTAGGAGCTGACGCGTTAATTATGCCAAGTGTAGTCGTGGTGTGGGGATTATTTCTTGTCTGGTTTAGTCAGCTAAGTACCGTTAAATCTTGGTTAGTTTGAGCCTTATTTTTGCTGATATTGATGTGACCAGCTGAGAGTAAACTAGTTGAACTTCATCCACTTCACAGTAAACTGCTGATTGGTTTTATTGACTAGGAAGTTGCAATGAGTATTTGGTTTAGAGCTGTAACGTTAGAGGATTGCGCGCGTTTAGACGCCGGTATGGGTGGCAAAGGCACCTTGATGCAGACTTTAGGAATTGAGATCAGTGAGATTGGCGACGATTACATGAAGGCCACTATGCCAGCCAGTCCGGCGGTGCATAACCCTTTGGGCATAGTGCATGGTGGCGCGAATGTCGCGCTTGCTGAAACCGTTGCCAGCTATGCGGCAAATTTCGCGGTGGATTTTGAGCAGTACTATTGTGTCGGTCAAGAAATTAACGCTAACCACTTACGGGCTTCCCGTAATGGGGTATTAACCGCCACGGCTAAGCCTATCCACTTAGGGAAGCGCAGCTCTGTATGGGAGATTTTAATCCACAACAGCGCGGGTGAACTGACTTGTATTTCACGGATGACTGCGGCTGTCGTTAAACGCTAAATGCAATGAGCCAGCTTATTACCTGTGGTGTGAATGGCGTATCAATCGTTTGATTTAAATAATATATAGATAAGGATTGGATATGGATAACGCTACAATTTGGGAATGGGTTGGTTATTTAGCTTCAGTGGTCGTTGCAATATCACTGATGATGTCAAACATTAAGAAACTGCGCTGGTGGAATCTCATTGGTGCGGCTTTATTTGTGGCCTACGGTGTGGCAATTGGGGCTTATCCTGTTGCCTTAGTTAACTTTTTTATCGTGCTGATTGACACTTATTATTTGGTTAAGCTTTATCGTGAAGCCGACTTATCCAGCAGTTAATGGCAGTGTATCAGCTTAACTCCGCTTTCTCGCACCGCACTTCGCTCCATTGTCCTGAGCAGCTATTTGGTTTTTCAACAGCATCTTAAGTGATGTGAGCGGACCATTGGCTGTGAGTCCGTGTAATTCATTAACTGTCTTGCCAAACTCATTCTTAATCTTTTTTTTAGATTATATAAATCTAGTTTAATCGTTTTGTTCTCAAGTGGTAATTCTCTATTCTTGCTCTATCGACAACACGTCGCCAGCCAAGGAGATAAACCATGGCCACCATTTACGATTTAATTGAAACCTGGTTAACCAGCAATCAAGACTAAGGAGCAGGGCATGAGTCAACAACATCAAATAAGTCAGTACTTAACGAGCCAAAACGGCGCCCCAGTGGCCGACGATCAAAACTCACTGTCGGCGGGTGAGCGTGGTCCTCTGCTATTACAAGATTGGCATTTAATTGAAAAGTTAGCCCATTTCAACCGTGAGCGTATTCCTGAGCGTATCGTGCATGCTAAAGGTACTGGGGTTTACGGCACATTTACGCTGACTAAAGATTTAAGCGATTACACCATTGCTGACCATTTCAATGGTGTTGGTAAGCAAACCGAAACCTTTATTCGTTTCTCAACCGTAGGTGGAGAAATGGGTTCTGCCGACGCAGAGCGCGATCCACGCGGCTTTGGTTTACGTTTTTATACTACCCGTGGTAATCACGATATCGTGGGTAACAATACGCCGACCTTTTTCTTACGAGATGGGATTAAGTTTCCAGACTTTATCCATACGCAAAAGCGTAATCCTAAGACAAACTTAAAAGATCCGCAGGCTATGTGGGACTTTTGGTCATTGAATCCTGAAGCTATGCATCAAGTGACCATTTTGATGTCGGATCGTGGTATTCCTGCGAACTACCGTCAAATGCACGGTTATGGTTCACACACTTTCTCGCTGTGGAATGCCAAGGGCGAGCGTTTCTGGGTGAAGTTCCACTTTAAATCGCAACAAGGTGTGGTCAACTTAACCAATGAACAGGCTGATAAATTAAAAGGGATTGATCCCGATTCATCGCAGCGCGATATGGTGGTTGCTATTACTGATGGTAACTTCCCGCGTTGGACGGTTAATGTGCAGATTATGCCTGAGGCAGATGCCAATACTTACCATATCAATCCATTTGATTTAACTAAGGTTTGGCCGCATAGCGACTATCCATTACTTGAGATTGGTGTATTAGAACTGAATCGTCTACCACAAAACTACTTTGCTGAAGTTGAGCAAGTGGCATTAGCACCGAGTAATTTGGTCCCAGGGGTTGGGGCTTCACCTGACAAGATGTTACAAGCGCGTTTATTTGCCTATGCCGATGCGCAGCGTTACCGCATTGGTACTAACTACAACCAATTGCCAGTGAACTGCCCGCATGCCGCTAAGGCAAATCACCATCAACGTGCAGGTGCGATGGCGGGCACACAATGCCCTTACCATGGCAGTCAAACGAGTGGCGACGCTTCGGCAAACTATGGCCCGAACAGCACTGCTGATGCCTTGGTTGAGCCAGTAAACTTTAGCGAACCACCATTGCGTTTAGAAGGTGAAGCGGCGCGTTATAGCCGTTATAACCAAGACGATTACACCCAAGCGGGTAATTTGTATCGCATCTTCTCTGAAGCGGAGAAAGCGCGCCTAGTGGCAACAATTTCGGGTTCATTAAGTCAAGCGAGTTTAGATGTGCAGCAACGTATGGTGGCGCATTTTACTCAAGCCGATGCGGATTACGGACAACGTATTAAACTGGCATTAGGTCTTTAAACTGTTGCTGTTGCGAATGTTTGAATAATAGTAGAAACGATAAAACTGAGTAGGAAGCCTCTACTCAGTTTTTATTATCAGCGACAACAATATTAACATTCTCGTTAATGTGCTCTTAGGCTGCAATGAGTGCTGCGTTAGGGCTATTTAGTTGCTTTAACAATCCAAATGCTTGCTGCATTTTATCCTCGGTTACGATAAATCCTATAAATGTTTCATCCACGTCGAATGCTTTAATACAGCTTCCTTGAGCATCAATATCGACTTGCCAGCGATGGACGCCATTCACTGTTATACCGCTGAGCTGCATAGGTAACAGTGGCGTTTTCACTTTAATTAGCATGGCGGGAAAATTCACTGCTGTCGGTTGGTTCAGTAATGTGTTCGCTAGCGCATTGGCGCTCAGTAACGCAGGTTGCAAATAGGCCCTATTTTGGCCGTTGATTTGGGCGCAATCACCTAGCGCATAAATATGGGCATCGTTGGTTTGTAAGCATTCGTTAACGACGATACCTTTATTGACCTCTAGCCCCGCATGCTGGGCAAGTTGACTGTTAGGGAGAAGTCCCGCTGCACAGATAACCGCATCACAAATAAACCGCTGGTCATTATCTAGGCACACAGAGATACTGCCATCTTGGTGTTGCAGTTGGCTGACTCGGGTTTGCAATTGCACTGTGACGTTATACTGCTTTAGTACAGCGGTCAGTTTGTGGCTTAACATTTCGGGTAGCATATTCGGCATTAAGCTCGCTTGTGGATCGACCAAAAACACTTGCTTACCTGCAGTTGCTAAGTCCATTGCCAGTTCAACTCCGACCAAACCAGCACCGATAACCAGTACTCTCCTCGCGCCATGGATGTCTGCTTCGCAGGCCTGATACTCCATTAAGCTGTTAACTGTGTGGATGATATCGACGCCATCCCCCTCTATAGGTGGAATAAAGGGTCGTGCACCCGTGGCAAGCACTAATTTTTTGTACGCAATTTCGCGTCCTTGATGGCAACAGACTACCTGACGAACTTTATCTATTTTTATGACTTCACAGTGATTTATTACATCAATTTGTTGCTCATGTGCAAATTCAGTCGCGGTCAATTTTATGAGGTCTGACGCCATTTTTTTAAGGCTAAACACATGGCTTAAATCTGGTTTATGGTATTCGTCACCAGAGTCGGCTGTGATAACTGTAATCGGTTGTTCGCGGTTTAAACGTCGCAGTGTTTTGACTAGCTGATATGCCGCGAATCCACTGCCGATAATGACGATAGGTTTAGACATTAGTCACCTCATTTTTTATGATAGCGAAAACGCTTTTACCTAGGCCACATTCGGGACAGAGGAAGTCTTCGGCCACTTGAGTCCAAGGTGTGCCAGCAATGACATCTTGATTAGGCTCTCCTTTTTCAGGGTCGTAAACCCATTGGCAAACGGTGCAAATCATTGATTGTGTATCATTTAATTCGCACGCTTTTGTTGCAATCGGTGCCGTCACAGGGACGTTATTAGTAGCAGTATTTTCAGCTATTTGACTGGCTGTGGTGGCTTGGTTAGGTTTTGACATGACTTGATTAATGATAGAGCGACTATTAGCACTATCGAGGGGACGCAATGCCCATTCTCGCGCGATTCGCTGGCCGTGCTGACGGCATTCTTGCATCGCATCTCGATCGGGACGCCATTTGACTTTTAATCCCACTGAGGTTTCAAAACCAGCATCCATCAAACGAGTGTGAATTCTATCGACTGCGCCGCCATTCCAGCCATAACTACCAAAAGCTGCCGCCTTTTTATTGCGAAAACGCAGGCCCGTAATTTCTTCAAGCATGGCGGCAATTTTAGGCATCATCACATTATTCATGGTGGATGAGCCGACTAAAATACCTTTTGACCTAAATGCCTGTGCAAGGATTTCGTTTTTATCATGACGTGCGACGTTATACACTTTTACCGCTACATTGGGGTCAACATCATGGATACCTTGAGCAATACCGTCGGCCATCATGCGAGTATTATTGGACATAGAGTCGTAGAAAATCGTGATGCGGTCTTCTTGATAAGCGTCGGCCCAAGCTAAATATTGGTGAATAATTTGGGCTGGATTATCACGCCACACAATGCCATGTGAAGTTGCGATCATATCTACAGGTAAATTAAAGCTTAATACTTCGTGAATTTTAGCCGTCACTAGGCTGCTAAAGGGCGTTAAAATGTTTGAGTAGTACCGTAGGCATTGTTCCATTAATTCATTTTGATCAACCTCATCATTGAATAAATGTTCGTCGCAATAGTGTTGGCCAAAGGCATCGTTACTGAATAAAACCGCATCTTCGGTGAGGTATGTCATCATGCTATCTGGCCAATGCAACATAGGTGCTTCGATAAATATCAGTTGCTTACCATTGCCTATCGCTAAACTATCCCCTGTTTTTACGGTAATGAAATTCCATTCTGGGTGGTGGTGATGTCCTACAATGGAGTCGACCGCATTTTCACTGCAGTAAATTGGAGTGTTAGGAATTTTGGCCATTAATGCAGTCAGGGCGCCTGAGTGGTCTTCCTCTGCATGGTTCATCACAATATAGTCTATGTCGGTTAGATTAATTTCAGCTTCAAGATTTTGTAAGAATTGCTGGCTAAACCGATGATCAACTGTATCAATTAACACGGTTTTTTCTTCACGGATAAGGTAGCTATTGTAGCTTGTGCCTTTAGTTATCTTGTACTCAGTACCATGAAAATCTTGCACTTCCCAATCGCGTTGGCCCACCCAGTGGATATTGTTTTTTACATGAATAGTCATAAATACACCTGTGATAATTAATAATGAATGCGCTACGTAAATCTTGCTTATTTAGTTAAATCTCTTATTGCACTCACTATGCCAACATTATAAGGTGTTGATTTTTATTGGTATTAACGTATTTCAACATTTGAAATTACTTGCTGGTGTCATAATGACAATTTGATATTTGTCAAATTGACATTACACTGTTGTCAATATGACTTTATTTGACTGTGGATGTGCTATGAGTGCCCATGCTGATTTAACTCAGTTAGCCTTAGATTTAACTGTCGGCGTGTCGACGCAAGACAGATTTGAGCGTTTGTTGGCAGTGGTCAGGCGGCGTGTCAATTGTGATGCTGCGGCATTATTGGCATTTCGGGAGCAGCAATTTGTCCCCTTGGCGATAGATGGGCTCTTTGCCGAAGTGTTAGGGCGGCGCTTTCAAATTAGTGAACATCCGAGATTAGAGGCTATCGCCCGTGCTGGCGATGTGGTTCGTTTCCCGGCCGACAGTGAACTTCCCGATCCGTATGATGGTTTAATTCCACATCATAGTGCGAACTTACATGTACATGCTTGCATTGGTTTACCACTAATCGCGAACGATCGCTTAATTGGGGCGCTCACCATTGATGGTTTCAACCCTCATCAGTTTGATGGTTTTAGTGATAGCGAGTTGCGTGTGATCAGTGCACTGGCCGCAGCCAGTCTTAATACTGCGTTATTGATGCAACAGCTAGAATCCCAAGTTGTTGAAGTTTCCAATGGCACTGAGGTGCTCAATCGTCCTGCTAGTCAGCAGGAGATCATAGGGCAATCCACACAGATCCAATCGCTAAAGCAGCAGATAAGTGCCGTGGCAGGCACGGATTTATCGGTATTAATTACCGGCGAAACTGGCGTGGGTAAGGAGTTAGTGGCCGCGGCGATACATAATCAATCGACCAGAGCCGATAAATCACTTATCTATTTGAACTGCGCTGCATTGCCGGAGTCCGTCGCCGAAAGCGAGTTATTTGGACATGTAAAAGGGGCATTTACGGGGGCAATCAGTCATAGGCAAGGCAAGTTTGAACTCGCTGACAAGGGGACCTTGTTTTTAGATGAAATCGGGGAGCTTCCCTTGGGGCTGCAAGCTAAGTTATTGAGGGTTTTACAATACGGTGAATTACAGCGAGTGGGCAGTGATAAGAGCCTAAAAGTGAATACTCGGATTATTGCCGCCACTAATCGAATTTTGCACCAAGAGGCAACGGAAGGGCGCTTTCGTTTCGATCTTTACCATAGGTTGAGCGTGTTTCCTATCCACGTAGCACCATTAAGAGAGCGTGGGCAAGATATTGTCATGCTGACAGGTTTTTTTCTTGAACGTTGTAAAGCGAAGTTAGGACTCACCCATATCAATATCACACCCGCAGCGCAGCAGTTATTAGAGCAATACACATGGCCGGGTAATGTGCGTGAGCTAGAGCATGCGATACACAGGGCTGCGGTGTTGGCGAAAGCCGAGCTAAAAACGACTTACATCAGCTTAAGTAATAAACATTTTCAGCTCGATTCTTTGATGAATCAAGCACACAGAACAGTCGACGAAGATAGGCCATCAGATGCCGCAACGCCAGCCAGTGAATTAGCATTTAGGTCTGAGTCGGCCTGTCGTGAGGGACAATCGCAAGATAATTCCAGTGTTATGCTGGGGCTTAAGGCTGCGACTGAGAGATATCAGCGTCAACTTATTCGCCAAGTTTTAGCCGCGAATCAACAAAATTGGGCTGCGTGTGCAAGAATATTGCAAATCGATACAGGTAATTTGCACCGACTTGCAAAACGGTTAGGTTTAAAAGAATAAAATATTGCGTGAAGAAATTTTATTCTGCAGCAAAACCACAGCCTCGATTCTTAGAAGAACAGTGTTGCTACGCCTAAGAGTGCGAACAATACGGCGCAGCCACGGTGTATCCACAACATAGGTAATTTTTCGGCGCTGAAGTGGCCTGCGATCACTACGGGTACGTTAGCAAGCAGCATGCCTAAGGTTGTGCCTGCAACCACCATAGTTAATGAATCGTATTTTGCGGCTAATACCACAGTTGCGATTTGTGTTTTATCCCCCATTTCGGCGATAAAAAACAGGATAAAGGTGGCGAGAAAGGGGCCCATTTTATAGAAACGGCTCTCTTCTGCATCGACTTTATCGGGGATTAACACCCAAAGAGCGATTGCAAAGAAGGACGCGGCCACTAAATAACGTGCAAGATCTGGGCTTACCCAGTTAATGGCCCATTGGCCAATCCAAGCTGCGGCAAAATGGTTAAATAATGTCGACAGCAAAATACCTAAAATAATGGCGGTTTTATTTTTAAATCTTGCGGCGAGGATTAGTGCAAGTAATTGAGTTTTATCACCAATTTCGGCGATAGCAACCGTAAAGGTTGAGGCAAGTAGGGCTTCCAAGTGTGATCCTTTAGGGGTGGTTATGACATAAGCACAATAAACCGTCCACCCCTAGGTGCGGTCATTGTGCTCAGGTCTTGCTGGGCAAATCTATGATTTGCTGTGAACACCATGGCATGTTGCCAAGTATGTTGATGTTCACCCTAGATGACGATGGCTCGAAATCCAGTTAGCTACTCCCCCGAAGCGAGGTGGGCATTATACCTAGGTAAGATTTAGTTTCAAGCACGAGTTTATAACAGTAGGTGCTGATAAATGTTTGACGGGTGTCAGAAAAATACCGATTCACATTCTGTAACTTAATGAATATAAATGAATTATTTTTTGACAACGTTGTCTTTTGTTGCTAATTTAGCCAAGTCATTTCTACTTGGTTACATACTGTTAACTCGTAGTGACTCAATGATAACGACTGTATTTGGCAAACTAATTGAAAAGTTAGGACGCAAAGCTTCCGGTCTAAGGTTGTAAATGGATTTTTTAGTGAACTAAGATAGCGGAGTTGCCGCAGAATTCGATTTCTGTGAAAGATAAACGACTGCTGTTTAATGCTGTTGTTTGCCCAAATACCACTTTTATATCTAAGCCTATCATTATGTTTAGGATGATAGGCAATCAATGGAGTGCATTAAAGTGGCAAATCCTACTGTTTTTTCCCCTATTTCTAAATTGAGTTTATTGGCCGCGGCAGTAATGGCGACGAATGCGTTTGTGAGTATCTCTGCGCAGGCGCACGGTTATGTTGTGGCACCTGAATCGCGTTCATATGCCTGTAAAACAGGTAAAAATGCCAATTGTGGTGCGGTGCAATGGGAGCCACAAAGTGTTGAGGGGCCATCGGGTTTTCCTGAATCAGGTCCTGCTGATGGCAAACTGGCGAGTGCTGGCAATGGTGCTTTTTCACCTTTGGATGAACAAAGCCCGAGCCGTTGGGCAAAGACGGATATTAAAGCGGGCTGGAATAAATTCAGTTGGCAGTTCACAGCAAATCATGTCACCCGTAATTGGCGTTACTATTTAACTCGCCAAGATTGGAACCCAAACCAAGCTTTGAGCCGAGCGAGCTTTGACTTAGCCCCCTTTTGCGTAGTTGATGGTGGCATGGAACAGCCGCCTAAGTTAGTGACCCATGACTGTTACGTGCCAGAAGGTCGCAGTGGTTATCAAGTGATCTTGGCCGTGTGGGAAGTGGGAGATACGACGAATAGTTTCTACAATGCTATCGATGTGAACTTGGGCTCGGGTCCTATTGTGCCGAGTGAATGGCAAGATGTGGGGGATATCAATCCGTCACTCGATCTAAAAGCAGGCGATAAAGTGATGACCCGGGTGTTTGACGCCAATGGTGAGCAAACGGCTAAGCAAACAGTCATTACCATTAGTGATGCGACTCAAGGTGATAAACAAAATTGGCCTTTCCTATTAGCAAGCGCGATTAATGCCCAGCAGGCCCAGTTAAAAGCGGGACAAAAAAATGCATCGGGTGTGATTGAGCCTGTGTATGGCAAAAACGACATTTTTACAGCGAAAAACTCAGGTATTGAGCGTGTCGAAGTAGGATTTGATTTAGCTCCTGCTCCGGGCAACAGCTTAGAGGTCACTTCACTTGCCGACGATTATCAAATTATCGACGGTGCGGCGAAGGTCAGCTTTGATGTGACCAGTAACGCCGAGATGCTAGTGTCAGCGTATTTGTTTAGCCATGATGGCACCGCGGCAGGTTTTGTGAGCCAAACTGTTAACAATACCAGTGCGAGCTTAGTGTTAGACGTCGTTGAGCCTAAAGCTGGGCATTATCATTTGCAGGTAAAAGCTGAGCCTAAACAAGGTGATGTTATTCAGCAGAACTTTGATCTCTTCTTAAAGGATCAAGCTCCTGCACCAGAAGCTGATTTTGTATTCCCAGCAGGCGTGAAAGGTTACGTTGCAGGTACTACAGTGTTACAGCCTAAAAATGGCAAAGTGTATCAATGTAAGCCATTCCCTTATAGCGGCTATTGCGTGCAGTGGTCGGCTTCTGCCACAGGATTTGAGCCAGGTGTTGGCGCTTCTTGGGCTATGGCGTGGACTGAGCTGTAAATTAACATTTTGAGTTAATCAATTCTCAACATGATGTGATTGGGCTTAAACATATTCGCTGTGTTTAAGCCCTTTTTGTCTGCATCGGATGGAAAAAGACCGGCTTTATTTTGATTCGAGCCTAATACAAGATTACAGGTATTCTCAACAAAGGTAGCGATTTTGTTGGCTTGTTTATTTTCGTTTATCACAGCGCTATTAAGTTGTTACCGTACCGTTTGCTACCCTTCTTTGTTCACAACTGGCTTGCCCACTGGGTTTGGCTCTGTTAATGTCCCAAACTATCTATTTAATCGATGCTTATATCGGTACATTCATTTGGGCTATCACAATTGAAAGTCATGCCATTTTTCAATAATCGATTTAGTTAGCCTCAATGGCTACTGGGTTGAAACATTCAAAAGCTATTGGGGCCAATTGATCTGCTAGGTCGAGATCTGATTGGATGCTTTAAGTGATGTGTCGCTTATTTCGATTTAAGACGCAAGGCTTTATCGGTTCAAATCTTACTCAAATAAAATAATAATTAATTATTGAACAGGACTATTGTGTGAATTCAAAAATGTTAGGCTCGATCGCCATCGTTGCCGGGACGGCCATTGGCGCAGGTATGTTAGCGTTACCTTTAGCCACAGCGGCTTTAGGTATTATCCCTGCTTTAGTGTTACTCGTCGTTATTTGGGGCGTGTCCGCCTATACCTCATTACTTATGCTCGAAATTAACTTACGCACTGGCGTGGGGGATAACGTGCATGCTATTACGGGTAAGTTACTGGGTAAAAAAGGTCAAATAATTCAAGGTGCTTCTTTCCTGAGTTTATTATTTGCTTTGACCGCGGCTTATCTCACCGGCGGCTCTTCGTTATTAGTGCTTAAAGCGAAGAACATGTTCGATATCGTGCTCGATAATCAAGTCGCAGTGTTGTTATTTACACTCGTGCTCGGTGGCTTTGCGGCGCTAGGTGTTGCTTGGGTCGATAAAGTGTCACGTTTCCTATTTTCGTTAATGATTCTATTGCTCGTGGTGGTGGTATTATTTTTATTGCCCGAAGTCAGTATTGCTAGCATGGCAACTGGCGCGATTGCCGAGTCTATGACCAGCAATTGGATGGCGGCAATTCCCGTAGTGTTTACTTCGTTTGGTTTCCACGTCTGTATCGCCACTTTAGTGCGTTATCTCGATGGCGATGCGGTATCACTGCGTAAGGTGTTGTTAATCGGCTCGACTATCCCACTTGCTTGTTATGTTCTGTGGTTATTGGTGACTTTAGGCACAGTAGGCGGATATGAGGTGAATAGTTTTGAAGGTTCACTACCTTCACTCGTCACGGCATTACAGGATATTGCTCATACACCTTGGATCAGCAAATGTATTTCATTATTCGCTGATTTAGCCTTAGTGACCTCATTCCTCGGTGTGACCTTAAGTTTATATGACTTTATCGCTGAATTAACTCGCGCCAAAGAAACGTTTGCCGGCCGTATTCAAACTTGGTTACTGACCTTTATTCCGCCTGTTTTGTGTGCCTTGTATTTGCCTGAAGGCTTTGTGGCGGTACTGGGATTTGCGGCCGTACCATTGGTCGTGATGATCATCTTTTTGCCAATTGTTATGGCACTGCGTCAACGTCAGTCGCAGCTTGGGGGTTATCAAGTGTCTGGCGGATCTGTTGCGTTAGTCATTACAGGTTTGTTAGGTGCCGTGATTGTGGGTGCCCAACTATTTGTTGGGATCTAATTCATTGCGATAGGTGTGGCTTTTTAGCCAACGCGGCTGAGTAACTTTGATTAAATGTATTTGCTTTGTAAGCGAGTTTTTCAAAGTCTGTTATAGAGAGTGTCGCATGTGATAAAGTCAGGCCCCGGCCTGACTTTTTGCTTTTTAGGTTTTAAAGCGAGTGATGCTGGGTTTTAGCACAGTTATTTAAAATTAAAACAACGCTATTAAAACGATAAAATGGCCCAGCTTGCGCGTGGCTTCATTCACATAAAACGGACTTAACACAATGAAAAAATGGTTACTCACAGTTGCCGTGGCCGCTAGTTTTGGCGCACAGGCTGACGAAGGTATGTGGCAGCCCCATCAACTGCCTGCTATGGCTGATGAGCTGAAAGCAAAAGGCCTTGAAATTGATGCAAAATCGATTTCTAAACTCACCGAATTCCCGATGAATGCCGTGATAAGCCTTGGCGGTTGCACTGCATCATTTGTATCGCCAAAGGGCCTAGTCGTGACTAACCATCACTGTGCATATGGGGCAATTCAATACAATTCCACTCCTGAGAAAAATCTGCTGCAGGATGGTTTTTTAGCTAAGACCTTCGCCGATGAATTACCTGCGACCCCTGGCTCACGTGTCTATGTGACTGAAGATGTCACTAATGTCACTGAGCGAGTTAAAAACGGGCTTGAAGGTAAAGTGGGCAGCGCCTTCTATCAAGGCGTTGAAAGCCAAGAAAAAGCGTTAGTTGCTGAATGTGAAAAAGAAGATGGTTACCGTTGCCAAGTGTATAGCTTTCACGGCGGCCTCGAATATTATCTGGTTAAGCAATTGGAAATCCGTGATGTGCGTTTAGTCTATAACCCAGCCGCGAGCGTGGGTAAATACGGCGGCGACGTAGACAACTGGATGTGGCCACGTCACACAGGCGATTTTTCTTTCTACCGTGCTTATGTATCTAAAGCGGGTAAACCAGCAGAATTTAGCAGCGACAACGTGCCATACGAGCCAAAAAGTTTCTTAAAAGTCTCGGCTAAAGGCGTGAGTGAGGGTGATTTTGTGATGGTTGCAGGCTACCCAGGTCGTACCAACAGATATCGCACAGCTACTGAAGTTCAAAATGAGTTTGAGTGGGCTTATCCCGAAGGCAAAATGCTGCGTGAACGCTTTATAGAGATCATTAAAGAAACCGCGCCAGAGGGCAGCGACGAGCGTATTAAGTACGAGAGTCAAATTGCTGGCCTTGCAAATTACGCGAAAAACTTCACTTCTATGATCGAGTTTTACGGCAAATCAACCATGTTGGCTGACCGTAAAGCCCTCGAAGCTAAGCTTGCGGCGTGGATAGCCAAAGACAGCAGTCGTGAAGCGAAATACGGTAAAACCTTAGCGGAATTAGATGCCTTGATTGCCAAAGGCAAAACGCATCAAGAGCGTGACATGATCTTAAGCTATATAGGCAGCACGACTATGTTGCCGACGGCGCGTAGCTTATATCGCCTCGCGAACGAGAAACAACTGCCAGATATGCAGCGTGAACCGGGCTTCCAAGATCGTGATATGACACGTCTAAAAGCCAGCATGGAGCGTATCGACCGTCGTTATGCGCCGAGCGTTGATAAAGCGGTATTGCTCGACATGCTAAAACGCTACGCCGCACTGCCAGAAGATCAGCGCCTACCCGCATTGGATAAAGCCTTTGGTATCGATAAAAAGTTTAGTGAAGCTAAGCTTTCGAAAACCTTAGATAAAATGTACGCCAAAACTGAGTTAGGTAAGAAAGACGTTCGTCTGGCGTGGATGGATAAATCCGTTGCCGATTTTAAAGCCTCTAAAGATCCTTTCATTCAATTCGCTGTCGCTATGTATGACACTGATATGGCTAAAGAAAAGAAAGAAAAAGAATTAGCGGGTGAACTAATGAAGGTGCGTCCGCAATATATGGATGCCATTATTGCTTACAACCTAGAGCAAGGTAAGCCAGTGTATGCCGATGCTAACTCAAGCTTACGTGTCACGGTTGGTCATGTGAAAGGCTATTCGCCAAAAGACGGTTTAGTGGCCGTGCCATTCACTCGCCTTGAAGGCATAGTGCAAAAGGACACGGGTGTTGACCCATTCGATGCACCGAAGAAAGAGTTAGAGCTGATTAAGCAGAAGCAATATGGTGATTTCTATATGAAATCAATAGATTCTGTACCAGTAAACTTTTTATCAACTTTAGATACTACTGGCGGAAATTCTGGCTCACCGACCTTAAACGGCCGCGCTGAACTCGTCGGCCTATTGTTCGACGGTGTATATGAAAGCATTATTGGCGGTTGGGCATTTGATAATGAAATTAACCGTTCTATTCATGTCGACAGCCGTTATATGCTGTGGGTCATGAAGTATTTAGATCATGCCGACAATTTATTAGCTGAGATGGAAATCGTTAAGTAATCCATTGCCGCACCAGCAATGGTGCGGCCTATAGTGGCATAGTGAATTTGGATTATCAGCATTCAAGTGCGATTTAGTGCTTTAAAAATACTGAAATAACAAGACAACAAAATAGCGATAAACTCACTGGGTTTATCGCTTTTTTTGTAGCTGTAATGGCCTGCTGACGGCGTTAAGATAGCTTCCGTGATAGGGGCGCTAGGGCATTAGCTCACCTTTTTAGCATTAACGTAACCAGTGGATTGAAAATATATACGCAACACACTTTTGGACAAAAGCGTGCTGGGTTTTACGCGAAATTATTTTCATTTTGGATAAACAAACATAATCCGTTGAGCAGAATCGTAGTTAGTGATGCGCTTAAGGATGTAACGCTTGGCTTGAGGCTTTACCTTTACACCATTTGCCGCTGCTGTGCTGCTTTTTAAACGCGCACATAGCATCCCAACGACCACTTATACCACTGTATTGACGACGAAACTCTTTAGCTGACGTGAGCCAAGCATCGGAGGCTATGCTTAACTCATTAAGCAGTTTCGGCCGTTGATTATCGATAAAGCCTTTTTTATCATGGCGAATCGCGCGCCCTGTCCAATCAATCAGTTCAAGATAATCAGCAAAATGAAACGCAATGCCTGTTTGCTCACCAAGGTGTGCGGCACCATCGAATTGGGCGAGGGATTTGTGCCTTGGTTGATGAAGATTATCGACATGATTAGAGGGGATTAAGTCGTTGTTGGGTGAATTAAGCTCGTTAATCCTTTCTTGAATTGATGTGAAATCAGATTGTTGCAAAGAGTCGGCAATCCCTGCTCGAATAGGGTTTAAATCGACGTACATCATACAGGCCAGTAATGCTTGCTCATCTAACAGCGCTTGCGACTTAAACCGCCCCTCCCAAAAGGCGCCTTTACACTCATCTTCACGATTAGCCTTGCGAGCAATTTCTTCATTTAAACAGCGCATAAACCAAGAAATATTGCTCAGTCGCTCATGCCATTCGGTCAGTAAGCCATCGAGCAACATGGTTTCACCGTCAATTAAGGTGTCACCCTTCATATACTTAGTCGCAACGGCATGGCCTTTGGTTATTTTGCACCAGCGACTGATAATATCTTTGTGCGTTAACGATTTAGCTTTTTCGACATCAATTTTAAGCACCAGATGATAATGGTTACTCATCACCGCATAAGCACAAATATCGATACAAAAAATTGCAGACAATACTTTGATTTTATCTACAATCCAGCCACGTCTATGCCCATAACTGCGCCCGGTGATTTTATCCTCACCGCACAAAAAAGTTCTGCGAACACAACGATTTATTACATGATGATAAGGCGTTGAATTCGCATCAATTAACTGTCTTCTGGTCGAGGTTATTACAAGTCACCGCACTGGCTAAATTAGGATGATTTAAAGCTTAGTTTAGAGTGCAAGAAAATACAAAAAGATATGGCTGTCCCCGCTTTTCCGCTTTTATTGTGCGTTAACGATTTAGCTTTTTCGACATCAATTTTAAGCACCAGATGATAGTGGTTACTCATCACTGCATAAGCACAAATATCGATACAAAAAATTGCAGACAAGACTTTGATTTTATCTACAATCCAGCCACGTCTATGCCCATAACTGCGCCCGGTGAATTTATCCTCACCGCACAAAAAAGTTCTGCGAACACAACGATTTATTACATGATAATAAGGCGTTGAATTCGCATCGATTAATTGTCTTCTGGCCGAGGTCATCACAAGTCACCGCATTGGCTAAATTAGGATGATTTAAAGCTTGGTTTAGAGTGCAAGAAAAAACAAAAAGATCTGGCTGTCCCCGCTTTTTTTGATTGGCAACCATGGCCCGATTGGTAATGGCGATAACATTCATATCGCGGGTAATCATGGTGGCGGTGCTGTAGGCAACGTTGTCGGCCGTGTTCTGTAATCGCACCCGCTCGGTCGCGACCACACCTGAGTCATACAAAGAAAATACCGCCAAACCAATTGCGGCAAATATCGCCAGAAAAAGGACGCTGGCGTATCCTGCCTGCCGGTGAGGGAATCGACTTAAATTAGCTTTTGCAGCGGCTCTGTATAACAGGTAGCGGTAGAACACTTGCATGGCTCAATCCTTGACCGTGGTTTCTGTCCTTCGAGTGGCGCACGCCGTGAACTCTTCCGATATTGAGAGCATGGAAAAGCCGACGGCGATGCTTGAATGCTCAGCCTTTATTCACATTAAATTTGTTGCTAGGGTGTGGGGACGCCTGCTATTGATACTCAGCCTTCCATAAAGTCAAAGGTTCGGCGGAGCACCATTGCCAGAATTTCTTCTCAACCAAGTCACTTGCCGCGGCAGCATCCCGCCCCTCAAACAAGCGCCAATTTTCCTCTGCAGATTTCAGGGCATACTGTCTCAAGTGACCGGTGACCCTTTCTAAATCAACCCCCTCCAACAGAACATCCCGGTAGAGCTCCCACGGTACTTGTGCATTGGGATCCAGTTGCTGGTTTCTGAAGAACCCCTCTGTGTAAACGCTGGCCGAACTGCCTGCCGACACACACTCGTCCCAACGTTTGCAGCGAAAGAAATACTCGTCCTCCGCCTCAGTCGTTCCTGTTAGCTCTCGATAGGGGCAAGCTCGTTCCCAAGCCTTATCGATATTGGTTTCGGCTATACCTTTGCGCGCCAGTTCAATCTCATAAGGCTTAGGAAACATCTCCAATAACAAGTCATAGCCGGATTTTTCCTCTGCAATGGAAAAAGCTGCTGCGCTGAACAGCGAGACACAAAGTAAAAGTTTTGTCTGAAATAACCTTATTCTGAATCGCATTTTTACACCTTAGTCACTGTTGATATGAAATTGAAATACATGCCAATCCTAATCATCGAGTTTACTTTTCCAAATCGACAAAGGTTCGACAGCGCACCATTGCCAGAATTGCTTTTTAACGAGTTTGTCAGCTTCACTAGCACTTCGCCCTTCAAACAAGCGCCAGTTTTCTTCAGCAAACTTCAAGGCGTAGTTATAAGAGTGCCCCGAACCGCCACCAAATTCTGCGTCATTTTTGGCCAAGTCTTCGCCATCTTTTTTCCACTGCTGAGGAATTTCCTCCCCAGTTTTATGGTGCTTGAAAAAACCTTCAGTAAACCGACTCGCATCAGCGCCCGCTGTTTTACAATCTTGCCAGCGGCGACAACGCAGGGGAGCTTTGTCTACATCGAAATCGCCCGAACCTTCAGTAAGCAAACGAGAGCTGTTATATGGACATGGCCGCTCCCAAGCATTATCTATGCTTGTTTCTGCCACGCTTTTACGAGCAAATTCAACCTCATGCTGTTTTGGTGCATTCGCAAGGATGCTTTGCACTGTTAGTACTTTTTCTTCCGCTATAGAAGTAGGTGTAGCGCTGAGCAGTGATATACAAAGTAAAAGTTTTACGTGAGATAACATTATTCTGAATCGCATTTTTGCAAAGTCCTTTGAGCATGAGTTTAGCTAGCTAAAAATGGGAAAAACCAACTGAAGTTATAGCCTTAGTTCCATTATGTCTTCGTTATTGACGATTCGTTTTCGGCGTCGTCTTTGTATCCGTTAATGTCTTCGTGTTTACTGAATGAGTAAACATTTTCTATTTATAATTTCATCAGCATATAAAAATATGGCTTTCGGAAAAAATTAATTGCCCTTTTATAAGGAGATGTATTGCTGATGGCTATAACACTAAAGAAGGATTTCTGACTAATTAGCTGTATAACTCAGCGCATCTTAATGTAATTTTGATTTGGTTATTAAGCTGCTTATATGTCATAGATTTTTTGAGCGCAACGCTAGTAAGGGAGGTGGCTTTTAAAGTTTGAAAATATGTCTCAAGCTTTGAAGTAATATCTAGGCTGAATTATTTTGCATTTTATCGTAATATCGTTCGCGCTTATGTTTTTAAGCTATGAGTTAAATTTCTATTTACCCACAGAAAAGGATTTTTTATGGGACATAAGACGTTATTGAGTGTTGTACTTTTGACCGCGACCTGCGGTGTCGCCACTTTTGCGGTGAATGCTGAATCGCTGTTTACTCCCTTTCCTGACGCCAAATCGCCTGAAGAAAAGCGCATCCACTTTACGCCCTTTGAACTTATCACCGCAGTGAATGGTGACAAGTTCACTCTGTTGCCTGTATCGGGGAAATTGACTCGACAAAGCATTGAGCTTCCCGAGAGTTATAGTCCTGAGCATGTTATCAATAATTATTTGGCACAGCTAAAAAAGCTGAATGCTGAAGTGTTATTTAGTTGTCAGGCCGTCACCTGCGGTGATGGTCAAGTCATGCAAACTCAGCTAAAGCCGCTTAAAAGCGTGAATGCCGACTATCACAGTGCTTACGTGGCGGCAAAACTGAAAGGTACTCGCGGTGAGGTTTACACCAGTATCTATGTCGTCAATCGCGAGGACAGATATACCTATCTGCAAGTCGATATTCTCGACGCTATCCCTGAGCCGCTGGACTTAATCCAAGCGAATAGTGACTTTTTACAGCAGGCGCCGAAGAACATTGAGATTAAAGATAGGCGTAGTGACGATGCTCAAGGCTCGACAGACCATCCTTTGCTGGGACGTATGCCCGGCAGTTATATTACAAGTTACAAACAAACTAACTTTACCCAAGTGCCTGTATTGGTGGGGATCTCGGGCGCAAATTATCAAACCAAATCGCTGGACGCCAAGCTTACCCAAATAAGTTATCAGATGCCTGAAAGCTATTCCCTGTTTGAAATTAACAGCAATTATGCCGCAGCCGCACAAAAGCTTGCAGCAGAGCGGGTATTCCATTGCAAAGGCACGGCTTGCGGCGACGATGATAGCCTGATTAATGTCATCAAATTAATCAAGGACGATAAAGAGGACGAATGGCAGGAGTATCAGCTGTTTAAGCTTAGTCACGCAAAGGGCGATGTTTACTTCGATATCTATTCCCAAGGATATTTCGATGGCACACCTGCCGATACTACCCTCAGGGTAATGGAACTCTCTACTCTGAAGGATGATCGAGTGGCGATTGACCTCAATGCTTTGACCGATGCGATTAGCCAAACTGGCAAGGCGACGTTGGAGGGATTGCTGTTTGATTATGACAGTGAGCGCATGTTGCCTGAGTCCAAACCTGTACTGGAGGTGCTGGCAAGCTATCTTAAGCAGCATCCGGCGATGAGTTTTTATGTGGTTGGACATACCGATGACAAGGGCGAGCGGAGTTACAATCAAAGCCTGTCGGAGCGCCGCGCCGCAGCTGTGATTAAGCAGTTGAGTGACGGGTTTCAAATTCCGTCGGCCCAATTAACCGCCCACGGTAACGGGGAATATAGCCCTGTCGCCAGCAATACTAATGACGCCGGACAAAAACTGAATCGCAGAGTGGAGTTAGTACTTCGTTCCGATAAAAAGTAGCTCATATTAATAAGCTTGAAAGGGGAGCTTCGTTTTATAGAAACGCCTGAGTCATCTCAGGCGTTTCTATCTTCATTGGAGTTCATTGGAAGATATTGTTCGCGCGGGCATTTGTCTAAAATTGAGGTTAGTAGCTTGAGTGTATTCGCCACTTGTCTTTCTCTAAATTGTCACTGCGGCTTTAAGCACTGCAACTTCCTGTGGGGTGAGTGGCCGCATCGCTCCTTCGGCTAAGGATTCTAGCGTTAATGTCATTAATGCGACGCGCTGTAAGTCAATTACCTTATAGCCTAAGGCGCTGGACATACGCCGAATTTGTCGATTTAATCCCTGAGTCAGCACGATTTCAAAGCTGTCCGAACTGAGGCGGCGGACTTGGCAGGGCAGGGTTTGCAGGTCTTTATAACGCACTCCACTGGCCATTTGTTCAATAAAATCATCTGCGAATGGCCTATCGAGGCGCACATGGTAGGTTTTGCTGTGGGCAAAACTGGGGTGCATCAGTTTATGGGTCAGCTCACCATCGTTAGTTAACAGCAGTAGGCCGCGGGAGTCCTTATCGAGTCTGCCGACGGGGTAGAGTCTTGGTGCTTTGGGAAGTAGGTGTATGAGGCTCGTTTCATCCTGCTCAAGCAGACGGCAATCTGTGCCCACAGCTTTGTTAAATACCCAATAGGCGAATGTTTCGGCTTTAGTGATAGGTTTGCCATCAAACTCAATACTGTCGAGGCAGTGTAATGACTCGTCTAAACAGATGGGATCTGTGTGGCGGGCGATACCGCCATTGAGTGTGATGCGCCCGGCCTCAATCAAACGGCAGGCTTCACGGCGTGAGCCTATGCCACACTGGGCGAGGTATTTTGCTAAGCGCATGGATTACCCTAAAGTATTTGGCGTTCTTGGGCGCGATGATACAGTATTTTTGATAGGCGCCGCATTGCAAAGGCTAGGCTTAAACACCAAATGATACTCAAGTTAGTTTGGAGCCACATATTGGCTGAAACAGTACAAAAGTGTGTTTGGGGCACACAGGGAGGGAAATCCAATATTGTCCAATCTAATTGCAGGGTTAAACTCACTGCACTACAAAAGCTGATCAGGCTCAAATAGAACAGTGGCTTTGGGCAAATAAACCGAGGCACTATCCCCGCTATAATCACAAGGCTGTGTAAGATAAGGGTGCTTAATAGATAACTCGTTGAAACTATTCTGTGTATGCTCAAAAAATTAATGGGGAATATTCCCATCAAAATCACAGAGACTCCTACCCAAGCACCTGTAAGTGCTATGCATTGGCTGAACGTATCCAGTTTTAGTAAGTAGAGCCCGGTCATTGAAATGAGTATGCAGAGTCCTGCAGCCAATAAGCTTAAATTAAACACATAAGCGAGGGGTGAGTTGATATAGTTACCTAAAAAATCAGCTCGTATTTGTAAGACTTGAACTCCAATGTTTTGATATTCAGCATAAATAGCAATTAAAACTCCAGAAGCACTAATAAAGGCTGCGCCTACAATCAACCATGTAATAAGACGATGTAGATCGTAATAACTTGGTTCTTGGTGATAAAGAGGATTCATGGAGACTAAAAATATGCTGATGGGATATGACCACATTGAATGCGGTAACTTGCCTGAATTGTTTAATGAAGGCAAGCGAGTTGATGCTTTTTCGTCAAAAGAGGGCTTTAAAATGACAAGGAACGCCTAGTGCGTTCCTTGTCATAAACGTTAGATTTTACTCATGCGACTCAAATATCATTTAGTGTCGTTTGCGGAAAATTACAATCGCAACAGCCACTACGGCTAAAATCATACAGTACCAAGCGTGTGATACCGCTGCTAATGGCGTGATGCTAAAGGTCGAAGCAATCAAGAGTGCCTGTGCACCATACGGGATCAAACCTTGGATAATACAGGCGAAAATATCGAGTATGCTGGCGGCACGTTTTGGACTCACGCCATGCTTCTCTGCTAAGTCTTTTGCAATATCACCCGTCACCACGATAGAAACCGTGTTGTTAGCCACACAAGAGTTAGTCACTGCGACTATACCTGCCATACCTAGCTCAGCTGCACGGCATGAAGCTTCACCTTGCGCCTTAGAGAAACGAGTGATCAGCTTTTCAATCTGTTTACTCACAAAGGCAAGACCACCTTGCTGCTGCATGAGTGCGGCTAAACCACCCACTAGCATAGACAGAATGAAAATCTCCTGCATATTGCTAAAGCCAGCATAAATATCTTTACCGAATTGGATCACGCCGTAATCCATAGTAAACAGGCCGGTTGCGCCCGCTAATAAGATACCTAAGGTCAAGACCACAAATACGTTCAGACCCGCCACGGCTAAGATCAAAATGGTCAGATAAGGAATGACCTTAATAAGATCGATATTCTGCGTTGCTAATTCTGCTTGGCCTTGTCCGGCAAATACAAAGGCGATTAAGGTTAGCAGTGATGCGGGGATAGCGAAAATCAAATTTTCACGAAATTTATCTTTCATATCACAGCCTTGGGTGCGCGTAGCTGCAATTGTGGTATCGGAAATAATCGACAAGTTGTCACCAAATAGGGCGCCAGACATCACGGCTCCCGCCATCAGTGCATAGTCGATTTGCGCTTGGTCGGCTACGCCTAGGGCGATGGGAGCGACAGCCGCGATTGTCCCCATAGAGGTTCCCATGGCCGTTGCGATAAAAGCGGCAATCACGAAGAAACCAGGTAGTAACAGGTTCGATGGTATTAACGATAAACCAAGAGCAACAGTAGCATCGACGCCGCCAGTGGCTTTAGCGACTGCAGCGAAGGCGCCTGCAAGTAAGTAAATTAAACACATAGCAATAATATTGCTGTGACCAATACCGCCAATAAAGGTATCAATCGATTGATTTAATTTCTGTTTTGATAAAATCAACGCCAGAATGATTGCAGGTAAAATAGCGATAACGCTGGGTAATTGATAGAAGGCAAAGTCGACACCTTGGCTTTGGAAATACACACCCGCGCCAATGAAAAGACCAAGGAAAACAAATAATGGCAACAGGGCAATAAAAGATGCCGGGCTGTGCTGTGCTGCTGTTGGATTGCTCAAATGTTATCTCTCTTTCGCTTAGGGTTTTTCCGCAGGATCCTTGGCAGTCAAACTCGCTTAAATTCAGTGTTGCCTCGGCATCGTATCCTAGCAACTTGAGGCAAAGCATATTTGATCCCTGATAACCTGTCAATTTAGACGTCTAGATGTTTTTACTTCCGTTGTGATCGCTAGGTTATTAATAGGTTGTATAAGATGAAAATTAGTCTTTATTTTAATTACTAATCAATAATTTACCTGTTTTCATTTAGATTGAGTTAGAGGGTTTATATCTGATTTAGCGTGTATTTCAACTGAATGGAATAGCGTAAAATTTAAGCAGATGACTGGTGTGATGGAGTAAGCCGGCTATTTATTGCTCCATTTAGTTTGAGTTGTTGGTGGGTAAGCCAGCATAAATAGCGTAAATGATGAGTGGCATTAATCAATAGGGCTCATTTGGGGACGTATTGACTTAGTTCGCTTGTGCAGCGTTGTGATAGCAATGATAAGTCAAATAACTTTAATAAAACCTTAATAAGCAATCTATTGTTTTTAAATATAAAACAGTTTCAAGCATCTAAAATCCCCATAAAAACTAATGGCAACAATTTGTATTGAAGTAGAGACTTTAATAGAATCCGCACAAATTATGTTAATTGCTCTTAGTGCTTTGTTTAAATTTAACTGGATGAAGCGTTTATTGCTGATCCCTCAGATCTTCCTACTACAGTGGGTATTATCATGATACGTCGCGCTAAGCCATTACTCGGAACGCTGGTGGAAATCGCTGCCGAGTCACTGCCAAATCAAAGCGGTGAGGTACTACTTAAAGATAAAGCATTGGAAGCGGCTATTAGCGCGGCTTTTTCGCGTGTGACCCATATTGGGCGGTTGCTGAGCTTCCATCAACAGGACAGCGAGTTAAATCAGTTAAATCGGCAGCCGGGAATTTGGGTAACGTTAAGCCAAGATAGTTTACGAGTGCTCAAGTTGGCTAAGGGGCTGGGTAAGGCGAGCAACAACTTATTCAATTGTACCGTTGGCGGCGAAATGATGTCTCGCGGCGCTTTGCCTGCTTACCTTGGTATGCCATTGTTATTGCAAGGTGACTGGCAAGATATTGAAATAAAAGGTAATCAAGCGCGATTAGCTAGACCGCTAATTTTAACCTTAGATGGTATAGCTAAAGGTTATGCGGTTGATATGGCAGTGAGTGAGCTGCGTCGCGCTGGCGTGAGCGGAGGTTGGGTCAATGCGGGTGGCGATTTAAAAGTTTTTGGCAGTGCATCTTTAAATGTAGTGTGCCGCGGTCCATTAGGAGCGAGCCAAAAGCTTTGCGTTAGCAATATGGCGCTCGCCAGCTCAAGGGTCTCACAAACCTTAAGTCATGATTACCCTGCACTATTACTGCCAACTGGCAATGTTGCCGATACGAACATCGATGCTGAAAGCGAGCGTATTGTTAGTGTGAGAGCCTCTTTTGCTTGGCGCGCCGATGCGTTAACGAAAGTCGCTGGCTATCTTAATCCCGACTTGGCCGCTGAAAAAATTGCTCACTTGGGTGGGCAATTAGTCAGTTTTGATTGATGTATCTTTTGGTTGTTTTACAGCTTTTGCAGATGATTGAATTAGAAATTCAATCATTACTGTGAGTTAACGTTAAGCAGTTAGTACTGTTATTCGCACTTTAACGGGTGAATCGATACAACTTGGGTTTCGTTACCGTTATTTGCAACTTGCATACGGTTGTGGGCTTTTATTGTCTTCAAGCTTTGCTTGGTATTATTTCCATTAAAAAGAGTGCCTACATTGGGCACTCTTTTCGTTTCAATAGCTTATCGCTAACTATGTGTCGTTAGTCATTTATCTTAAGCGACTTTAAATCGCGCAACTTCTTTTTGTAGGTTGCTGCAAATGGCTTTAGTGTTGACGACTATTTGCTGAGTTTCTTGGATCACTAAGTTGCAGTATCTTGTTTTATCGGATAATTCGGTCAAGTTACGATTAATTTCTTCGGTCACATGGGTTTGCTCTTCGGTTGCAGTCGCCGTTTGAGTGGACATCTCACTGACCTTAGAGGTGGAGTTTAGAATTTCATCTAATGCATCTTGGGTCTGGCTGGCGAGGGTCACGGTTGATGTGGTCAGGCTAGCTCCCGATTCAATGCTTTTAACCGCATCATTTACTCCGCGTTGCAACTCTTCAATCATGCGCTGAATATCTTGGGTTGAGGTTTCGGTACGACTCGCCAGTGTACGTACTTCATCGGCAACTACGGCAAAGCCACGGCCCTGTTCGCCAGCGCGCGCCGCTTCAATGGCCGCGTTAAGGGCAAGGAGGTTAGTTTGCTCAGCGATTGAGCGGATCACATCAAGCACTGAGGCAATATTGGCAGAATTGACTGAAAGTTTTTCAATAACAGTCACGGCATTTTTAACTGATTCAGACAGTTGCTGAATATGATTAACGGACTGGGCGAGGATATTCTTACCCTCTACTGTTTGGTCATTCACCTTAGTGATTTCGGTGGCAGTATGAAGAGCGTTACTGGCGACTTCTCTTACGGCTGCACTCATTTCATTCACTGCTGTGACAATGGTATCGACAAACTGCTCTTGTTCATGGCTGATGTTGATTGTGGTAGCTGACTTAGTTGCAAGGCTTTCAACGGTTTGGCTCACATCTTTAGTTTGACCAATAATCGAGATGACCATTTGCTGTAGCTGCTCTACAAATAAGTTAAATGCATGGGCGAGCTCGCCGATTTCATCCTGACGTGTGATAGGGATCCTTTGGGTTAAGTTACCGTCACCATCGACAATGTCATTGATCCTGCTAGTGATATCTTCAATTGCATTGACTATAATTTTAGGGCCGAAGTAGGCAATCAACAGCGCCACAATGGCGACTAAGCTCGCTATCGTTAAGGATATTTGGGTTTGGGTGGTTGCCTGTTCCGTTGCTTGTAAATCTAGCTCTTTTACTCTGTTATCGGCGGCTTCGCCCGCGGCATTGTAGATATCTCTTAATGCCTTAAATTCTTGCTTGGATTTGGTTTCGTGGAGTTGTTTCGCGCGTTCAAAATCATTACTTTTAACGGCATTAATGACCTCTGATGAGGCTTGATACCAGAGCGAAAACTGCGCCTCAAAGCCATTGGTTGATTGCAGTACTTGCAGGTGATCTGTAAGGATTTTTTTAAATTCTCCCATTCTGTCACGGGCTTGATCGACATTCTCTTGCCAGTTATCAATCTCATTTTTGCGATTATCGGCAGATAATTCTTCCCTGAGTAACACTTCTTCACTTAGCTGCGCTTGATAAAGGTCGCGATCTGCATTGAGAATTGCCGAAATTGCGGGATTAAATAACTGACTAAATTCCTGCATCTGTTTCACAGTAGCACGGCTTTGCATAGCGTCGGTGACTGCCATGACAATGAGCGCTGTCGCCATAATGGCAAACATCAGTGAAAACTTAACGCGAATACTGTTAAACATAGGACGATCTCCATTAATAACTTAATAAATAGCTTAGCCGTTATTTATAGAATTGCCTTTGCGTGCAGCAGATTGCGATGGGATTTTGTACGCATTGAAATAAGCGAAACCGCCTTGGTCACTGTTACCAAGGCGTTGACGCATTACTTTGGATTATTCAGGACAAGCTAGGGTAGGGATGACTTTAGGCTTAGGTTTTATCTGCACTAGCATGACACCAATAATCACCATAGAACCGCCAATATAATGATAAATGGCTAAGGTTTCATCTAGGATGATGGCCGCCAGTATCGCCGCAATAATAGGCATTAAATTAAAGAATACGCTGGTGCGATCGGCGCCGAGTTTGCTTATGCCATTGATCCAAGCCCACGGCGCTAAAAGTGAGGCAGCGATAGCAGCGTAAAGTATCAGTGGTGCTGATTGGGCACTGATCGCTATGCTGGGACTCGTAAACAGCAGTGGCGTTAGCATGAATACGGCTATGAGTCCTTGAATATAAACCGATTCCCAAGTCGGTAGTGGCAGTTGCCAGCGTTTCAGTAATACGCCATAGAGCGCATACACAAAGGCGCTAAAGAGCAACAGTAAATCACCTTGGGTCACGCCGATGGCAAGGTTCATCATATCGCCGTGACTGAGCATAAAAATCAATCCAAATAGCGAGATTAAGGTGCCACCAAAGGCTAACGGTGATAATTTTTGCTTGAGTAATGGCACGGCTAAAAACAGACTGATCATAGGCACGAGAGAGGTGATTAATGCCATATTTGTTGCCGTGGTGGTAGCCGCCGCAAAATAGGCCAGACTTTGGTTTAGCACCATACCTAACAAAGCCAAAGTAGCGAACTTAGGTAACAAAGGTAGTATCACTTGGCGTTTTTGCCAGACGCGACTTGCGACAAAGGGGGTTAACAATAACATAGCGAAAAACCAACGGTAAAATGCTATGGCTTCAGGATCGATAATCCCAAATGAGAGCTTGTTGACTATCGAATTGCCTGCCCAAATTAATACGGCCAACAGGGGGAACAAATACAGCATGGTCTTGCCTTTAGGTACTGGCTAAAGTGACTGGCCTTAGCTTATGGCTTATCACTTGAGCATCCAGATAATAGATTAGTGGCTATTATCCATGGTCGGTTATGATATAAATATCGCTTATCAGACAAGGTCAGTTCCTCTACGGACAAGCGTAATCTGGGTTAGCGATTTCGTTTGAGTTTTTAGACCACCATAGCTTTGAGGGCATCAAAATGCGCACGGTTTACCATCCGCTCACGGCAGAGCAAGAGCCTGCTGCAGATATCTTCTTCAACTATGAAGCTTTCCTGCCAAATACGGTAACGCCAAAACATCAACATGTTTGGGGGCAACTGCAGTTAATCAGCGGTGGAATTATGGAGTTACATGCTGCAGGGCAACGGTTTTTATCGCCGTCACAATATGCGATTTGGGTTCCTGCGGGGATAGAACATGAAAGTTACACTCGGCGCAGTATTCATTATTGCTCGATGAATATAGTTGCCGAGCGGGCTGCGGCTTTTCCCATAGAGACCTGTCTTTTAGCCGTGACACCCATTGCCCAATCGATCGTGAACGATCTGCGGGAGCGGCAAGTCACTGTGGCAGACACTGCGGCGGATAAGCGACTGGTTGAGGTTTTGCTCGATCAGCTGACCTTGGGTAAAGCTCTACCGCAATTTCTGCCCACCGTTTCAGATAAACTGTTACAGCCGTTGTTGTTGGCACTTGAAGCCGACCCTGCGAGTTCGAAAACCTTTAAATCTTGGGCCAGTGAATTACATACCACTGAGCGTACTTTAGCTCGTCGTTGCCAAGAGGTTCTGGGGATGAGTTTTACTGAGCTAAGACAAAGGCATAAGTTTATCTATTCCTTACAACTATTACGTCAGGGACTTGCGATCAAAGAAGTGGCATTGACGCTCGGCTATAACCAAACTTCGCCTTATATCGTGATGTTTAAAAAATATGCTCAGTGCTCACCTGAGCAGTATCGCCGCCGATTGTGATTGAGTGGCTGAAGGAGCAAGGCTTAATAAAGGCGAGATAATGAGATCCTATGCGAAAGTCGCGCTAGATGATGCACTAAAAATATTGGGGGAAACTGTGAAATAAGATAGGGTGCTAAAGTATTAACACCCTATTTTCGGCCTATTTAAAGAGAGGATTTAAGGTTTTTACAGAGTTAGATAAGTTAGTCGGAAGCCTTTTGGCGGTTCCGTTTATCTTGACGCTTCTCTTTTAAGGTTTTCATTGGCGGTTTTTTGTTTTTTTCTTTACTCATAGATATAAACTCCAAAGTGAAGGTTACTATCCGAACCCGCGCCGCAAATCGGTTTCGATAGTTGGGCTCAATTTTTATTTCAGGCTTTAATTGAGACGGTTTATTTATAAAGAGTATAAAAATAAATTTAACGATTGAGGCGCCGTGCTAAACCTCTTAACCCCTTTGCTGTTTACTCTAAAGCGCTGCCATGACTTATACGTAAATAGTTGCAAAGAGTCGTTAATTGCAGTGTTAAACTTATTTAAAGTGTCTCTTTAATAAATATCGCGGCCAGTTAATGACTTCAAAATAACATTCCCTCTTATTATATTATGTTGAAAATGCCGCTATAAGCCGCTATAAGCCGCCGCTAATAGCGAGTTCAAAGCATGTTGCCACTGAATTGAACATGCTTTATTTTAAAATGCTTACAGCCTAATAATCATATCTTTAAAATTTTCTGAAATGTTGTCAAGTAGCAATACTCAATAGCTATTTACAAAAAGTATGCCCAAATGATTTTTCCTATACAGACTTTTTAGGTTGTTTTTTCGTTAAACTGACATCTTTAATCATAAACAGAACTGGTTTGCCTAAAATGCTCACCTCTGCCAATTCGCCCTTTGATAACCCAAGTAAGCTGACGCCTAAATCTGATATGACAGAGAAACGTCCTGCACTGGGTTTATGCCTTGGTGGATACACGAGTTCAATTTGGTACTCTTGCTGATCCTGCAGATTAACTAAGTGAATTTCTCGTCCCACAGTCACTTTATCACTCGTCGTATCATGCTTTAGCTGCTCAAGCTTACTAATCACGCCTGCCAAAGCCGTTGGGCGTAGAGAGGCATTAAAACTGTTTTGTAAATAATAGGTTTCAGTTTTTAGAATAAAATTCTGGAAAAGACCACTAAAAAAAGAATATGCCATTGCCGCCTCTGAAATAACAAAGTTAAAATATAAGCATAGAAATTAAAATGAGTATTACTCTGTGCTTATTTCACAAGAAGTTATAATTCTGCCGAGCGCGAGTGACGCTCGGCTTAGACTGGGAATTTGAGCGAGAGGCGGATTGAGCTTACTGAACTAGATGTGTTAGCTAACACATGGGAAAATAGTGATGAAAATGCAGTGCTAAACATAGTGTTACATCTCCAGTCAAAAGTTGATATTCGATTGATTATTTATTTTTTTGTATATCGATTTAGTATATCGGTCTTGCCATTAACTAAATAAGTAATTGCTTGGCTGATACCATAGGTCAAGTAAAAATATAAAGCAAGCCTAACTAAGCTAATCTTGCTGAATATACTGATAACAGTAAAGTTGGGTTTAACATTTTTTTAACTTTGCCACATTGGGGGCTAGTCTTCGTCAATTTAATGCTAGCACTCGTAAAGTAAACTGAGCACTTGTTAATTTGGCGCAAATTAATTCAACCATTGAATATTCTAGTGCATTGTTGCTAGATGCTATGGGCACTAACTGAATTAAGCCTTAATATAAGCTTCTAAAGTCAATATTTACTTAGGTTGTTAAGCCCGCACCTTTTAAAAGTATTTTGATACACATAGAGACGAGGAACAGACAGCTTACGCTCGTACACCAAATCAGCACTAACCAGCCGAGTCGATAGGCGAGGGATTTCGTTTGGGTCGTCATGTTGATCTCCTGCATATGTAAAGTCATCTAAGGTGAATCAGCGACCTAAGCCAAGTTAGCTTAGGTCGCGTTTTGGGAAGCCTCTTCTTTTATCTGAGTCATGGCTAGTGATAGCCTGCATCCTTGGTCACTTTGCCGCGGAACACGTAGTAGCTCCAAAAGGTATAAACCAAAATCAGCGGGATGATCATCAGGGCGCCGACGAGCATAAAGCTCAGGCTGCTGTCGGGGGCAGCTGCCTGCCAAAGGCTGATATTGGGCGGAATAATGTGCGGCCAGATGCTGATACCTAAGCCACTAAATCCTAAGAAAATCAGCCCTAGAGTGAGTAGGAATGGCTGATAGTTATCATCACGATTTAGGGATTTTATCAAGGCCCAACTGCAGGCTAATACCAGTATTGGCACTGGGGCGAAGTAGAATAAATTTGGTAAACTAAACCAGCGCAGGGCAATATTGGGTTGCACGAAGGGGGTCCATAAACTGACTAAACCTATGGTCATCAACAGGCATAAGGTCAGTGCTCTGCCGAGTTGTTGCATGGTCGTTTTAAGCTCGCCTTGGCATTTTTTTACTAACCAAGTTGCGCCGAGCAGAGCATAGGCCAGCATTAGGCCAAATCCACAGAAAAGTGAGAAAGGCGTTAACCAATCGAAACTACCGCCGCTAAATTGTTGGTTACTCACCGAAATGCCGGAGATAAACGCCCCCAGCACTACGCCCTGTGAAAAGGTGGCCGTGATAGAACCGAACATAAACGCTTTATCCCAGAATGGTTTAGCTTCTGCGCCCGACTTAAATCTAAACTCAAATGCCACGCCGCGAAAAATCAATGCCAGCAGCATGATGAGCAGCGGTATGGTTAGTGCTTCGAGTACTATTGCATATGCGAGGGGAAAGGCACCGAGCAGACTAGCGCCGCCGAGCACTAACCAAGTTTCGTTTCCATCCCAAACGGGGGCGACGGTATTGACCATAATATCCCTGTCGTCCTCATCGTGAATGAAGGGAAACAGTATGCCGATGCCGAGATCAAAGCCATCCATCATGATATACATTAAGGTGGCAAAAATGATGATCCCGAACCAAATCAAGGGTAGATCGAATTCCATGGTGAGCCCTTAAATATGCTTAAGATTGAATAAGTAAAACTAGATTAAAATTAATGGCTTGTTGCTGCGCTATCTGGCCCTTTGCGGATGAGTCGCATCATATAGCGATAACCAACGCCAAAGATGCCACAGTAACTGACGATAAAAATCCCTAGGCTGATACTTAGGTGGGTAACGCTGTGGGAAGACACTGCATCCTGAGTGCGCATCAATCCTTGGATCACCCAAGGTTGACGGCCAAGTTCGGTAGTGAACCAGCCCGCTAGTGTGGCGAGCAATCCGGCGGGGCCGAGCACCAATACAAATCGCAGAAAGTGTTTGTTGCTGTAGAGGCTGCCTTTGCGCCTGAGATAAGCACTCCACAGTCCAGCAAAAATCATCAATAAGCCAAAGCCGACCATGAGCCTAAAACTCCAGAACACTAACAACACATTGGGTCTGTCCTCGGCGGGATACTCAGTCAAGGCTGGCACTTGTTTGCTTAAATCATGCTTTAAGATCAGGCTCGCGAGCCCTGGGATTTCGAGACTGAAGTGGTTTTTCTCTGCGTCCATATCGGGAATCGCAAACAAGATAAGCGGTGTGGGTTTGTCACCCTCATTACGCCAATGGCCTTCCATCGCCGCGACTTTTACAGGTTGATATTCAAGGGTATTTAAACCATGAAAATCACCAATTACAGCTTGCAGCGGCGCGACAATTAACGCCATCCACATCGCCATAGACAACATCTTACGGATCGCGGGCGTGTCGTTTCCTTTGAGTAAATGCCAAGCCGCCGATGCGCCCACAAAGAAAGCCGATGAAATAAAGGCCGCCACTGTCATATGGGCTAAACGATAGGGAAATGAAGGGTTAAACACTATCTGAAACCAATCCACAGGAATGACGCGATTGTTCACGATTTCAAAACCTTGGGGCGTCTGCATCCAGCTGTTTGAAGCTAAGATCCAGAAGGTTGAGATAATCGTGCCCGTGGCGACCATACAAGTGGCAAAGAAATGCAGGTTTTTGCCTACCTTCTGCTGACCAAATAGCATGACCCCCAGAAAACCCGCTTCGAGGAAGAAGGCGGTAAGCACTTCATAGGTGAGTAGCGGCCCAGTCACGCTGCCCGCGAAGGCGGAAAACGCGCTCCAATGGGTACCAAATTGGTAGGCCATCACTATGCCTGAGACCACGCCCATGCCGAAGTTAATCGCAAAAATCTTCGACCAAAATTGATAGAGTTGTTGGTACACCTCATTCGCTGTTTTCAGCCATAAACCTTCTAATACTGCTAGATAGGTGGCGAGGCCGATAGTGATGGCAGGGAAAATAATGTGAAAAGAGATGGTAAAAGCAAATTGGATTCTAGCGAGTACTGTGGCATCAAAATCAAACATAATTTCCTCGAGCGATAGGCATTTCTCGTTACAAAGGCATTGATCTAGTCGCGTGCACTGAGCCCTAAATTGGCTCGACGGTGAAAGCTTGTGTGCTATTAGACCATGGGATATGCTAGCTATAACAGACACAGAATATCTTGGCTTGGCTATAACAGATGACGAAGTACGAGCAGTTAGCGCAGGAATTAAAGACACGAATAGCCCAAGGTGTCTGGCAGGCGGGGGACAAGTTGCCGTCGCTGCGCCAAACTGTGGCCGATTCGGGCTTGAGTCTGATGACAGTGCTCAATGCCTATCAGTTATTGGAAAGCCAAGGCGTGATTTCGGCGCAGGCTAAGTCTGGCTATTTAGTGGCGCCAAAGCCGGAATTAATCGCGCGCCAGGGAGAAGCCTTTCGTTATCCCGAGCGGCAAAAGCCGATTTATCTTTCCGATAGTGTGGATATTAATGAGTTTGTCTTCAATGTGCTGCAGGCTTCAAAGCAGGCGGACATAGTGCCCTTTGGCTCAGGATTTCCCGATCCTAGTTTATTCCCACAACAAGCACTGGCGCGATCTTTGGTTAAGGTGACTCGGCACATGTCACCTTCTTTTGCCGCCGATAATTTACCGCCAGGCAATGCGGGATTGCGTAAGGCTATTTCCCAACGTTATGCCAAATTGGGCATGAGCATTTCGCCCGACGAAATCATCATTACCTCGGGTGCCATGGAGGCGCTCAACTTGAGCTTAGCGACGCTGACTCAAGCGGGTGATTGGGTTGTCATTGAATCACCGACCTTTTATGGCGCGATGCAAGCCATTGAACGGCTTAAACTCAGGGCGATTGCGGTTGCTACCGATCCACAACAGGGGATTGATCTTGAGGCGCTGGCAGAAGTGTTAAATACCTATCCAGTGAAAGCCTGCTGGTTGATGAGCCAACATCAAAATCCCTTAGGTTGCAGCTTATCGGATGCTAAAAAACAGGCGCTTTATCAGCTACTAAATGAGCATAAAGTCAGTTTGATTGAGGATGATGTTTATCAAGAACTCTATGTCGACTCTAGCGCGCCAAGGCCAGTAAAAGCCTTCGATACCGAAGGACGGGTGTTGCACTGTGGCTCATTTTCTAAGTCTTTGATTGCTGGTTATCGTGTCGGCTGGGTATCGGCAGGATGCCATGCACCGCAGTTACAACGTTTACAAGTCATGTCGACGTTATCGACCAGTGCGCCGATGCAGCTCGCCATCGCCGATTTTATTCAGTCGGCGCAATATGAACGGCATTTGAAACAGTTACGTAAAAAGTTAGCCAGCCGTAAATTGGCCATGTATCAATTATTGTGCGCGCATCTGCCCGAATCTGTGGGGGTCAACTTCGCCCAGGGCGGCTATTTTCTCTGGTTAGCGCTGCCATCACACATGGACGCTACACAAATTTATTATCAGGCGATTGAGCGTGGGATCAGTATTGCACCCGGAAATCTCTTTAGTAATCAGGTCGAATTCCGCCATTTTATGCGTTTGAATGCCTCATACGAGTGCTCGCCAGAGATAGTCTCTGCGGTCGTGGTGCTGGCCGAACTTATCCGTAACTATTCGCGCCGAAGTTAAAGGCTGTGGCTAAAAAGTTTTAGACTTCTAGATGTCTATCTGTTAGCTTGTTGAGCATGCACAAATCTTGTGCAATTCTAAATGTCGATTGAATACTGGGCTGCTACGGATAAGGAAGGGAAAATGAAATTAGAGTCACTGGCATTACACCACGGTTATGAGTCAGAAGCGACCACGAAGGCGGCCGCAGTACCTATCTATCAAACGACCTCTTATACCTTCGATGATACCCAGCATGGTGCTGATTTATTTGACTTAAAAGTCGCTGGTAATATTTATACACGGATAATGAATCCTACGACTAGCGTGCTAGAGCAACGTCTGGCAGCCATTGAAGGCGGCATAGGTGCGCTGGCCGTGGCATCAGGTATGGCGGCGATTACCTATGCGATCCAAGCCCTGACTCAAGTTGGCGATAACATTGTCAGCACCAGTCAGCTCTATGGCGGCACCTATAATCTGTTTGCCCATACGCTGCCGCGCCAAGGCGTTGAAGTGCGTATGGCGGCTTTCGATGATTTTGAAGGCCTCGATGAGCTGATCGATGACAAAACTAAGGCCTTGTTCTGCGAATCGATTGGTAATCCAGCCGGCAATATTGTCGATTTACAGCGTTTAGCCGAGATTGCCCATAAACATGGCGTGCCTTTAATTGTCGATAATACGGTCGCGACTCCAGTGTTATGTCGCCCCTTTGAGCATGGCGCCGATATCGTTATCCACTCTTTAACTAAATACATTGGTGGCCATGGAACAACGATTGGCGGGGTGATTATCGATTCAGGCAAGTTCGATTGGGTGGCGAATAAGGAAAGATTTGCCTTACTCAATCAAGCCGATCCTTCCTACCACGGCGTGGTTTACACCGAAGCCTTTGGTCCTGCTGCATTTATTGGTCGTTGCCGTGTAGTACCGCTGCGTAATACTGGCGCCGCACTGTCACCGCACAGTGCATTTTTACTGTTGCAAGGCCTTGAAACCTTAAGCCTTAGAATGGAGCGCCATTGCTCGAATGCGCTAGCATTAGCCGAGTATTTAGTGTTGCATCCTGCGGTCAGTTGGGTGAACTACGGCGCCTTGCCGAGCAGCCCTTATCAGGATAATTGCCACAAGATCACTGGCGGAAAAGCTTCTGGGATCATCAGCTTTGGGATTAAAGCGGTCACAGCAGAAGAAGGTAAGCTTGCTGGCGGACGTTTTATCGATGCACTGCAGATGATCCTGCGTTTAGTGAACATTGGGGATGCTAAATCCTTGGCCTGTCACCCTGCGAGCACTACGCACAGACAGCTCGATGCCGATGAACTCGCAAGGGCGGGTGTGTCAGAGGATCTTATCCGTATCTCGGTTGGGATTGAGCATATCGACGACATCATTAACGATGTGGCGCAGGCGCTTGATAAGGCACTGGTTAGCAAATAGTTCTTATTGAGTAGCCCATATCGAATAGCTGATATCTCATCGCTTTATTAAATCATTAACAGTAAAAAGCCGCCATCGACTCAATTCGATAGCGGCTTTTTTAGTGCTTTAAAAACGATGTTAATCTTGCTGCAGTCGATTTCTCGCCTTTTGATAGAAGTAAGAAACAGTCAGCAAAATGACTCCGATCAGCATAAAGGCAATCACCTTTTGTACTAGCTCGAAGGACGCCATATCCAGTAATAGCACCTTGAGCGTCGATAAGGTAAATAGCCCTGCGGCGAGGCGGATCATATCGGCATTTTGTGGTTTTAAGCTGATAAACATCAACACACTGCCATGGATAACCAATAAAATCGCGCTGAGTGGGGCGGCAATAATGTTATCGAAGCTATAACTCCACATGAAGTAACTTAAGGCGAGTAACAGATGCCAACCCCACTTAAGTCCTTGTAAAGGTAAGATCCGTCTATGCAAGCGTATTGCTGCACCGTGCTGCAAGATAAGCCTTGCTAGGAGTGCCAGTGATAAAAACTCGATTAACATAAACGAGGCATTATCACGATTAAGCCCGAGTGTTAGTTCAAAATGGAACATGATGGGCAACAGGGCTAAGCCTAAAGTGAGACCATAGGCGAGATGGTAGCTTTCCTTTATTGCGGCCTGGATTTCGGCTGCGAGGGTTAACTTCATGCTATGTGAGGCTTGGCTTACACCTCTTTGGATTAGCAATGCAAAATAACCACTTAAGGCTAATGCTGTCATGGCTATTCCTACTAGCTCAGAATGATTAAAACCATAAACGATCACGGCCAATACCAGTGCAAAGTAATAAGGGCTCAATTGCCATTGTAGTTGCAGCAAGGGGCGCCATGTCTCGGGTAACTGGCGGTAGCGGAGCAGGGTGAAGCCCATAAACAGGGCGCCAACGGCTAGCGCCGCGAGTCCTTGCCAAGCGTGAATAAGGCATTGCGAGGCTGTCATCAGAACCGCTAGCCAAGTGAGGATTTTGGCTTCTATGTTCAAACTCTTATGTTTAACAAAGTAGGCTAAACCTAGGCTCATAAAGGTGCTCAGCCAGAGTGCAATAGCGGTATATTCCCAATGGTTGCGGATGACTTTGGGCAGCAGAATAAGCGGCAGCAGCAAATAGCAGAAGATTTGCATCGTATAAGCGGCTTTGGCAAATAAGGCATCTTTATAGTGGCGACGATACCAATAATGGGCCAAGAGTAGGGCGATAAATAACTCAAACCGTGCCAGTTTTGCTATAAGCGGCTGGGCACTAAAGCTAAAACTGCCTGTGAGCGTTATGCCTTCAACAACCTTAAACAGCAGCGGCAATAGTAAGAGCCAAGCAGCAAACTCGCTGAGAACGAGTCTGTCCTTTGCGCTTAAATACAGCAGTAATAGGCTGACCAGTGGCAAGATGGCGAGGTAGTAATCGCTGCTCAGAAGATAAGCCGCGAGGATAATTGTCCCTACATAAAAACCGCTTAATAGCTCTTTTAACACTCTGTTTAGCTGACTTTCTAGGGTCGAAAGTAACGTATGATGGAGTGTTAATAGCCGAATCACTAAGACTAAGGCGGCGCAACTTAAGGCCAGTGCTAACAGTGGAAAGCCAAAAGCTGACAAGGGAGAAATTGGCGCCCCATCGATAAAGCTTGATTCTAAAAGGCTCATGCCCGTCAGTACACTAGACGCATTGAGCCCTAATCCCATCAGCAGCAATACATAGGCTTCGGCGCGAACGGATATCAGTTCTTCTTTGGTGCCAATCCACAACAGTAATAAGGCTTCGAGCAGTAAGACTAATCCGAGGAAATCGTGGCTGAGTAAATACAGTGCGGCAAATCCCGCAAAACTCCCTGCAAAGACTAACAATAAGCCGCTGCGGGCTTTTTCTAGATTGCCTGTGCGCTTCCAATAGAGGGCTGCGCAAATCAGTGCGTTCGCCGCAAAGATTTCCCCTGCGAACTCAGTAAATTGTGTCAACTCTAATAACACAAAGGCGAGCAATGCTATCGGTAGGGGGAGTATGCGATGGCTCAGTGCATTATGTTTTTCATCCTGATGGGTAAACGGTTTGGTAAATAGTAGGCCTGTGATGCCGTAGAGATAAAAGAACGCATTAATACTGATAAGCGCGAGCAGACTGACGCCGCCAACGTCGCTGAGTGGCAATTCAATGAAATGGCTAAAAGTTTCGATGCAGCCTATGTGCAACAGGGCGGTGATTTCCAGTAGCAGCGGCCACTTAAGTTTGCGACTCTGGGCAAGGGCGCCTGCACCAATAAGCAGTAAATAAGGCAGATACAATAGCGGCGCATAGCTTTGGGATAACAGCATCATAGGCGCGGTTGAGCCACCGACTAAGGCGATCACGGCGATCACTTTGGCATCTAAGCGCATCGACAGGCCATAACCCGCCAAAGTGATCAATAACAGTAAGATAAAACTCGCGCTATTGGGTATTAACTCAAAATACGGCCCAATAAAGTACGCGCAGAGATAATTAAGTATGAGTCCGAGTCCGACAATACCTGAGCCAAAATCCGCCATGCCCGCGCGTTTTTGGCGAATAAAAATCCCGCCGGCTATGATAGCGTTCGCGCTGGCAAACCCGAGTAGCGCTTTGCCAAGTTCTGAAAACCAATGGTTGATTGAATATTGCAGTAAATAACCAAAGCCTAAGGTCAGGGTGATGATCCCTGCGACAGTCATTAAAAAGACAGGTCCTAATCCCTTAGCCTGATAATGATGGTAGAAAGATTTGACTTGCTCGTTGACTGCCGCAAAGGGTGCCATGACGGCCGCGAGTCCTTGGGATAACAACTCATCAAATTGACTCGCCGCTTGCACGCTTGCCTGCAATTTGACTTCATCACTCAGCTGTTGATTTTGCGCTTGAGAAAGGTGTTCGGTTTTAGTGGCTTGTTCCGTCGGGGTATTTTTCGTTTTTCTTTGCCAAGGGTCTTCTTGCCAAGATTCTGTTGGTATAGGGCCTTGCTGCCATGGGTTGGGTTCTGCTGGGGCTGGCTCTACGGGAGTGGACTCAAGGGTTGATATTTGTGCCGCATAGGTTAATGTAGGCGCGTTATCGGCGGCGGTGAGCACAGATGCAATCGATGAAGCACTCGCTGCCATATTCAGAGTGGTTTCAGCGGCGTCTTCAGCCGCAATTTGCTGACTTAAGGTCTCGAGCTTAGTGGAGAATTCTGCTAATTGACGACCGAGCGAAGATTGCTGCGATAAATGCAGCGATTGTAACTGTGCCAGCTCAGCTTTTAGTTGGGCAACGTCATCCTTTAACGGCATATCTCATTCCTAAGTGTTTAAGTGCTTAACTCATAAACCTTTGTCGGCAAGAAGTGTACTTGTATGTGTATTTTTCGGCTAGTTGTTGTTGATTTTTAGGAAATCTCCGACTGCTACTTTTCCAACATGTCATTGCTCAGCATAAAAAGATCCCTGTATAAAAAAGAGCCAAACATTGCTGGCTCTCATTTAACGTGTCAATTTCGATGAGGTTATTTTTTCTGTGCCTGCAGGATCACAAATTTACCGTTGGAGGCGACTGTGGTGCAGTTCTTAAATAAGCGCTGTAATTTTACATGGTAAGCCAGATGACGGTTACCGACGATATGTAAGATCCCCCCCTCTTTTAAGCGGCGGCGGGCATCTAAAAACATCTGCCACGCGATATGATCGGTAATGGCTTCACCTTGATGGAAGGGCGGATTACACAGCACCAGATCCGGTTGCACTTCTTCTGGCAGATGCGTCATGCAATCGTCCCAATAGAAGTGGCCTTTATCTGCAGGCAATTGGTTGCGTGCCCAGTTTGCCTTGGCTGATGCGACCGCCATTTCAGAATCGTCGATAAAGTGAATGTCAGCCTCTGGGAATAACTGGGCGGTGCGTAACCCCAGCACGCCATTGCCACAGCCGAGATCAACAATCGACTTAAAATCCCCTTTGGGCAGATTCTCTAGCATGATGCGTGCGCCAATATCGAGTTTGTTGGCGGCAAACACATTACTTAAATTGCTGATCTCAAGTTGATATTCGGGTACGGCCCAAGTCACTTCTTTGGCTAATGGTCTTGGTTTGCCATCACTGACACAGGTGATCACTCGGGTGTTTTTCCACGCTAAGCTAGCGCTTGCGGGGCCTAAATGCTTAGCAAAGATGTCGAGTAAGGCGCCATTAATCGATTTGGATTTGGCGGCCACTAATACACGAGTGCCTGCGGGTAACACTTGCGACAAGCGCGTTAGCTGGTGGGCAAAGTAGCTTAAGTTCTTAGGCAACTTCATCAATACTAAGGCTAAGTTTTCTGGCAAGGTATCGCGGCTTGTAAACCATTGCAGATTATCCATTGGCAACTGATTGCGGCCATGGTTTTGTTCTGTGCCTAAAAAGCTGGTTCTGGCATCGGTTTCAACACACAGTGGCCAACTTGGATTCAATTTAGATAAACCGCAGCTTAAGGCGCCGAAACTGTCGTTGATAATGGCGGTTGGCACGGCGGCTTGCTCTGATTCAATAAGGCTTTTGAGTAAGTGTTCATCGGCGGCATCCCAAGCTTGAAGATTAGATTCCTGCTGAGCCGGATACCGTAAGAGTTCGAGTTCAACACCCGCTACTGAAAATTGTGTTGTCATGTGCCACACTGCGCCAATAAATTTAAGGCGCAGATTATCGCAGATTTCATGGTTGAGTGCGACGGCTCGCATGGAGGACGTCAATGCAGCAAGGTAAGTTAGGGTTTGATACAGAGGGTGATGCTCAAATTAAACCGCCTATCACCTTAGTGCGGGGTTATCTTAATGCTGAGCAGCAAGCGGCGCTAATGAAAGAAGCGCTGACCTATCCCTTAAGTCGCCCTGAAATCCAAGTCTTTGGTCAGTTTCACGCGATTCCTCGCCAGCAAGTGTGGTTTGGCGATTTGGGCTGCGACTATTTATATTCAGGACTGTTTATCCGCGCCTTACCTTGGCCTAAATATGCTCACAAGTTGAGGGATAAGTTAGCGCGGGATTATGGTTTGGAGAGCAATGGGGTATTAGTGAATCGCTACGCCGATGGTAAAGATTGTATGGGCGCCCACAGTGATGATGAACCTGAAATAGCTCAAGGGAGTCATATTGCTTCTATTACCTTAGGCGCCACGCGGGATTTTGTGCTTAAGCATAAGCACAGTCAAACCAAGTACAGCATCAGTTTGCACAGTGGCGATCTACTGATCATGCACTGGCCTATGCAAAGTGACTGGTTACACAGTTTACCTAAACGTTTGAAAGTAAAAGAGCCGCGTTGGAACTATACCTTTAGACAACTCATCGTTAATTTCCATGGTTAATTGCCTCCCGCTAACTGCCTATGGTGAAGCACTGCGAAATATGACTGGATATAAAGTGGTGGGGCATCAACAAATTGAAAGCGTGAATTTGATCTTTTCAATTTGAAGCAGTACTCTGCGGCAACTGGATTTTCCCATTCTGAGACTCGAATATGTCCAATACTCATGTGCAGGGCACTGTGGCTAACACTATTTCGCAGAAATTAACCGAATGCTTCTCGCCGACCCATTTAGAAGTGATTAACGAAAGTAATCGTCACCATGTACCACCGAATTCAGAAACCCACTTTAAAGTTGTGCTGGTGAGCGAGCAGTTTGATGGCTTACGTTTATTAGCTCGTCATCGATTGGTCAACACTCACTTAGCCTATGAGTTAGCCAATGGCGTGCATGCTTTGTCTATTCATACTTTCACTCAAAATGAGTGGGATGCGAATGCACAAGTACCTAATACGCCAAATTGTCGTGGTTAATTAATCGCTCAGTAATACTGTTTAGCTTAGATTTCAAGGCCACTCCTCATCGAGTGGCTTTTTGTTTTAGGCCAACTTAAGACTATTTTTGAGTTTGCCGACCTTAGTTTCTAGTTTCCCTACCTTAGTTTCTGTGTTAACAATATGTTTTATTTTAAGAGGTTGGGTGGTGTGATTGTCGATACCCATCCTGAGTGGATTTCCATGTCAGTTGGATCCATGCGCTCGTTTGACATCAGGGAGACTATTAAAAATGCGTAAGTTAGGGAGTTTGTTTATCTCAGTGCTGCTGATGGGACTGAGCGGTTGTAACCCCGTCTCCAGTGATGCGCAAAGCGTAGCTGCCTCCCATGCCGCAACTGATGTTCCCCACGCTTTACCTGCTATTGAATGGCGTCTTGCGACCTCTTGGCCGAAAAACTTCCCCGGTTTAGGCATGGCTCCTGAGCGTTTTGCGCATTTAGTCGATGAAATGTCTAACGGTCGGTTAAAGATTAGCGTTTATGGTGCGGGTGAGTTGATGCCCGCTTTTGCCGTATTTGATGGTGTGAGTCAGGGTAAAATTCAAATGGCCCACTCCGCTTCTTTCTACTGGAGAGGAAAAGCACCCGCAGCGCAGTTTTTTTCATCGATCCCCTTTGGTATGACCGCGCAGGAAATAAATGGCTGGCTTCACTATGGCGGTGGTATGGAGCTGTGGACTGAAGTGTATCAACCCTTTGGTATTATTCCACTCGCGGGAGGCAATACTGGGATGCAGATGGGCGGCTGGTTTAATAAACCCATCAATACCATTGCTGATTTTAAGGGATTGAAGGTCCGCATGCCGGGCTTAGGTGGTGAAGTGTTGAAACGCGTTGGTGCTGTACCTGTAAATATGGCGGGGCGTGAACTTTATGGTGCATTGCAAACGGGGGCGATTGATGCCGCAGAGTGGGTAGGGCCAGTGAATGATCTTGCCTTCGGTTTACATAAAGTGGCTAAGTACTACTATTACCCTGGTTGGCATGAGCCAGGTTCAAATATGGAATTCTTGATTAATACCGCTGCCTTTGAGAGTTTACCTGAGGATTTACAGGCCATAATCAGAGTTGCTGCGAGAGCCATTAACCAAGATATGCTCGATGAATACACGACCCGTAACGTGACCGCCCTTGAAACGTTAGTGAAGGACGAAGGTGTGGAGCTTAAAGCGTTTCCACCGAACGTCTTGTTGGAGCTTGAGAAAATCTCTAAACAAGTGATTGAAGATCAAGCGAATCAAGATCCCTTAATGCGAAAGGTGTACGATGCCTATCACGCGTATGAGCAAGGCGTGCGCCAGTACCATAAAATATCTGAGGATGCTTACAGTCAACAGCGTCAACACTAAATGATGGTTTCTTTACTGCAAACTGTCACATTAGCATCTGATTTATATGAGATGATTTCATCTTAGATTATCTTGTTATCGGCGTAATTCATTTGGTGTTATGCTTGCAAGCCATAAATAGACAGTTACAGTGGCGTTGATGTCGCCCTGAGAATTTGGAGATCCCTATGCCATTACTTGATAGCTTTACCGTCGACCATACTCGGATGAATGCCCCTGCGGTTCGTATCGCTAAGCATATGAGCACGCCAAAGGGCGATGCCATTACGGTATTTGATTTACGTTTTTGCGCACCGAATAAAGAGATCCTCAGTGAGCGTGGTATTCATACTCTAGAGCATTTATTCGCGGGTTTTATGCGTGACCATTTAAATGGCAGCGATGTTGAGATCATTGATATTTCGCCAATGGGATGTCGTACCGGTTTTTATATGAGTTTGATTGGTGAACCCACAGAGCGCCAAGTGGCCGATGCGTGGTTAGCCGCGATGGAAGATGTGCTTAAAGTGGTTGAGCAGTCTGAAATCCCTGAGCTGAACGAATACCAATGTGGTACGTATGAGATGCATTCATTAGAGCAAGCACAAGATATCGCCCGTAATATTATTGCGGCTGGCGTAAGTGTTAATCGTAATGACGATCTAAAATTAAGCGATGAAATTCTAGGTAACCTGTAATTGTTCGCACTTTTATAGTATGAGAGTGCTTCTTTAGTAAATTCAGTTTCCTGAAGTAAATAAGAGAAAGCGACGAGAGTCGCTTTTTTTTTCATTCAAATTCAGTTATTTTACAAGTTAATAACAAAAACACCGTACGCTAACAAAGTTTTTGGGAGCTTGGTATGCCTAGTCGTTACTTCACTGTATCACTTTGTGCAATTTCTGTATCTCTTGCCTGTTCTAGCACAACGTTCGCCGATGATCTTCACAGTCAAATGCTTGAATTGAACAAGCTCAATGACACATTTCATTCAACGTCTAATCGTTTAGCGTTAGGTCAATTGACTGCTTTGACGGTTTTACCTGCGGATCTTAGTGGAAATCCCGCGAGCATCAGCATGCGTAGCGCGACTCAAGGTATTGCGGTATTACAAGATAGAGTGTATTTCTCCCCTGCGCCGTATTCTGCACCGCAATTACAACTCTTACCTAATCTGCTGCAACAACAGAGTGTTACTGCCACCCCGATGGCAAATATGGCTGTCGGTGGGCAAGGTGCGTTTGGGGTGGTGAGTTATCAAACCTTACCTGTTGCTGAGCAGACCGAGAATAGTAAGGCGACTCTCGAGGGCAATACCGATTCAGACTACAGTGTCGATATGAATTGGGGAGTGAAGCAAAAAGAGTATGGGATGATACTCGCGGTTAATTATGCAGATAATAGCGGCGCCGATCACTTGCTCAATGGTCAAGACACAGACCACCAAACGACAGACATCTTATTTAAAATCAACGCCGCGAGTTTACTCGGCGCCAGAAGTCCACAGGTGACTGAGTTTACCTATCAGTTTCTCGATGATGATAGTTATCGCTCTCAGCTTGGGTTAACACAGGCCGATTGGCAACAAGATCCTATGAGTTTGTATTCGGCCACTGCGGCGGATAAACATCAGGGGCGACATCATAAGTACCAACTGTCTCACCAAGTTACACTCAATGGTGGGCATAAGGTCACCACAGACTTTTACTACCAGTCTTATTCGCAGCAATTAAACCAACTCAATCAATTTGATGGGCAAATGCTCGATGCCCAGAGTCTTGCTGCGTTGGCCGCATTTGAACGTCAGCCGACAGTCGATGGCGTCGAACTGGCTTCTTTACAGCAAGACAATGATTTCAGCTCCTTTGGGGCACAAACTGAATCGGTGAATCAGTATGGTGCCCATCAAATTATCTATAGCGCCCGTTATCATACGGATAAAGCCGAGATGCACCTTGGCGATCAGCAGAGTCTATGGCAGCAGGACTTGAGTGTAGTGAGTGAAGCTCCCAATGCGCTGTTGGCTTATACCGATGATGCGACGGCATTCACTTCGGCCATCGATTCTTTGTTTAATTGGGACGGATTGCAGCTAAAGCTCGCGCTTGCCTATGAACAAGTGAGCGTCAATCGCAAGGTCAATTTAGCTTATGCCGGACTCGAAGCGGCAGATTTTTCCGACAGCGATTGGATGCCACAACTTGGCGTTTTATATCATGCTGGAGATTGGCGCTTTAGTACGGATATTCGACGCTCATGGACCGCCGCGAGTGCGGGTAATATTGAGCAAGAGGCGCAAGTGTCACTGCAATATCAAGTCAGCGCCCAATATGCCAGCGAGCGTTTTAGTGCAGACATCAAAACCTATGTCCAAGATTTTGATAATCTGCATGTCAATTGCGATGCGTATACCCAATGTGCCGACAGTCGATTGTGGGTTCAAGGCAATGTCGTGGATGTGCTGACCAAAGGGGTTGAGCTGAATCTTGGCTATCAGTGGGAACTGGGCAGCGTGCAGTTACCTTTAGCCTTGAATTATCAGTATTCAAATGCCGAGTATCAAACAAATAGCTGCAATGAAATCCAAGGCTGCGTCGTGGCTGGCGATAGGGTGGCTTGGTTACCTGAGCAGCAATTGCATTTTAGTGCTGGAATGAAATATGCCGAATATGAATTGAATGCAAATGTCTTTTATCAATCCGAGCGGGAAATGGGCCAATTTGGTGCTGAATTACAACCTATCGCAGTACAATGGCGGGTAGATTTAGCGGCGAATTATCATTTTAACCGTCACCATGAGATTTATTTTCGGATAGAAAATCTCTTAGATGAGTCATTAGTTACGACAGCATCAAATAGCGGAATTCGATCGGAAAATGGACGTATTAGCTATTTAGGTTATCAATGGCGCTTTTAAATTGAGTTTTATTTTGTTTGAATTTAAATCAATTGAAACAAATAAGATCGATTTCGGCTGCGTTTAGTGGACGTTTCGACTTTTTGCTAAATTAAATCTTTAATTATTAATGCTATAGTACCCAGTGGCCGTAATATTCTCTCTTTCTGATCAGTCACTAGGTCGGAAGGTGAACGCCGTAGCGCATGATTTTTTTCAATCCGTATTTTAGGTTTGAAATCACCTATAATTTTCGTGGCGATGCCAAGTCAATTGGGGTAAAATGCGCGCGACCAGCGTGATTGCGATCGCATTTCTGTGATAAATCTGCGCTAGCTCAATGCAGTAGGTTTTGTTTAAAACCTAAGTATTTAGCAGGAACGCGGCGCATTGTCTTTCCTTCAAACGTAGTGCTTGTGGATATGATTACAATTAAGAAAGGATTGGAACTGCCTATAGCAGGCGGACCAGAGCAAGTTATCCATAATGGCCCAGCCATTAAACATGTAGCTACTTTGGGTGAAGAGTATATTGGCTTACGTCCAACGATGAAGATCAAAGTGGGCGATAAAGTACAAAAAGGCCAAGTTCTTTTTGAAGATAAGAAGAATTTAGGCGTTAAATATACGGCTTTAGCCAGTGGTACTATATTAGACATTAACCGGGGCGCCCAGCGTGTTCTGCAGTCTGTTGTCATTGAAGTGGAAGGAAACGACAGCGTTGCCTTTGCTAAATATGATGCCACTGCACTCGATACGCTCGACTCGCAGTTAGTCCGTGACAATCTGATTGAATCAGGTTTATGGACTGCTTTGCGTACTCGTCCTTTTAGCAAAGTTCCTGCTGTAGACTCTTCTGCTGCTGGTATTTTTGTAACCGCAATAGATACTCAACCTCTTGCCGCTGATCCCGTTGTGGTGATCCGTGAGCATAAAGAAGATTTTGCTAATGGTCTTAAGGTCTTAGCAAGACTTACTGACGGTAAAGTTTACCTTTGTAAAGCGCCTGGCGCTGATATTCCTGCCGCAAACGCCCAAGTTGAAGAATTTGCCGGTGTGCACCCTGCAGGATTAGTCGGTACTCACATTCACTTCTTATTGTCTGCCTCTGCAAAACGTACCGTTTGGCATATTGGTTACCAAGATGTAATAGCAATTGGTCAGCTATTTACGACGGGTGAACTCAATACCGAACGTGTTATTGCGATCGCAGGCCCTAAAGCGGCTAAGCCAAGACTCGTACGCACTGTTGTGGGCGCGAGCATGACTGAATTAACCGCAGGTGAAGCCTTAGATGGCAATGTTCGTCTGATTTCAGGCTCTGTTCTGAATGGTCGTACAGCCGTTGGCCCACAAGGGTATTTAGGTCGTTACCATGTTCAAGTAAGTCTGTTAGAAGAAGGTACAGAGAAAGAATTTTTAGGCTGGGTATTACCAGGCTCAGACAAATATTCTATCACTCGTGCATTCTTAGGACATCTTGCTCCTTCTCGTCTGTTCAGCATGACGACCAGTACAGGTGGTTCAGACCGCGCTATGGTGCCAATTGGTAACTATGAGCGTGTAATGCCATTGGACATTCTTCCTACTATGTTGTTGCGTGACTTGATTTCAGGTGACTTTGACGGTGCTGCTACTTTAGGCGCGTTAGAGTTAGATGAAGAAGATCTCGCACTGTGTACGTTCGTATGTCCAGGCAAGTATGACTACGGTTCATATCTGCGTGACTGTCTAGATACGATCGAGAGGGAAGGCTAATGAGCTTGAAAGATTTTTTCGAACGTATTGAACCCGACTTTGAAAAAGGCGGTAAATACGAAAAGTTTTATGCCCTATTCGAAGCGGCATACACGATTTTTTATACCCCAGGTAAAGTGAACAAGGGCAAAACCCACGTTCGCGATAACCTCGACCTAAAACGTATGATGATTACGGTTTGGGCTTGTGCTTTCCCCGCGATGTTCGTGGGTATGTATAACGTAGGTTTACAAGCTCAATTAGCTTTAGTGGCTGGTTTTGCTACCCCTGACGTATGGCAAGTGAGCTTGTTCAGCATGTTCGGTACCGAACTGACGGCAAACTCTGGCTGGCCTGCGCTGATGTGGTATGGCGCCTGTTTCTTCCTACCTATCTACGCGGTGACCTTTGCCGTCGGTGGTATCTGGGAAGTGCTGTTCGCCTCTATCCGTGGTCATGAAGTCAACGAAGGTTTCTTCGTTACCTCTATCCTGTTTGCTTTAACGCTGCCAGCAACTATCCCATTATGGATGGTGGCGCTGGGTATCACCTTCGGTGTGGTCGTGGCGAAAGAAGTGTTCGGTGGTACAGGGCGTAACTTCTTAAACCCAGCACTAGCGGGTCGTGCCTTCTTGTTCTTCGCTTATCCGTTGAATATGTCAGGTGATACCTCATGGGTTGTGGCTGACGGTTACTCAGGTGCAACTGCACTGAGCCAAGCGGCGTCTGGCACTTTAGATTACGCAATTAACCAAAACTGGTGGGATGCGTTCTTCGGTTTCATTCCAGGTTCAGTGGGTGAAGTGTCTACATTAGCGATTCTGTTAGGTGGTTTGGTCATCATCTACACGCGTATCGCTTCATGGCGTATCGTTGGCGGTGTAATGGTGGGCATGATTGCCATTTCTACGCTGCTTAACGTTGTCGGTAGTGACACTAATCCAATGTTTGCAATGCCTTGGTACTGGCACTTAGTGTTAGGTGGTTTTGCGTTTGGCATGATGTTTATGGCGACAGACCCAGTGTCAGCGTCATTTACTAACCAAGCTAAATGGGCATACGGTATCTTGATCGGTGCAATGGCTGTGTTTATCCGCGTGATTAACCCTGCATTCCCTGAAGGCATGATGTTGGCAATTTTGTTTGCTAACTTGTTCGCGCCATTGTTCGACCACTTCGTGGTTCAGGCAAATATCAAGCGGAGGATTGCCCGTGGCTAGTAATAAAGATTCGTTCGGCAGAACCTTATTTATCGTCGTTGGCCTGTGTCTAATTTGTGCGATATTTGTGTCTACTGCAGCAGTGTTACTGAGACCGACTCAAGCAGAAAATAAACTGCTTGATAAGCAAAAGTACATTCTGGAAGCCGCTGGTCTTATCGATACTAAAGCTGGCAAAGTGACCAAAGCGCAAATTCTGGATACATACGGCAAACACATCGAAGCTAAACTGGTCGATTTGAAAACGGGTGCTTGGGTTGAGGGTGTTGATGCTGACACTTATGATCAACGTAAAGCGTCTCGTGATGTGAAAACCTCATTTGTACCTGAGAATGACATCGCTTCAGTGAAACGTGTTGCTGATAAGGCTGTAGTTTATCTTGTTCGTGACGGCCAAGGTAAATTAACCAGTGTCATTCTGCCAATCCATGGTTATGGCCTATGGTCTACTATGTATGCCTTCCTTGCTATGGATGCTGACCTAAACACAGTGCAAAGTTTAGTCTACTACGAGCACGGCGAAACGCCGGGCTTAGGTGGCGAAGTGCAAAATGCTCAGTGGAAAGCGAAATGGCATGGCAAAAAGTTATTTGATGAGCAAGGTAAACTCGCTATCAGCGTAACGAAAAACCCAACTGTTGCTAGCACTGAGTACGGTGTAGATGCATTATCTGGCGCAACCTTAACGAGTAACGGTGTACAACATTCACTGACATTCTGGTTGGGTAAAGAAGGTTTTGCGAGTTTCATTGAAAAAGCACGCAATGGAGGTCTCAACTAATGTCTGACGCTAAAGAACTGAAACAGGTTCTGACCGGACCTATAGTCAACAACAACCCGATTGCTTTACAAGTACTTGGTGTATGTAGTGCATTAGCGGTAACGAGTAAGCTCGAAACTGCACTGGTAATGGCGTTGGCGTTAACTGCGGTAACTGCGTTTTCGAACCTGTTTATCTCAATGATCCGTAATCATATTCCAAGCAGTGTGCGTATTATCGTACAGATGACCATTATTGCCTCTTTGGTAATCGTGGTTGACCAATTGCTGCAGGCTTATGCTTATCAGATCTCTAAGCAGCTGTCGGTATTCGTCGGTCTGATTATTACGAACTGTATCGTAATGGGTCGTGCCGAAGCCTACGCGATGAAAACACCGCCAATGATGAGCTTTATGGATGGTATCGGTAACGGTTTAGGTTACGGTGCGATTCTGTTAGCTGTTGGCTTCGTACGTGAACTGTTTGGTAACGGTTCTCTGTTCGGTGTTGAAATCCTGCACAAGATCTCTGATGGCGGCTGGTACCAACCAAACGGTCTGCTACTACTGCCTCCGAGTGCGTTCTTCCTGATCGGTGTTTTGATTTGGATTATTCGTACCTATAAGCCAGAGCAAGTTGAAGCAAAAGGGTAAGTGCGATGGAACATTATATTAGCCTGTTAATTCGCTCTGTTTTCATTGAAAACATGGCACTGGCCTTCTTCCTAGGTATGTGTACTTTCTTGGCTGTGTCTAAGAAAGTCACTACAGCCATGGGCCTAGGGATTGCGGTAGTTGTAGTGTTAACTATCTCTGTCCCTGCAAACCAAGTTATCTATCAAGGGCTGCTAGCTCCTGGTGCACTTGCTTGGGCTGGCGCACCTGAAGCTGACTTAAGCTTCTTGAAATTCATTACCTTTATCGGTGTGATTGCGGCTTTGGTTCAAATTCTGGAAATGGCACTGGACAAGTACTTTCCACCTTTGTACAACGCATTAGGTATTTTCTTACCTTTGATCACAGTGAACTGCGCGATTTTCGGTGCGGTATCATTCATGGTTGAGCGTGACTACAAGCTAGGCGAGAGTGTGGTGTTTGGTTTCGGCTCAGGAGTGGGTTGGGCATTAGCTATCGTATTGATGGCCGGTATCCGTGAGAAGCTGAAGTATGCCGACGTGCCTAACGGCCTACGTGGTTTAGGGATTACCTTTATCACCGCTGGTTTGATGGCCTTAGGTTTCATGTCGTTTTCAGGTGTGTCTCTGTAAGAGACACATAACGGCTTCTTGAATTGGACCTTCTAAGGATAAGTTAATGGATATTCTTGGTATTTTTAAATCTACTCCGCTCGAGGTTTACCTCGGTGTGAGTATGTTTACTGCTATCGTCCTCATCTTGGTATTAGTGATTTTATTCGCTAAGTCTAAGTTAGTGGCTAGTGGTGACATCACGATCGGCATTAATGACGATCCTGAAAAAGCGATTACAACCGGTGCGGGCGGTAAGTTGTTAGGCGTTTTGGCTAACAGCGGTATCTTCGTATCGAGTGCGTGTGGTGGCGGTGGCTCATGTGGCCAATGTCGCGTGGTGATTAAGTCTGGCGGCGGCGATATTCTGCCAACGGAACTTGACCACATCAGCAAAGGTGATGCCCGTAAAGGTTGTCGTCTTTCTTGTCAGGTTAACGTTAAGAACGATATGGAAATCGAGCTTGACGAAGAAATCTTCGGTATCAAGAAATGGGAATGTGAAGTTATCTCTAACGATAACAAAGCCACTTTCATTAAAGAACTGAAGCTGCAAATTCCTGATGGCGAGTCTGTACCATTCCGTGCTGGCGGTTATATTCAAATCGAAGCACCTGCTCATCATATTAAATATGCAGATTTTGATGTACCTGCACAATACCGTGGCGACTGGGAACACTTCGGTTTCTTCAATCTTGAATCTAAGGTTGATGAAGAAACTATCCGTGCATACTCAATGGCTAACTACCCAGAAGAGTTCGGTATTATTATGCTGAACGTGCGTATTGCTACGCCTCCACCACGTAACTTGACTCTGCCTTGCGGTAAGATGTCATCTTACATTTGGAGCTTAAAAGCTGGCGATAAAGTGACAATTTCTGGCCCATTCGGTGAATTCTTCGCGAAAGATACCGATGCAGAAATGGTGTTTATCGGCGGTGGTGCGGGTATGGCGCCAATGCGTTCACATATCTTCGACCAACTGAAGCGTCTTCAGTCTAAACGTAAGATGAGCTTCTGGTACGGTGCACGTTCTAAGCGTGAAATGTTCTACGTAGAAGATTTCGACGGCCTAGCGGCTGAGAATGATAACTTCGTATGGCATGTGGCACTTTCAGATCCTCAACCAGAGGACAACTGGGATGGTTACACAGGTTTTATTCATAACGTATTGTATGAAAACTATCTGAAAAACCATGATGCTCCAGAAGATTGTGAGTTCTACATGTGTGGACCTCCAATGATGAACGCCGCCGTCATTGGTATGTTGAAAAATCTTGGTGTCGAAGACGAAAACATCCTGTTGGATGACTTCGGCGGCTAATGTTCATTAGTCCTAGATAGAAAAGTTGCAGATGTTGAGGTTAACCTTTCATCTGCAACTTTTGCATTTAAGGGCCCAAATAAGAGTAGTAGGTCACTATGTTTCAGACCTTAAAGATCAATACCTCAGCGTTAAAGTATTCATTTAACTGGCTAGTCCTCGTGGGACTGGCCTTTTTTGTTTCAGCCTGTTCTAAGCAAAACGAAGTCATTTCGTTGGCCGGCAGCACTATGGGCACGACTTATCACATTAAAGTCGTTCCGAATGAGCAGATGCCGACGGCGCAGTTACTTCAAGCGGAGATTGATTTAGCCCTTGAGCTAGTCAATGACCAGATGTCGACCTATCGGCCTAATTCAGAATTATCCCGTTTCAACCAATTGCCATTGGAGCAAAGTGTTGAAGTCTCACCGGATACCATAAAAGTGGTGCAAGAGGGAATACGTTTATATCAAGTGACGGATAAGGCACTTGATATTACCTTAGGTCCTTTAGTTAATCTGTGGGGTTTTGGACCTGATAAGCGTCCAACGAAAGTTCCGACACAGGCTGATATTGATGCGGCTAAAGCCAAAACAGGGATTAGTGAACTTTCCATTGAAGGCAACCGTCTAAGTAAGCACAACACCTATTTATATGTAGATTTATCATCAATCGCGAAGGGATTTGGGGTTGATAAGATCGCTTCCATTCTTGATAAATACCACGCGACAGGGTATTTAGTTGAAATCGGTGGCGAACTGAGTATCAAAGGTGCCAAAGGTGATGGAAGCTCTTGGCGTGTTGCTATAGAGCAACCGACCAATGATGGCTCTGAAGCCGTACAGCAGGTTATTGCACCTGGTACTATGGCGATGGCGACCTCTGGCGACTATCGTAATTATTATGAAGAAGACGGCCAACGTTTTACGCATATAATCGATCCGCGTACTGGTTTGCCGATAAATCATAAGTTAGCATCCGTGACTGTATTGCATCAAAATTGTATGACGGCCGACGGTTTTGCGACGGCCATGATGGTTTTGGGCACAGAAGCATCATTGGAGCTTGCCAAGAAGGAACACTTGGCGATAATGCTAATCGAAAAGCAAGGCGACGGATTTAAGGTCTATTACAGCGACGCCTTCAAGCCTTTCCTTATTTAGTTTTTGGAGTAAACCATGACCTCTTTTATCGCGGCATTTGTGATCTTGTTAGTCTTCTTTTTGCTCATGTCGATTGGTTATCTCATCAAGCGCAAAGCCGTTGAAGGAAGTTGTGGCGGTTTAGGTGTTCTAGGGATTGAAAAAGCGTGTGATTGTGATGACCCTTGTGACAAACGTAAACGTCGTATGGCCGCTGAAGAAGCACGTCGTGAGAAGTTAACGAAAGACCGCATTATCTAAATAGTCTTGATTCGATCATAGCCTCCGATTTAGGGGGCTATTTTTTGCCTCGTATTTTCTTACACGGGTTAATCATTTGAGATTTATCCTTGGGATTAGAGTGGGATAGCAAGTTAATCTAAGCAGGAATGAGAATGCTTTTCATCATTAAGTGAGTGAAATATAAAGATAATTTGAGTTGGTCGATAAATTGTACTAGGCTAGAAGCTTGATTTAGATCAATCTTTTCACGCTTACCAAGGATAGTAACTTATGAAAGGTCATCCTAAAGTGGTTGGGCAACTGAATCGGGTGCTTACCTGTGAGTTGACCGCCATCAATCAATATTTCCTCCATGCCCGCATGTTTAAACATTGGGGCTTAGAGAAGTTAAACCACGTCGAATACAAAAAATCCATCCAAGATATGAAGCATGCCGATAAGCTCATCGAGCGAGTGCTGTTTTTGGAAGGTCTGCCTAATCTGCAACAACTCGAAAAACTTCGCATTGGTGAACATAGCCAAGAGATGCTCGATTGCGATCTGGCCATGGTGCAAGAGCAGCTTACATTGCTGCGTGATGCGATCAGCTTGTGTGAAGCTGAACAGGACTATGTGAGCCGCGATCTGCTGGAAGATATTCTCGAAGACGAAGAAGAGCACTTAGATTGGCTTGAGTCGCAGCAAGAGCTCATTACGCTAACCGGTATTCAAAATTATCTACAATCGCAAATTAGCGACCAATAGGAGCAAAATATGAAAGGCGATAAAGACGTCCTCGATGCGTTAAATCGACTCCTAACGGGAGAACTCTCGGCAATGGATCAGTATTTTGTCCATGCCCATATGTACGAAGATTGGGGCCTGAAAGAACTCTATGAGCGTATCGCCCATGAGTCAGATGATGAGAAAGCCCATGCAGCCAAATTAGTGCAGCGCATTTTATTCCTCGAAGGTACACCCAATGTTGCCGCCCGTGAGGCATTGAACATAGGTAAAGATGTAGAAGAAATGCTACGTAATGATCTCGCCTATGAATACAAGGTCGCGGACGATTTGCGCAAAGTGATTGCACTGTGTGAGCAGAAGCAAGATTACCAGACCCGCGAAATCCTTGAAGTATTACTCGACGATACAGAGTCTGACCATATGTATTGGCTCGAAAAACAACTTGGGCTTATTGACCGTGTTGGATTGCAAAACTACCTGCAAACTAAGATGTGAGCCTTAGATTGTTAGGTTGAGTAAATACCTAGGTCACTGAGTGTAATGGCCTAGGAAACTCAGTTATTAAGCATGTCTGTTGTTCCTCACACTTGTCTTGTTCTCTTTTCCAGCGCTAGGCCACATCTTATTGGCCCAAATCTATCAGGAATACTTGATTACTGTTTTTATATACAGTATTTTGGCGTTGGAGGAATTCAACGTGCGAAAAATTATTCATATCGATATGGACTGCTATTTTGCTGCAGTGGAAATGCGCGACTTTCCTGAGTACCGTGGCAAGCCTTTAGCCGTAGGCGGCAGTAGCGACCGTCGCGGTGTTATCAGTACTTGTAGTTACGAGGCACGTAAATTCGGTGTACGTTCAGCAATGGCAACGGCTTATGCCTTTAAGTTGTGCCCTGAGCTGATTTTAGTACCAGGCCGGATGCAGGTTTACAAAGAAGTGTCGCTACAAATTCGTGAAATATTTTCCAGATATACCCAATTAATTGAGCCGCTTTCCTTAGATGAAGCTTATTTGGATGTGAGTGAGTGCCAACAATATAAGGGCTCTGCGACCTTGATTGCGCAGGCCATTCGTCGCGATATCTTAGCCGAAACGGGTTTAACCGCATCGGCGGGTATCGCGCCAGTAAAATTTTTAGCTAAGGTCGCCTCGGATCTGAACAAGCCAAACGGCCAATATGTCATTACGCCAGAGACGCTTTCTGAGTTTGTTAAGACCTTAACGCTGCGTAAAATTCCCGGTGTTGGTAAAGTCACCGCCGAAAAGCTCTCTTCGCTCGGGCTCAATACCTGTGGTGATGTGCAAGCTTATTCTAAACCTGAGCTCTTAGCGCGATTCGGTAAGTTTGGTGGCGTGTTGATTGAGCGTTCCCAAGGCATAGATGAACGGGGGATTTCTGCCGACAGAGAGCGCAAATCAGTGGGTGTTGAAACCACATTAGCGAAGGATATTTATAGTTTAGAGCAGTGCCAGCAGGTGATGCCGAGTTTGATCCAAGAACTGTCCTTGCGTTTAAGTCGCAGTGCTAAGGAACGCAAAATACATAAACAGGTGGTCAAACTTAAGTTTAACGATTTCAAGCAGACTACAATTGAGCACCGGAGCGATGAAGTCTCAATTGTAATGTTCTATGAGCTACTCGCACAGGCTATGGAAAGGCAAGAAGGCCGTGGCATTCGTCTATTGGGTATTTCGGTCGGCCTCGCCGATTCTACTCTTGTCGTCGCCACAAGCTTAAACGGCCAGACTCAGTTGGATTTAGCACTCTAGCCGTTTATTGAGTCGATAAGCCGCAGACTCATGCCTGCATTGGCTCAATAAGCCTCGGGTGGATTCGCCAACATAAAATCAATTAACAGTCTGACTCGTAAGGGCAGGTTGTCTCGATCGCGATACATTAAGTAGGCGGTACGCGGAATACCTTGCCACTCGGGCAGTATTTGAATGAGTTTGCCACTTCGTATCTGTTCACTCGCCATGCTGATGGGTATGAGTCCAATCCCAAGCCCCGCCACCACGGCCTGACAGGCAATCGCCATATCATCGACGGCTAATTTGATATTCCCCCTTGGTTCAAACTCGACATTTTGCCCTGTGCTATTGTGCTGTAAACGCCACGTTTTTGTGGGCTTGGCGATGATAACCGGATGCTGATCCAGCTCTTCAATGGATTGCAGCGCATGCCACTGCGTTGCCGATGTGCTGGTGCAAAGTACAAAGCTAATCGTGGTAAGTGGCCTTGCAATCCAATCGGGATCTTTAGGTTCGCCCACTCGAAAGGCGATATCGATGGCGTTTTCACTGACATCGATATTCATGTTCGACAGACTTAAATCGATATCAATATTGGGATAATGCCGTTGGAAGGCGTTGAGTGATTCACCCAGCCAGCGATAGGTTGTATTGATGGGCGCCGAGATCCGCAATTTGCCAACCGCTTGATGTTTATCCGCATGCAACTCACCAGATACCTGGTTTAACTCGATAAATAGCGGGCCGCAGCGTTCGAGATACCGCTGACCTGTGGCGGTAAGATTGACTCTATGGGCGTCTCTGTGCAGTAAACGCAGGCCTAAGGATTGTTCTAACAGATTGATTCGACGGCTTAAGGTTGAAGGTGGAATGCCTAAGTGCTGCGCCGCGAGCTTAAAACTCCCTTGCTGTGCCACTACCCAAAATAAGCGCATATCGTCTAAGGAATAATTAAGTTTCATATTTGGAATTTAAGCTCTCAATCTTGTTGGTTTTAATAATATATGAAACTTATAAACTAAGCTCAATCCCAATTACCTCCCTAGAGTCCGATATGAAATCCCATACACCTTACATGACATTCGTTTGTCTACTGATTTGCGTTTTTAGCTGGGGCAGTGTGTTTCCGATTGCTAAGCGAGTGCTGGAGGAGATGTCAGGAGAATCCCTCGTCTTTTGGCGTTTTACTATTGCGGCTGTGACTCTAGCGTTATATATCGTTTTTACTCGTCAGGCTTGGCCCAAATTGAGTTTGGTGCAATATATTGTCATAGCGTTAGTGGGTGTGATTGGTGTGGGCGGCTTAAATCTGGCGTTATTTAATGGCCTGCAGCATACCTCTGCTGCCAATGGTGCCTTGATTATGGCGCTCAGCCCGCTAGTGACTTCAATCGTCAATGCGCTATTACAACTTGAATGGCTCAGCAGACAACAAGTGTTTAGCTTAGTGGGCGGATTGGCGGGCGTACTGCTAGTGATCACCAACGGTAGTGTGGAGCAGTTGCTCAACTTTAGTTTTAACCAAGGTGATGTGATGATTGCCGCCGGCATGTTGGCGTGGAGTGGTTATACCATTTGTTCGCAACGGGTCGGCCATTGGTTGCCAGTGTTGCCATTTACCTTGCTGAGTATGATAGCTGCCAGTGTGTCTATGTCCGTGGTTGGGCTTGGCCGAGGTGAGTTTCACCCTTGGCTGGAGTTGATGGAACTGTCGGCAACGGCTTTTTCTAGCGTACTCTACATAGGTTTGTTCGCCACTGTGCTCGGTTATCTGTTTTGGATTAACGGTGTTAAGGCGCTTGGCCCCGCTAAGGCATCGATCTTTTTTAATCTCGTGCCCGTTTTTGCAGCATTAACGGCGTTAGCCATGGGGCAGGCGGTGACGGAAATTCAGTTGGTAGGGATGCTGATAGTGATCCTTGCGTTGATGTTACCTATGTTAGTCAACATACGCGCGGCAAGAGGCTTAGTGGTTAAGCGCTGCTAATCTGTGCTAGCTTTGCTGTTTAAATATAAGGGAGCACCTGAATTCAGATAATCACTGCGACAGGTTTATGCTCCCTTATTCGTTTGAGGGGACCTTTCAAACATCACTGATTTACAAAAGGTAACTTATATAAAAGCTTTCACCCTCAAAAATTACAGTTTAAAGCGGCTGACCAGCGCCGTGAGGTTACTCGCCATTGACGAGAGTTGTACGCTTGCTGCGTAGATTTCATCAGTGGTTCGTAGACTCTCCTCCGACTGTTCGGCAATGTGTTGAATATTTTGATGACTCTCGTTGGCCATAGTGGTTTGCGCTTTAGCTGCAAGGGCGATTTGATTATTCATCTCACTAATTTGGCTGACCATTTCTGCAATATGCGCTAAGGCTTCACCGGCATTACTGGCGGCTTCTACGCTTGAGATAGCCTTTTCATTACCGATATTAATCGCTGCCACAGCACTTTGAGTGCCATTTTGCACATTGGCGATCATTAATTTAATTTCTTCGGTGGATTGGTGAGTCTTAGAGGCAAGGGATCGCACTTCATCGGCAACCACTGCAAAGCCGCGTCCTTGTTCGCCCGCGCGCGCCGCTTCAATTGCGGCGTTAAGGGCTAATAGATTCGTCTGTTCGGCAATGGCTTGAATCACCTCAAGCACGCGGCCGATATGTTGGCCTTCCTGTTCGAGTTTATTGATCTGCATTTCTGCCGTGCCCACATCTCCCGCAAGTTCACGAATCACATTGATGGTTTTTTTCACTCTTGCCTGACCGTCGGCGGTAAATACGTCGGCTTGTTTAGCGGCATCGGCGGCATGACTGGCACTGACTGATACTTCTTGCACGGATGCGGCAATATGATCGCTGGCATCGGCGATTCTGTGGGTTGCAGCTTGTTGATCCATCAAGGTATGTTTTGCTGATGCGCTGGTTTTGGCTAGACCTTCGGCAGCGGAGTTGAGCTCTGATGTAGACTGTTTAAATTGCGAGATAATACCGTGTAAGTTATCGAGAAAATGATTGAATGCCTTGGCGAGATCACCAAGCTCGTCTTTAGAGGTTAAGTGGACTCGTTCGGTCAAATCGCCATCACCATCGGTAATGTCGTGGATTTTTGCGAGTAAAACCGCCAGCGGTTTGCTGATGAGTTTAGGCAGTGCAACGATAAAGAGTATACAGATCAAGAGACTGATGGCTAAGGCAATTAACTGCATCTGTTGTCCATGATTGGCATCATCATCTACTTGGGCTATCGCTGCGGTAGTATTACTATTTAAATCATTGATTAAATGATTAATGTTCTGGTGTAGTTGCTCGAATTGCGTTGCTGCTTGACCGAAACTAAGATCAATCGCCGTCGTTCTACCGTTACGGCCATTTTGGGTGCGTTGATTACTGATTTCTGTGGTTGTCGCTCGCCAAGTATCGAAACTGTGATTCAATTCATTGAGCTTATCTTTAGCGAGGGGACTTGTGGTCACATCGGCAAACTTATCAATATGTTCTTTAACCAGAGAGATACTATTAGTGTGCTGCTTTAAAAGGTCGTTGTAAGAGTCTGTGCCCACGTTAACAAACATCAGGCTGCGCTCGGCCACTTGAGCTTGATAAAGCGCTTTATCGGCCTGTAGGAGTTCAGATTGGCTAGGTAAGTATTCAAGCGCGAGTGTATTCGCGCTGTGATTTAAGGCTTTGAGTCCTAAAATACCAGTTGAAGAGGCGAAGATGACTACGCCAGCGAGTAGCAGACTCGGATAAGTCAGTTTCTGATTAACGGATAGATCTTTATACCATTCCATAGTCACGCCCTCCTTGATTGATACACTGAAAAGGTGAGAGCCGCAATAACCTCTGTGGTAAGAGGATGCAGCCCATCACTGGCGTTCTCTGGTAATTAGAGTCCAAATTGATCTAGGTTGATCCCAATCGTGATAGCACCAATTGCAGCATCGCCATCCATCACTGGAATAGAAATTTGTACTAGATAGGCTTGGGAGCTCTCGTCAAATTTGACCGGACCTATGTGTTTATCGCCTTTGCCATTGGCGAATGATTTTTGCCATTTATCCTCATCACCCTGCCAATAATCTGAAGTTTTACTGATCATGGCGACGTTCGCGCCTTGATTGTCCATGAGGAAAATTTCTTGGTAGTAAGGTTTGCTGGCTTCGAAGGTCGTGAGAAACTTGGCCGCTTCGTTGTTCATCAGGGATGACATAAAGTCATCAATACCTGCGGTGGCAATCCATTTTTCATCTAATGTTTTGATTGAATCTAAGCTTTTGCCTTGGGCATTTTGCGCTTTAACGGCATTCACCAGTACCACTTCTCTGCCTAATGGCATCAGTGAATCGGCTAGGTCTATAACGGCTTTGGGGACTTCTTCGGCGAAACTGAGGTTACTGCTGAGCAGTAGTGCAGCGGCTGACAAGATTTTACCAAATTTCATGATCTCTATTCCTTAAGGTCACAGTATTGAAGGGGAAAGCGGTTATCTCTAAAAGCGCGATAAGCAAAAATACGTTAGGGTCAGACAGAACAACTATAGTAGAAAATTCAAGTTATTCAGTTCTTTCATAAAAATTTTATCGATGGCATTTCTACACAAATAGAATCCGCGGTAAAAAATAAGGCCACATCTGACTTGAGCAGATGTGGCCTTGAATTGAGTGAGCTTGGGTAAGGTTAGAACATTAAGCCTTGACTGGAATGCGCTCGAGTACGGCTAATAATAATGTCCAATATTGGCCGACTGTGGTGATGTTTACCATTTCGTCTGGACCGTGTGGATAGCGAATGGTGGGGCCAATCGAGACCATGTCCATGTCTGGATAGGGTTTCTTGAATAGGCCGCACTCAAGACCCGCATGGATCACCATGATCACTGGCTCTTTGTGGTAAATGTCTTGATAGGTTTCGCGCACTATCGCCATTACAGGTGAGCTGTTATCTGGCTTCCAGCCTGGGTAAGCACCGCTTAAATCGATATCGGCTCCGGCTAAGTTGGTCAGCGCAGTTAACATGCCTTCGACTTGAGTACGGCCAGAATCGATCAGCGAGCGGATAAGGCACAGGATAGTGACTTCTTCATCGTTAGTGCTGATAACGCCAACGTTGAGCGAAGTTTCAGTCACACCTTCGACTTCATCACTCATGCGGATCACGCCGTTCGGGCACACATGCAGCAAATCGATCAGGGTATTTTGGCTGTTTTCGCTCATCACACGTTTTGGCGTGGGGATAGTGTTTAACACTAAACGCATATCGGGATCGGCAATGGCGAGTTCGGTGCGGATAAGCGCTTCAAACTCAGCGACTTTTTCGTTTAAGGCGCTGACGTTTTCTTCTGGCAACATAAAGCTGATGTTGGCTTCACGTGGGATCGCATTACGCAGTGAACCGCCGCTAAATTGGGTCAACTCCAACGCTAAATCATCTGCGTTTTCAAAGAGGAAACGCGCCAATAGCTTGTTGGCATTACCACGACCTAAGTGAATGTTCACACCAGAGTGACCCCCTTTTAAGCCAGATAAGTGCAGGCTAAAGGCTGAGTAACTTTGCTCAGAGGCTTGCCACACCATAGGCAGGGTGATTTGAGCATCAACGCCACCGGCGCAGCCCATGTAGATTTCACCTTCTTGCTCTGAGTCGGTATTGATCAGAATATCAGCGTCTAACATGCCAGCCTGTAAACCGAAGGCGCCTGTCATGCCCGCTTCTTCATCTATCGTCAGCAGCACTTCTAATGGACCGTGCTTGATATCATCAGAGCCTAAAATGGCTAAAGCCGATGCCATGCCAATACCGTTATCTGAACCTAAGGTTGTACCCTTGGCTTTAACCCAATCGCCATCGACATAAGCTTCGATAGGATCTTTAGTAAAATCATGCACTTTATCGGCATTTTTTTGTGGCACCATATCGATATGAGCTTGAATAACCACTATTTTACGATCTTCCATACCCGGCGTCGCAGGTTTACGGATGATCAAGTTGCCAACGGCATCCTCAACGACGGCAAGTTGTTTGCTTTTAGCCCACGCTTGAATGTGCTGGCTTAAGGCTTGCTCATGCTTAGATGGATGGGGAATCGCGCAAATTTGTTCGAACCATTGCCATAATGGCTGCGGGTATAACTGACTTAAGGCTGTCACTTGAGTGTCCCTCATAAGGTCTTGTGGGTATAGGGCAAATTTGCGGCCATTCTACCACATTCTGTGCAGCCAAATAATCTCAGCGTCACAGGCTTTTGGTGAGCTGGCAGCCAAAGTTTCCAGTTCGATTTTTTCTGGGAGTGTCGGTACCACTTTTAGATTGGTAATTAAGCGATAGAGCGGGAATAATGCAGGCACAATAATGAAAAAGGATGGGTCATGTTTCAAGTTAACTTCGTTGATGTAAAAGCAGAAAATGCCATTTTTGATGGTGAAGGCTGGGATGCGGTTGTGGTGGTGACGCCCGATCTGGATTCTATCGGTTTTGATGAGATAGGTTTATTGGCTCAGCACGGTGCCCACGTGGATAAGCGCGTGGGTAAGAGCCCGACATTACTGTTTGCCCCAGGGCTTGCGGGAGGGCGTTTGATCATTGCCCCTGTCACCCAAGTGAATGACGAGTATGTGGACGTGCGAGTCTATGCCAATGCTGCAAGGGCGGCGATTGCCATTGCAAAAGACGCAGGTGCAAAACGTCCATTGTTATATGTAGTGCCATCGAAGGACTCACGTTTTAGTTTTGCCTCTGAAGTCGCAGCATTAGCCTGCGGTCAAGAACTGTGGCAAACCTTAGAGCTGCGTGAAGCGACTGGCTTAACGCCTGCATTTGAGGCCATAGGGTTATTATCTTCATCAACCCATAACAGCAATTTGCTCAATGCCTTAGAAGCGGGCCGCGTATTAGCGCGGGATTTGTGTGGTACTGAACCTGAGCGCATGTCGGCTAAAGCCTTTGCCGATTATTGTCTGCAATCCTTAGCGGGCAGCGTGATCAAAACCGCAGTGGTAGAAGACAGAGATATTTTAGAGCGTGATTATCCGCTACTCAGCGCCGTGGCGCGTTCTTCTTTTGCCGTCGGTCGTCATCAGCCTCGCGTGGTGAAACTAGAGTATCTGCCAGAGGGTCAAGTGACTCGCACTTTCCTGTTTGCGGGTAAGGGCGTGATTTACGATACCGGCGGCGCCGATCTGAAAGTCGGCGGCGCTATGGCGGGTATGAGTCGTGATAAAGGTGGCGCTTCTGCCGTGGCGGGTTTATTTAAAACTCTGTCAATGCTCAAGCCTAAAGGTATTCGAGTGATTGCCGAGTTAGGTTTAGTGCGTAACAGCATAGGCAGCGAAGCCTTCGTGACCGATGAAATTATTACGAGCCATGCGGGTGTGAGGGTACGAATTGGTAATACGGATGCCGAAGGGCGCTTAGTGCTGGCGGATTTACTGAGCCATTTACGTATCAAAGCCGTGTCAGCGGTGAAGCCTGAGATGTTTTCGGTAGCAACACTCACAGGTCATGTCGTACGTTGTTATGGCAGTTATCCTGCGGCGGTGGAAAACTCAGTAGCGAGTTCACAGCAATGCGCTGTCACTTTACAGCAGCAGGCGACTCAATGGGGTGAGCCCTTTGAAGTGTCTACATTACGCCCTGAAGACTTCGCTAAGATCCGCGATGTGTCAGGCGCTGCTGAAATATTATCTTCCAATAATGCGCCATCATCGATTACCGCCCGTGGACATCAATATCCCGCGGCATTTTTACTGAAAGCATCGGGGCTATTTGACCATGGTGTAACAGCCCCTATTCCCTTGGCTTACACACACTTAGATATTGCAGGCAGTGCAACAGAAGGTGATCCGCTCTACGGCAAACCTACAGCGAGTCCGCTGGTGGGCTTGTATCAATATCTGATCAATCGCTAACGATTTGTGGTAACAAATAGAAATAATTCTGTAATATCTTATTTATTAGATATTTACAGGGTTATTTCTGTTTTTCTGTGAAGCAGGTCGCCATTAACCTCACTATAATTGTGTAATTTAATTACATTAAAAAGCCTTAATCAAAAAAAATACAAATAAAGGTTGTAATAAAACTACAAATCCATATAATTGCTTTCGTGGATTAGGCACTATGCCTTTCCTCTCTAGTCTATCCAGGATGGATATTTTTCTCCAAGGACCTGAGTGACAAGTCGTCTCAACGGATATGAGAATCTCTAGTTCCAAGGAACCGAGCCAAGCTTCACTAGAGTACTTAATCACAACTAATTTAGGAGTATTGACTATGTCTTATACAGGCAACAACCATATTTATTGGCAAAACACTTGGTTTAACACTGATGTTTTGCGTGGCGGTTTATTCGCCATGAGCTTTAAGGCCTAACCCTCCTTAAAGTTTAAGTTTCCATCATCCATCAACCTTTGTATCGCCTTTTTTGGCGTGTTTAGACTCAAGTAGCATGTTGATGTTTTGCATGAATATGCCAGGTTTTTCCCGCTAGCGCGGTAATGTACTTCCCCGAAAGGGACGCTTGAAATATGTCTTTGCCTGCTCATTGAGCAGGCTTTTTTTTGTCTTTTTTTTGCTTAAGCGTTTAACGGTTTTGCCTGATGGTAATGAGCGTAAATGGTTCGTGTTAGAAGTGATGCGGTATGGACAACAAATGGATATGGGGTTCAATATACAAGCTATCGGCTTATCGCTTGTGATACTTGTTACTCAGGGACTGTTTATGGACACTAAGCTGTTTTTTCAAAATGGTAAGTTAACACTGGATATCAACCCCAGTGAGATGCGAATGTCGCATTGGGTTTATGCGCCTGTGTTAATCAATACTGAAACGGCGGAAGTGCTTTTTGATTTATCAGGGAAGGGCTGGGATTTTCGGTCTGCAGAAGAAAATGGTGATGACATCATTTTAAAGCTTGCCCGTTATCCTGATGCGAACAATGTATTTAGGCTCGTTCTGAATATATCAAAAGACCGAGCAAGCCTTAACGGTAATATTTTTTCAATTAATGATGTATGTAAGGTATTAGAGGATATTGTCTAACAAGTGATATATAGATGTTTTAATTTTTATATATAAATCATAGTCTTTAATCTGCAAAGATATATGCGGCAAACCCTACCCAACTTAGTAGTAAAAGCGTTATGGCAATCCAAGTCGCGGTGGTGAACTGACGTTGAGATTCGAATAATGCGTCTGAATCCTCTAGTTCATCAGTGTCATTAACTGTGCGAGATTTTGCTCTCAACTGTTGTTTACGTGCTTTATCCCGTTCGCGAGCTTTGGCTTTTTGCAGCTTTTTATATTCAGCTATGCCTTTTTCTATCCCTTGGGCAATGAGTTTAGTTTGCTCTTTGGTTTGGCCCGGCTTTTGGGTGGCTTTGGCTGCGACCAGTGCTTCTTGTTGAGTTTCTGTTGAGATAGTGGGTTTCATCTGGGCTCTGCCTAAATTAATGCGGCTGCGGCTAAAAGGTGATAGCTAAAAGTGTAAACGCAGCGATTATACCCACATCAGACCTCAAAAATGTAAGATGAATATCTTCTTTCCATTAAAAAATCAGTGGATGTCCACCCTGTGGGGCGGGGATATATACGGGCTCGTAGTCCCATACTTCCCTAATGGTATCAACCGACAGAGCATCGGATGGCGTGCCTTCACTGACGATTCGCCCTTGTTTTAACACAATTAATTGATCGCTATAGCGCGCGGCTTGGTTTAAGTCATGTAGTACCACTATTACAGTGTAGCCTTGTTGGTGAGCTAAGTTTTGGGCTAACTCAAGTACTCTGTGCTGCTGGGCAAGATCTAACGCCGATGTTGGTTCATCCAGTAATAGTACGGGCGGAAACGGCGATTGCCTGAGTTGAGTCAAGACTCTGGCGAGTTGGACTCGCTGTTTCTCGCCGCCAGAGAGGGTTGGATAGCTGCGCTTAGCCAGATGGGTTAAGCCCACTTGCGCCAGTTGCTCTGCAACTAACGCATCACCTTCTATCTTACTGATGGTTAAGGGATATAAACCCATTGCTACGACTTCTGACACAGTGAATGGAAAGGTGAGGCTGGCGTGTTGCGGCAGTACAGCTAAGGATTTTGCCAGCTCTCTCCTAGGCCAATCCGCCAGCTGGCTATGGCCTAGCCGTATACTTTGCCTTGGTGTGCTGATTTCTTGGCAAAGGGCTTTAAGCAGGGTGGATTTACCCGCACCATTTGGGCCGAGTAGGGCGGTTACTGCACCCGATTGAAACTGTACATTAATATTACTGAGCACGGTTTTTGGACCGATGCTGACATCGAGCTGACAAATGCTGAGCTCGGTGCGATCAAATTGCGCCTTGGCTGAATAAGTTGTCGATTGTGATGGTTGATTTGCAAAGGATGTTGCAGCCATAAAAACTCGCTTAGATTAGCTTACTGCGTTGTTGCAGTAGTAAAAAGATGAAGAAAGGCGCACCGATGAGCGCGGTGACGAGTCCAACGGGTAACTCGGCAGGCGGTAAAAAAGCGCGCGCGCCGATATCGGCCAATGCCAATAGGGCTGCACCTAAAAGTGCGCTGATGGGCAGCAGTTGGCGATGATCTGGCCCTAACATCATGCGCACTAAATGCGGCACGACGAGGCCGATAAAGCCGATAATTCCTGTTGCAGCTACACTTACGCCAACCCCTAAGGCGCAAAGCAAAATAAGCCTAAGTTTGAGCCTATCGACATCTATCCCTAAGTGGCGTGCTTCGGATTCGCCAAGCAGCAAGGCATTGAGTGCCGCCGCATTTTGGTGAAATCGCCAACTCAGTAGCGCTAAGGTCACAAGACACAGACTGACATATAGCCACTGCGCACCTGCAATCGATCCCATTTGCCATAGGGTTAAGTCACGTAGCGCCATGTCGTTGGCAAGATATGTGAGAACACCTATTCCTGCGCCTGCCAGCGCAGCTATGGCAACACCCGACAAAAGTAATAATACGACCGATGTACCTGTTGGGCTGCTGGCGAGTCGGTAGACGATAAGGGTGGTCACTAATCCCGATGCAAACGCACTGATGGGGATCATCAACGGATTTGTGTTGGGTAGCAGCACGATACAGATGGCTGCGCCAAGTGCTGCGCCGGATGACACTCCGATAATACCTGGATCCGCTAAGGGATTGCGAAAAAGCCCCTGCATTACCGCGCCGCACTGTGCGAGCGTAGCGCCTACTGCTAACGCCAGTAATGTCCGTGGTAAGCGCACATTGTTGATTACCAGTTGCTCGTGGGGCGCAATATTGCCGATATTTTGCTGGGTAGCCCAATTGAACACTGCATTTAGGGCGTCGACAAAGCTGATGCTAACAGGGCCAGTGCTGACCGAGAGTAAGCCGCTGAGGGCTAACAGTGTGACTAGACTCGGCCAGAGCCAGCGGTTGAGGAACATCTCAAATATCCTTTCTATTTTTATATGGGGTTAATTAGTGCTAACTGTACTCATCGCTGCGTTTGTGAATGGTTTTGCTTGAGCAATGTGCTGGCGAGCGTATCCGCGGCGCTTATGGCACTGATGCCTAAACCACCGAGAAGGGCTTGCGGTGCTAGTGTTTGAATATGGCCGTTTTTCCCTGCTGGGGTATGGGCGAGTAGTGGCATCTCTTTCAACAGTTCTTGGGCAATTTGTGCATTGGTTTGATCTGTGGGTTTATCGCTACGCTTTGACAGCAAAATAATGTCGGGCTGCAAGGACAGAATCCCTTCTTGAGACATGCTTTTGTAGCCATCAAACTCGGCGATATTTTGTGCCCCAGACAGCTCGATAATAGTATCTGCGGCTGTGCCTTTACCGCCAACACGTGCACCGCGGCCTTCTTGTAACAGCATGAAGAGAATTTTGGGCTGAGAGCCAGCATCGCGCACTTGTTGTTTTTTACCCGCTAAGCTTTGCAGTTGTTGATGTAAATCTTGTTTTAATTTAACCGCATGTTCTTGGCGATTGAGTAAGTGACCTAAGGTATCCACATTGTTCATCAGTTGTGGTTCATCATTTGTTGCGGGTAATTGCACAACTTGGATATTCGCCTGTTTTAATACCTTTAGTGTGGTTTCTGGTCCCATCACATCTGAACCGACAACCAGCGTAGGGGAGAGGGCAATAATGCCTTCGGCGGAGAGCATTCTGTGATAACCAAGCTTAGCCACATGGCTCAAACTTTCAGGCACATAGCTGGTGGAGTCGATGGCGACTAGCTCATTGCCTGCGTCGAGGGCGAGCACGAGTTCTGTAACTCCCGTACCTGCACTCACGAGTCTTATCTCTGGCTCGGCACTCAGTTCAGCGCTAAAAACGCTTGAGGATAGTAAGGCCGTAAGTGCTGATGTGAAAAACATCAAATTTTTTAATGTCTTATATGTGCGCTTATGTTGATAACGCTGAACTCTGGGACCTTTTTTTACTGGTATTTTAGTTGCTTGAAACAACATGGTTAAACTCCTAATACAACTTGTTCGCCACAGGATTAGATGCCGTTTTTTGATATCAGACTTTTGCTTTCTCGTTTAAATGGCGGGTTCGGATACGCTAATGCTCCATCAAAATTTGGGTCTGACTGATGGACTGCGTCTGTAACAGTGCAAGCAGTTGCATCAAAGGTTCCACTGGCGCGGCTTTGTCGGCGGCAATGACAACCGTCGCCTTCGGCATAGTCTGAAAATATGCAGTAAATTCAGTGGTAAAAGTGGCTAAATCATCAAACTCTTTGCCATCAATAGCCCAATAAGGCGCTGTTGCCATGATATTGATGGCAATTGTTTGTTTGTTGTCGATTGCCGTGATGGCCGAGCTTGGGCTTTGTGGCACATCTACCGGCAAACTCAATAATTGGCTATTTGCCGTCAGCAGTAAAAACACCAGCACGATAAAAATAATGTCGATTAACGCGGTTAAATCTAGGCTCGGAAGTTGCTCAGGCGAAGCAATGCCAGCCTGCGATAAGAATGGTTTCTCTGCACTTATCATGTCTGTGGCTCAATTTGAGAATGGGGCTTGGATGCTAATTTTTGCTCGACGCTGGTTTTACTGACTCGGGTGAATGCTTGGTAATGATTGGCATCAATTGAAATATCTTCGATACCCGCTAACCAGAGATTGAGTTGATTGAGCACATGCCCAGCGCGCAGGCATTGGCCTTGAGCCCAGATCCCAAAAAGATGGGCGGCGGTAATGGCGGGCACGGCGATCATGAGTCCGGCAGCTGTGGTGTTCATCGCAAGGCCCAGTCCAGCACTGAGTTGTGCTGGAGTGACGGGGCCTTGTGATTGCCCGAGTTGGGCAAACATTTCGATGAGTCCCAATACTGTGCCGAGCAAACCGAGTAGTGGACTAATGATGCCAATCACTTGTAAAACCTTGAGTCCGGCTTGCAAGTCGCGTTGTTGCTTATTGAGCCACAGACTGAGTAATTCTTCCCTTAGCACTTTTGGCTGGTGGACTTGTTTGAGTAACAAGGTCGCGCCACGGGCGAGTAAATCTTGCTGTGCGCTGGTTTGCGCTAGCAGCGCGCTGACGTTTTCAGTGGTTGCCGCTGAGCTTGATTGACGCAATGCTTTTACCCAGGCCTGTTTTTTGGGCCAGATTGATAGCAAAGTTTGATGCAAAAACAAGGCGCTACGTTCAAGGCAGATCATCAAAGCTAAAAAAGCACATAACAACAAGGGCCAAGTCAGCACGCCAAGCTGAGTCTGTAGGGTTGAAAAATCAGTTACGGGCATTAAGCCTCTCCAATCTATTGAAAAAAGTAGTTTTATATGTAAGTTAGTAAAACAAAAATCAGGCTAGTTGTGCGGTGGCTAACACTCGACGAGCTAACTTCCCACGAGCTAACTTTTCAGTGGCAACATTGGGCCTGTTAGTTGAGCGCGAAGCGAATAGGCACTCTGACCTTATAATGACTCGCTAGCCTTTGCGCTGGCGCCGCAAATTGCCAGTTTTCAACTGCATCTAACGCGGCTTGATCTAACAGACTGAACCCTGAGCTTTTTACTAACGTCAGTGCCAGTTGCTCACCAAGTTCGTTAAACATCACTTCTATGGTTGCGGTGCCTTCTAGCCCTTTTTTACGCGCTATCTTTGGATAAGTCGGTTGCGGTGGTGCTGCAGCGAACAGCGGTTTGGCTAATTCCACTATGTTAGTTTGGGCACTGTCAGTTGTTGCACTGGCTACATTTGGGGTCGCTTTTGCATCAACTTTGGCTGCGTTAGCGATTAAATCCATTTGTGCTGTTTTTGGTTCTGTTTGTTGTTCAACTTGTTCAAGTCGCTTATGTGCTAAAGCACTTGGTTCTAAAGCGTTCGTCGTTAAAGGATCAGTATCCGGATGATTGTTAGCCGTGGGTTTTGTTGCTGAAGATTTTTTGGCGAGTTGGCTGTCAATTCGCTGATCAGCTTTAGTTTTTTCTATTGTCGGGATAACCGCCTTATCGACAGATTCTGCTGTTGATACTTTTTGCGCTGTACTGTTTTTTTGCATTGTACTGTTCACTGTTGCTACTTTGGCGTCTGTTTGCTTGATGGGCTCTGCACTCGTGTTGCTTGTAGCGCTAGTCGCGGTAGAAAAATTAAGGGTGACAGTATTTGCGCTGGGAGTGAGTGATGCTTGGTTTACGCTCGATGATTGGGCGCTTGGCTGCATAGTCATAGCGGGTTGGGAGGCGATAACACCCGTCTGGATGGCAACCGTTAACGCGCCAAAGGCAAGATATCGTTTTGGTGTCACAGCAACCTCTTTTTCCAATGAAAGCCATTTTCCTAATTAAGATATCTCAATATAAACAAGATCGCAAATGATAATGATTTGCATTTGATCTATTTTATTATCTCAGGTAGAGTGCCTGCAATAGCTCGAATGAGCGCTTTAAAAAGCAGCTAAACCGACAATTTATCCTACTTTATGGGGACTGATTGCCTTGGGCTCGATCTGGAAGAGGCTCAATCTCGAAAGAGCCAAATCTGGAATGGAGCATCTGGAACAGACTCAATCTCGAAAGGATTGGCGTCTGGAAGAGAGTCTAGGCTCAGTAATAAATTGTACGGAAACAGCTGAATATCACTTGAGGATGAAGAGATGAAAAAAAAGCCGTTAGTGATCGCCATGGCGATAGCACTGAGTGGTACGGCCCTAAGTTTTACGTTAGCGGCAGAGGAAAGTGTTAAGCCCGTTGTTCAACAGGATGCGAATAAAAAACTGGTCACGACTGAATTTGATGAAGTATTGGTGAGTGCAACACGCATCAGTGAAAAAGCCTCCGAAACCAGCCGTAGCGTGGCAGTGGTGGATGAAGAGCAACTTACGGTCGCCCAAGCATCATCAGTTGCCAATGCCCTTAAAAATGAGGCAAATATTACGTTGACTAATGGCCCAAGAGCTTCATCTCAAGGGGTTGAAATCCGTGGTTTAAGTGGCGATCGTGTGTTGCAAACAATTGACGGCGCAAGACAAAATACCAGCTCTGGTCACAGAGGTACCTACTTTATGGACCCAGAGTTGCTCAAATCCATCGAAGTGCTGCGCGGCCCTGCCAGTAGCTTGTGGGGCAGTGGTGCCCTCGGTGGTGTCGTAGCGCAGAATACTAAGTCGGCACAAGATTTTTTAGCACCAGACGAGACCTTTGGTGGCTATTTCAAACAAGGTTATGAGACCAATGGCTCCCGCACTAAAACCAGTGGCGCTATCTATGGTCAACAAGACAGCATCGATTGGTTACTCAATGGTGCCTATTACGATTCAAACAATATAAAAACTGGTAATGACGAAACTCTAAACAACAGTGCATCCCAAGGCAGCAGTGGTTTAGCTAAATTCGGTTGGCAAGCCGACGAGGCATCACGGTTAGAGTTATCTGCAAGAGCTAGCAAAAACAATGAATTAGTACCGAGTAATCCTTCTGCTGCTGTGAGTAGTTCAGTGCCTTTGGTGCGCCGCAAGACTGACGATCAAAACCTCACCCTAAGCTACAGTCTCAATCCTGCTAATAACCCGTATCTGGATACTAAGATGCAAGTGTATTGGAACAGTACCGACTACGATGAAGACCGTATTACGAAAGGTCAGCAAGACAGTACTGAGTTCCGCACTGTGGGGATTAACCTTAATAACAGTTCGCGTTTAGGCAATACTCTGTTGACCTACGGGGTCGATGGTTTTCGCGATACCATAGAAACGACGCGTGATGATTCGGGCCAAGTGGGCCAGCGTCCAGAGAATATCGATGGCGAAACCACAGTATGGGGCGCTTTTACGCGTGCGGATATCGAGTTGACTCAGACGTTAAATCTTGATGCGGGTCTGCGTTATGACAGCTTTAAAAATGACAGCCATAATCTCAACTTATCCTCAGATGACAATGAGTTATCACCATCGCTTGGCTTGGTGTGGCAGACTCAGCCTTGGTTGACCTTGAGCGCACGTTACGATCAAGCCTTCCGAGCACCTACGGTAGAGGAAATGTTCTCCAGCGGTACCCACTATTGCATCCCGCCAATCCCCGGATTTTTACCCCAAGGTTTATGTAACACCTTCGCGGTGAATTCAGATCTAAAAGCAGAGACTTCGCGCAATAAAGAAATCAAAGCGGACTTACGTTTCAGTGAGTTAGCGGGTGATGATGAACTGGCGCTAACGTTTAACGTTTTCCGTAACGATGTGGACGATTTTATCGTGCAGCAAGTGTCTAATCCTTGGCGTGGCATTCCTGGATTCGAGCAAACGACCTCATGGAATAACGTTGAAGATGCACGTTTAACAGGTTTTGAAATTAGCGGTCGTTACCGTATTGGCCAAACTCGCTTAGCGATGAATTACGGCCAAACCCATGGCGAAGATCGTCAAACGGGCGATGACATAGAAGGTATACCCGCCAATAAGTTCAATGTCGATTTATCCCAAGGCATTATGGAAGGCAACATGAAACTCGGCACTCGCGTCAATTATGTGGCGACGCAGTCGAATACGCCTGACGGCTTTAAAGTGGCGAAATACGACGATTACACCCTATGGGATGTGTATGTTGCGTGGGAGCCGACTATGGGCGCGATGGCAGGCGTGAGAGTGGATTTCGCAATCGAAAATATCGGTGATGAGAAGTATCAACAGGCGTGGCAAACCTTGTATCAACCGGGTCGTAATATGAAGTTATCGGCGCGCTATATGTTCTAAGCCACTCAATAGTCACTACCGCTGGAGACAGTAAAATGAAGATGACACTCGATACCGAGCTCGATGTCGCGCCAGATTTAAGCTCTGAGCAACGTCAGCTAAGTGAGCAACAGGCGCAATTGCGACAACGATTTGAACAACAAGCTGATTTAATGCCAGCACAGCTCGCCAGTGAATTAGGCATTGCCGAGCTCGAAGTGGTCGCTGCATTGCCGCCCGAACAAGTGGTGTTTGTTCCGTTAACTCAGCTCGATACATTACTGCAAGCCTTACCCGAATGGGGAAAATTAACCACTATTGTGATGTTATCTGGCAGCGTATTTGAATTTAAAGGGGATTTCCCCGAGGGAAAATACGCCCACGGTTATTACAACCTCTACAGCAAGGGCGACGGTTTGCATGGTCATCTCAAATTAGATGCTATGCGCGGCATCGCCTTGATCAGCAGACCTTTTAGAGGCAGCGAGAGCCATTCGATTAACTTTTTCGGCAGTGAAGGTGAGGTAGTGTTCAAAGTGTATTTAGGCCGTGATAAACAAAGAGCACTGTTTCCTGAGCAAGTTCGCCAATTTAAAGCGCTCGCGACAGCCTTTGCCTCGGTGCAATCACACCTCTGAATTGCAGCATTAACAAAAGTATTAAGGAAAACAGCAAATGAAGCCTGAAATTACCGAACAAGAACAACGTTTAAGAGACAAACTCTTACCCGAAATCGAAGCCTTTAAACAGCAGCGCGAGACCTTACAACTGGCCACCATTGGTACAGATGGCCAGCCGAATGCGAGCTATGCGCCCTTCGCACTGGCTGATGATGGTTTTTATATTTTGGTGAGTGACTTAGCCCGTCACGGTCATAATTTAAAGCACTCATCTAAGGTCTCTGTGATGTTAGTTGAAGACGAAACTGCGGCCAAATCGGTTTTTGCCCGCAAGCGTTTAACCTTCGATGCGATTGCCGAGGCAGTGCCCCGCGATACGCCCGCCTTCAGTAAAGGTGTTGGTGTGTTGTCGGCCCGTTTTGGCGAAATGTCCGATAACCTTGCGGCATTAACCGATTTTAACTTATACAAGCTCGCGCCCCATCAAGGTCTTTACGTGAAAGGTTTTGGCCAAGCATTTAGCCTGAGCGGCGCTGAGTTGTTAGATGTGGATTGGAAACGCGATGGCCACCACGGCACGCCAAAAACGCCGGAAAACAAGCAAGTCGCTTAAGCCGCGTCAAGCTATTGCAATAAAACAAACCCGCACTCGCTGCGGGTTTGTTTTATGCTTTTCTTTTGAGTAAAACCACACAGCCCTTGAATTCCACTGCAAGAGGTAGCATCTCACTTATATGCTTTAAGTCATGCTGCGCGGTTAACGGCTGCAGATGATCCCATTCATGCTGATGTTATATTTGAATTGCCTTACCTACCTCAAGGATGCCACCCGTGACTGAGCCGACACACGAACTCGCCAAATCTTCCGAACCCATTAAAGCGGGGGCTGAGCCATTGCCCGAAAAGTTAATTCCAGTCACGCCTACAACAAGCGCTGATGCATCAAAGGCTAAATGGACCTCGGCGCAGCAAAGATCGGTATTGCCTTGGATTATGGGTTTTCTTAAACCCTACAAACTGAAAGTTGTCGCGGCGATTATCTGCTTGATGATAGGGTCGCTCGCTTGGTTATCATTGGGCCAAGGTGTGCGCTTGATGGTCGATGAAGGCTTTGTAAGGGATAATGCGCAGCGGCTGAATGAAATCATACTGTTAGTGCTCGGAATTACCGCCGTCAGTGGCACAGCGGTGTTTTGCCGCTTCTACTTGATGACTTGGCTTGGCGAGCGGGTCAGCGCCGATATTCGTCTCACTGTTTACAATCAACTGCTTAAACTTTCTCCCGCCTTTTACGCTAAGGTGCGCACCGGTGAAGTGATCTCCCGTTTTACCGCCGATTCTACTTTGCTACAAACTGTGGTGGGTTCAAGTCTTTCCATGGCGCTGCGCTCTAGCGTAACTGTTCTTGGTGGTTTAGTCATGATGGGTATCACTAGCGTTAAGATGACATTGCTGGTGTTGTTGGCGGTGCCCTTAGTGTTAGGGCCGGTGATCTTTTTTGGTCGCAAAGTACGTGTGTTAGCACGGGAAAGCCAAGATAGGGTTGCTGATCTCGGCGCTTATGTTGATGAAACACTTCATGAAATTCATACGGTACAAGCCTATGGGCATGAAGATAAAGACCGTAGCTTGTTCAATCGCCGCGTCGAAGATGTCATGTCTGCGGCCAGTGGCCGGATCCGTTACCGTGCCTTATTGATCTCAACCGTGATGTTTTTAAGTATCGCCGCAATTGCTATGGTGACTTGGGTCGGTGCCCACGATGTGATGGCGGGTAAGATGACGGGCGGTGAGTTATCTGCCTTTATGTTTTACGCTGTGATGGTTGCGGGCGCAGTAGCGACCATTAGCGAAGTGATAGGGGAAATTCAGCGGGCTTCTGGCGCCGCCGAACGTTTAATTGAACTGGCTGAAACGCAAGTGGATATTCCCGTTGCAACTCATCCTGTGACTTTGCCCGCCAAGGTCAGTGGCGAGTTAATGATTGAAGGACTCAATTTTGCCTATCCAGAGCATGATGCCTTAGTGCTAAAACAGCTCAATATGGCTATTGCCGCGGGTGAGCGGGTTGCCTTAGTCGGGCCAAGTGGCGCAGGTAAAAGTACCTTGTTCCAGTTGTTGCAACGCTTTTATGTGCCTAGCGCTGGCAGTATTCGACTGGAAGGTATTGATATTGCCAATCTTCTGCCACAGGAGTTGCGGTCGCAGTTTGCTCTAGTGCCGCAGGACTCGGTGATTTTTGCGACTAGCGTACTTGAAAACGTGCGTTATGGTCGAGTCGATGCCACCGAGCAAGAAGTGATAGATGCCTGTATTGCAGCCCGTGCCCACGAGTTTATTAGCGAGTTTACTGAAGGTTATCAAACCTATTTAGGTGAGCGTGGTGTGCGGCTTTCTGGTGGACAAAAACAACGTATTGCCATTGCGCGGGCGATTTTAGCCAACAGACCGATATTGTTACTCGATGAAGCGACCAGCGCCTTAGATGCGGTGAGCGAGCAGAAAGTGAAGCAAGCGCTGGATGTATTGATGGCGGGTAAAACGACTTTGATTATTGCTCACCGTCTATCGACAGTAATCAATGCCGATAGGATTTTTGTGTTTGATAAGGGCGAGATTGTCGCCTGCGGTCGCCACCAAGAGTTGATGCAATCTAATGCGTTATATCGTGAATTTGCCAGTCTGCAATTGTTAACCGAAGAGGCCAATGCCAGCGCCTTGAATGAGACCGTGTAGGTAAAATAAAACCCAGTTGCTAGCTAAAAAGCTTAAGCTAGCTCACTGGGTTAGCTTTGTCTTTAAATGCGTTTTTTAAGCTTTATCTTTTAGCTCGCGGCGCAGAATTTTACCTACGGTACTTTTAGGTAATTGCGCCATAAATTCAATGATTTTTGGCAATTTATAGGCGGTTAACTGCTCGCGGCAATAGGTTAGAATGGCCTCTTTAGCCTGTTGATGATCTTGGCTATCATCCTTTAGCACGATAAAGGCTTTAACCGCTTCGCCCGAGTGTTCATCTTTTACTCCCACCACTGCGCATTCGATCACATTAGGGTGGCTCGCCAGCAAGTTTTCCACCTCGTTGGGATAGACATTAAAACCTGAGACTATGATCATATCTTTTTTACGATCAACTATTTGGTGGAAACCTTCCTCCGTTGCTATGGCAATATCCCCAGTTTTGAAGAAGCCATCTTGAGTCATAGCATTGGCGGTTTCCTGCGGATTATTCCAATATCCCCGCATGACTTGTGGGCCGCGTGCGGCTAATTCTCCGGCCTTACCTAAGGGCACTTCAATGTCGTTTTCATCTAAGAGTTTAACCTCTGTGCCAATCACCGGTTTACCAATAGTGCCTAGTTTTTGATAACCGGGTGCATTGAGTGAAATCACCGGCGAAGTTTCAGATAACCCATAACCTTCGCTGATCATGTTGCCTGTTGTCTGTTGCCAAATGTTGGCCGCGGCGGCCGTCAGTGCTGTGCCGCCAGAGATGGTGATTTTTAAATGGCTAAAGTCGAGTGCTTTAAACTCGGGTTGATGGCATAGGGCGACAAACAGAGTATTGAGTCCTGCAAATCCAGTGAAGGGATATTTGGCGAGTGTCTTAATTAAGCCGCTAATATCCCGTGGATTTGGAATTAATACCGAGCAGCCGCCACACTCGAAATACAGCACTAAGTTCACCATAAACGCATAAATATGGTAAATCGGTAGCGGTGCAACGAAGATATCTTCCCCTTCGGTGATCACGCTCGCGATGCGGGATTTTACCTGCGCCGCATTAGCGAGCATATTGCCGTGGGTCAACATGGCACCTTTAGATAATCCAGTGGTGCCGCCCGTATATTGCAACGCCGAGAGGTCGTCGAGATTTGAGATAAATCGGCTAAAGGGGAGTTCTGCGCCTTGTTTTAAAATTTGGCAAAACTCCACATTCTTCAGGCCTGTCTTAGGCTGTACGTGCGGATCGATCAAATCTAAAGGGTGGGTTGAAATGACATATTCTATTTTGGTGCTGTCGATGACTTTGGCTAAGGTCGGTAATAGATCGGATAACACCACGATCGCTTTGGCACCAGAATCATTGAACTGATGGATGAGCTCACGCTCGGTATATAGGGGATTAGTGTTAACTAAGATAAGCCCAGCCCTGATTGCGCCGTAGGCCGCGATGACAAATTGGGTGATATTAGGCAATTGAATGGCGATGCGATCGCCCGGTTTGAGTGTGGTCTTATTTTGTAAATAGGCGGCAAAGTAACGAGAATCGCGTTCTATCTCGTTAAAACTGCTGGTTTTACCGAGACAGGCATAGGCGGGTTTATCACCGTAACGCAGGCTGGTTTTCTCGATCAGATCGACCAGTGATGAGTAGTTTAGTTTGAGTTGAGAGTCTTGATCGTATGCCATGCTGAACTACCTCAAAGATGATGTTTATTAGTTGTTATTATTTTGGAGTTAAACAGGTGTTTAGATTAGAGGGTGTTAGCACTAGAGGTCAATGCTTATTGCGAAAAACATCTTTATGCCAATAACGGTATCTTTATGTAACAAATAGTATTTTTACTCTAAAGCTGAGTGCTTAACTATAGCTTAGTTATTTTAGAAGCTTAGTTATCCAATGAACCACAAAACCTAAATAAGAGTTGAAGGAAAGACAATTTAAAATTTGTAACCGTTATGTTTCTAAGGATTAAGATTGAATGTGCTCAATTTGCTTTGTCTATGCGCCGTTTAACGGGGAAATTTTCAGCTTTGTAGGTGTTTAAGGTTTGATTCCGATGTATGAGACGTTAAAGATCAGGTTGTCATTTGGGGATGAATTTCTGCCTTTAACCGGCGCTTGAGTTGATTCCTCAAGCGCCGATTGGCTAGTTAATTTGATGATGACCAATGTTACGGTAACTCATATTAAGCGCTAAAAGCTTAGTGCTAAGGACTGAAGAATCCGGTTTCTTGGCTTACTTGTTGTGTTGGCTGTTTAACATCCGTCACCGAGAATTGGATAATTTTGCGCCCCGAGGGGATGGCATCCTTATCGGCTAATACTGTGACGGGATAGTCCACTTGTTCACCCGCTGCCAAGGTAATAATAGGATCGGCAATCAAGCTAAAGGGCATTTCACTGTCGACGGCGAGTTGATATTGCTTAGTATCTTGTGTCTTGTTGCGGATCTTCAGCTGATAGGTATTTTCAACTTTATTATCCGAGGTTTCACGGTACAAGCTTTGGCGATCACGGATCACGTTAAGCTGGATCTCGCTGCGGCTATTTAAGTCTAACCCTATGACGATAAACATGATAATGACCGCTGCACCGTAGCCTAAGAAACGCGGCGAGCGCCAATAGGAGTAATTCACTCCCTTAAGATCATTTTCACTCATATAACCGATAAGATTCTGCTTGTAATCGAACTTCAACATAGTCTCATTACAGGCATCGACACAGGCGCCGCAGTTGATGCACTCATATTGCAAGCCGTTACGAATATCTATCCCTGTTGGGCAAACTTCGACACACAAATTACAGTCAACACAGTCACCTAAAGTATGGTTATCTTGATTGTTCTCTTGTTTACGTTTGCGAGGGCCACGGGCTTCACCGCGCTGTGCATCATAGGTCACGGTTTTAGTGTTGGCATCGAACATCACAGCTTGGAAACGTGAATAGGGGCAGCAATGTAAGCACATTTGCTCGCGCATCCAGCCCGCATTGAGATAAGTACAAATGGCGAAAAACCACACCCAGCTTGTCACCCAGAAGCTGGCATTACCCGTCAAGATGTCCACATAAAGTTCGCGGGCGGGAATAAAATAACCGATAAAACCACAGCCAGTGAGCAGAGCTGTTAGACCCCAAAGTAAGTGCTTTGCACTTCTTTTACCGATTTTACTGCTAGTCCAAGGGGCTTTATCGAGCTGCTTACGTTTATTACTGCTGCCTTCGATGCGCGTTTCTATCCACACATAGATAAAGGTCCACGCTGTTTGTGGGCAAAGGTAACCGCACCAAACACGGCCCCAAAATACGGTAATGAAAAACAGACCGAAGGCGGCGGCGATAAAAATCCATGCCAGCAAGGTAAAGTCCTGTGGCCAGAGCGTGATACCAAAGAAGAAAAACTGTTGTTGGCTGATATCTAACAGTATTGCTTGGCGGCCATCAATAGAGATAAACGGCAGGGCGAAAAACATCACGATCAATAGGCTATTCATCATGGTTCGCAGGCGCTGAAAATCACCTTTTTGCTCACGGAAATGGATATTGCCAGAGGGGAGACGACTTTTTGTTGCGGTTTCAGTAGAGAGGTTTTTAACCGGAATGTGTAGCTCTACTGAGGCAGGTTTTGCGCCCACACTCTTATTTACACTTGGAGAATTTGGGGTAACTTCGCTCTTGGGCATAAAGGGTCCTAACGGCTTAAATAAGATTCGCCTCCCTATAGCAAGCACTAGGCCAAGTTTTAATTGGCTCAACATCATGATATTTATAATTATTTTGTGATTGTAACTAGATGCGGATCACGATATATCACACATTGGCGATATATCGCGTTTTTAGTGTGCTCGTTTTGAATTAGATTTCACTCGATTGACGCTGGATCCCCAGTTTTTTCATTCGCGATCTCAGTGTACTTGCGGGCACACCGAGGACATTCGCTGCGCCGAGAGGGCCGGATATGCGCCAGTTTAAGCGTTTAAGGGTTTGTTCTATATGCAGCGCTTCCGCTTCCGCTAAGGTTTGCCCTTGGGTTTGAGCTAAGGGATTATTGCTCGGCATCGCATGGATCTGCAGAATATCTCCTTGTGATAGAATGGCTTCGCGTTCGAGGATATTTTGCAGTTCGCGCACATTGCCGGGCCAAGTATAAGCCATGAGTTTTTGTAGCCCTTTTTGGCTCACTCCACGAATTTTTTTACCTAACTTACGATTCAAGTTGTGCAGAATATGGCTGACGAGTTCGGGAATATCTTCGATTCTTGCGCGCAGTGGTGGTACTTGAATAGGGAATACATTCAAACGGTAATAGAGATCCATCCTAAATAATCCCTGTTCGACTCGCTTGAGTAAATCGTGGTGACTGGCGGCGACTAAGCGAATATCCACTTGAATGGTTTCGCTGCCACCGAGACGTTCGAAGGATTGTTCTTGGATGACTCGTAGTAGTTTTGATTGGGCTTCTAAACTGAGTTCAGCGACTTCGTCGAGGAACAGTGTGCCTTGATGAGCAAGTTCGAAGCGACCTTTACGGCGGCTTGTGGCGCCAGTAAATGCCCCCTTCTCATGACCAAAGAGTTCACTTTCTAGTAAAGATGCCGAAAACGCGGCACAGTTGACACTGATCATGGGTTTATCTTTGCGGCGACTGAGCTGATGTAAGTTACGGGCAACGAGTTCTTTTCCTGTGCCATTTTCACCACAAATGAGCACAGTACTGTCGGTATTGGCCACCATGTGCAATTGCTGGATCATATGGCGGATCACTGTACTGGCACCCGAAATATCCACATCACCCGTTTTGTCTGCCAACTCTGCCTGTAGATAATGATTTTCAGAGGCGAGTCGCTCCGAGAGTGCTTGTACTTGAGCTAGGGCTTGGCGTAATGACTGCTCTGTTTGTTTTTGAATACTAATGTCGCGAAATATCGCGACTACGCCAATCAGTTGATTGTCACGGTAAACAGGGGTGGAACTGTAATGAACGGGGAAGCTACTGCCATCTTTACGCCAAAATACATCGTGAGTGATTTCTCGGGTGATCCCATCCTTTAAGGTGTTGTAAATTGGACAATCCTCTTGGGGATAATGACTGCCATCTGCATGGCTGTGATGATGACAGTTATGGATGTTTTTACCGAGTAGCTCTTCATTCTTCCAACCCGTCATGCGTTCGGCTGCCGGATTGATAAACACCGCATTACCGCTTAAATCAAATCCATAAATACCTTCGCCGACAGCGTTGAGCAATAACTGGTTTTCCGGTAAGAAATGCTTATCTATCGATTTTTCATTATTGACTGAAATCTTATTGGTCATCTGTCTTACTCTGGTTTTGGCGGTATTTTCTGAGTATACCTTAAGTACTGTGACGCGATATATCGTGTTTTTGATTATGCCCTTTAAGCATTTTTTCTTTGGTGATTTTTCTGCTCACACTTTTTGCCGTTCGAGTACATTTTACTTGGTGCCATACTCTAAAAAATATTTTCATCTAAGAAATTGATATAAAAGATAAATGACTAATATTCATTCAAAAGTCTGATTTAACATTGGATATTGTTTAATTTGTGTTATAAAAATGTTTGTGCAATGTGATTTTGTGTTGGCCGTGGTAGCAAGGTTTAGGGACGAGAATCGCACAAAGCAGGTCAGGTATTCTAAAAATAATAAGCAGTTGGGATGAATATGATGACCTCAAAGAAGCAGAAGTTTGGATTAAGTGCAGTGAGTTTGGCGATTACTCTAGCCTTGTCTGGTAGTTTAATCAGTCCGCAGGCAATAGCAGAAGAAGATGAGACGGCTGTTAAAAATGAGAACGTTGAAAAAATTGCAGTTGTAGGGTCCCGTGCTGCGCCACGCTCAATCGGCGATTCCCCCGTTCCTATTGATATTATTAGTAGTGACGACCTTAAAAAGAATGGTTCGACTGACATGATTGATATGTTAGTGACTTCGGTGCCATCGTTTAACTCACGCGCTCAACCCATTAGTGATGCAGCAACCTTAGTTCGTCCCGTTAATTTACGGGGTTTGCCATCAGACAGTACGCTAGTGCTAGTCAACGGTAAGCGTCGTCACCGTGCATCTGTGATTGCGTTCCAAGGTGGTGGTATTAACGATGGCGCTCAAGGTCCTGATATCTCAGTTATTCCTGGTTCTGCATTAAAGCAAGTTGAAGTATTGCGCGACGGCGCTGCGGCGCTGCGGCGCAGTATGGGTCGGATGCGATTGCCGGAGTCATGAACTTTGTTTTAAAAGATAATTCCGAGGGTGGTTCCATCACTGTGACCCAAGGAGAATATTACGAGGGTGATGGTGCTACAACTACGGTCGAAGGTGATGTCGGTTTACCTGTGACTGAAAATGGCTTCGTCAATTTAAGCTTCCAGTATAAAAATGCTGACTCCACTAGCCGTAGTGTGCAGCGTCCTGATGCGGCTAACTTAGCCGAGCAGGGTAATACCGCGATTAATGACCCCGCACAAGTGTGGGGTAATCCTGAAATTAATGATGACTATTCAGTGTTCATCAACTCAGGCTTAGACATTAATGCCAACATGCATGCCTATGCCTTTGGTAATCTGTCTTCCCGCGATGCCGTGGGAGGCTTCTATTATCGTTACCCGCAAAATCGTAGCAACGTGTATTCCAATGACGAGGGTCAGAATTTACTCGTGGGCGCGGTTAATGGTGATAAAACGACTTGTGCGGCAGTGCCTATTCCTAAAATTGATACAAATAACGACGGTATTCCTGATAGTGACGGCAACGTACTCGACACTGATGCATACAAGGCGATGGTTGCCGACCCAAATTGCTTTGCTATGAACCAGATATTTCCAGGTGGCTATACGCCACAGTTCACCGGCACCATTGAAGATATGTCCTTCTTCGCAGGTGTAAAAGGCGATATCGGTGAATGGAATTATGATTTCAGTGCTGGTACGGGGGCGAACAAAGCCAGTTTTGGTCTTAAAAATTCGTTGAATCCATCACTGGGATTAGATACCCCGACGGATTTCGATACGGGTGCTTATGAGCAAGTTGAAACTACCGTTAACCTCGATTTCTCGCGCTTCATAACCTTAGGAGGCATTGAAGACATTAGTTTTGCTTCTGGTTTTGAATGGCGAAATGAGTCGTTTGAGATTTCTCAAGGTGATGAAGCCTCGTGGATTGCTGGCCCTTATGCTAGTCAAGGTTTCAACATTGGTGCGCATGGTTTTAAAGGCTTTGGCCCAGAGTCTGCGGGTAAAAACTCACGTCATAACATAGGTATTTATACTGATTTAGAAGCTTATTTAAGTGATGACTGGTTACTCGGTTTAGCACTGCGCTACGAAGACTTTTCAACCTTTGGTGATACGTTAAATTACAAATTGACGTTGCAGTATTCTGCAACGGATGAATTGTCGTTCCGCGCCTCACACAGCACCGGCTTTCGTGCTCCAACGGTTGGCCAAGAAAACGTGGTGAATACCCAGACATCGATCATCGATGGTGAATTGATCCAGACCTTTATTGCCCCCCCAACCGATCCGCTTGCGGCATTTTACGGTGGTGAAGTGTTAAAGCCAGAAGAGTCGATTAGTTATGCGATTGGGGCTGTATATGAGTACGAAAGCTTCTTCTTAACGGTCGATTACTACAACATTGGCGTAGAGGGCCGTATTGCACAGTCGAGTAAGATTGATGTTGAGGCTACAGATTATGATGCGCTACGTGCCGCTGGGGTTGAGTTCCCTGAGTTGATCCAAGGCGTGAGTTATTACACCAACGACTTTGATACTACCACTCAAGGTATCGATATCGTCGCTTCCTATGATGCGGAAATCCTATCGGGTAATGCTAAGTTCAGTCTTGCCTATGGTTGGACCGATACCAGCGTTGATAAGTTTGATCTTAAAACGACCGATGCGGGTAAAGTTCGTCGATTAGAAGATGGTATCCCAGCGCACCGTGCCACCTTAACTTGGGCACAGTCATGGGACAAGGTAACCCTGTCACTACGTGGTAACTATTTTGGTGAGTACTATGCGACTCACGCTGATGATACCTCTGACTGGGGCTCTGAAATGGCTGATGCTGCAGTGACCGTCGATCTTGAAATGAGCTATCAATTACTTGATGGCTTAACCCTGGCGGTGGGGGCTAATAATCTATTTGATCAAGAAGCGCAAAAGCTGAAAGAAGGGACCTTGGGTGAACTCGGTGGCGTTTATTATGAAAGTGGGCCATTCGATTACAACGGCGGTTTTTACTATGGTCGAGTGAATTACCGTTTTTAATGAGTAAGCCAATTTATAGAAGCGATTTCTAACCCACCTTTCAAGAAATTTGGCTTTTATAAATAGAAGTGAAGTAAGCAAAAAGGCTGCAATGCAGCCTTTTTTATTCGTATTTGACTCGTCCTAAATATGGTTTAGTGCTTAGTTACGATTCGTTTGCGCGGCAGCTAAACCATTTAACACATCACTCATACTGAGCTTTGATGGCAAGAGAATTCCATTGGGAGCGCTTGGACCATAAATTTTATTGTAGGGCGTGCCGGGCACTCCTTCGTGGCGCATATAGGTTTCAATCGTTTTATTCGCCTCACTCCAGTTTCCTTGCATCAGAATGATATTGTCGGCCATCAAGGCATTTACAATTTGCTCCCTGTGGGTGACTTCCGCTTTATTCGTTTGGCAGATGGTGCACCAATCAGAGGTAATATCGACAAAGACGGTATAGCCTTGGGCAACCAGAGGCGCGATTTTCTCTGGGGCTAAGGTGTGCCATTGTAGTTTTTGATAGGCTTGGTAATCCTCGCTTTTGTGCACAAATCCAATAATAGCACTGAGTCCTAAGGCGAAAAATCCCAGCACAAAAATCACCGTCAGCGGTATGGTTTTACCTTTTTGTCTTTGCCAAAGCAGCAATAAGATCGCACCTATTAATAGGCAAAGAATAAAAATACTGGTCAGCGTTATAGTGTTCATAAAATTTCCTGATTGAGAATCGCCTTTGTGATAATAGCGATGAAGGCTTAGGTATTAAGGTTTGGCTATAAAGACTTAGGTTAGCGCTAATCTTAGCGGTTAACGGCTTAAATCAGTGTGAATTTATGGGATTATCGCATTTGGGGTTCTCTTAAATAACTGTTCATTTATTGAAAATGGATTTATTAGCGTTAACGCCTTGATGGCGCGATGTTAGAATAGCAAGCAAGTTTAAGGCCCAGCAGTGGGCTTTTTTATTCGGCGAAAGGTGTCATCAATGAGTTGGAGTACTTGGTTAGGTTTATTGGCTATTTGTTGTTTGGGGGCTATGTCGCCGGGCCCAAGTTTGACTATGGTAGTACGTCATACTTTAGGTGGTGGGCGGGGAAAGGGGATCGTCTGTGCTTGGGCACACTCGATAGGGATTGGGATCTATGCGCTGGTGACGTTACTGGGCTTAGCCGTAGTCCTTAAAAAGGCGCCCTTAGTCTTTAATGGCATTGCGATTCTCGGTGCCTTATACCTTGCTTGGATGGGAGTTCAAGCGCTGCGTTCTAATGGCGGTATGCAAGCTAAATTGGCTGCAGGGGAGGCGACGGATACCTTAACTGCCGCCCGTGATGGTATCGCCATTTCTTTATTCAACCCTAAGATAATGCTATTTTTTCTTGCGTTATTCAGCCAATTTGTGATGGTCGCCGACAGCATGACGGCTAAAGCATTAATTGTCTTTACACCGTTAGTGGTCGATGGTCTTTGGTACACTTTGATAGCCTTATTGCTATCCCACTCGAGTGTGTTGCCTAAGTTGAGAGAAAAAGCGGGGTTAATTGATAAGTTGTCTGGCGTAGTATTAATATTGCTGGCGATCCGTGTGGTGTACACGCTTTAGTGATCTATCTAAAATCATTGGTTTTAAATAACAAACACGCCATCAATCGATGGCGTGTTTGTTTATGGCTATGCATTTAAATCAAGGCGTGATTAGCCTTTAAACATTTGCACAGAATTATCAGCTTCTTCTGCCACACTTTCTTGGATAATGGGTGGATTGGCAATGTGGTCGTCTAAGTTGTCACTCAGCATTTCTTTGAATTCACTGCTAAACCATTCTAATGCGCTCTCTTTTTCTGCACCGAGATCCGCTGATTTAATCGCGGCTTCGAAGGCATTAAAACGTGCTGCGGCAAAACGGAGTGCTGTGCCAACTTTACCTACATCTGCTTCTTGTTGGCTTAGCTGATTGGCTAAGGCAATAAACTGATCGGCAAGTTCGTAAATGGTGGTGCTGCTCGTGTCGGTCATGGCGTTCACTCTAAAAAAGTAACAGATTAAAGTTCGATTCTAACTTAATTGGTGTAAGAAGGAATCGTCAGGCATTAACTATTGGGATCTGTGTCGGTAATGACGACTCCTGTATGGGAGTCATAATTAATCGACAGTTTATCGTTTGTTCGATACAAATAAGTGCACTGGCCAGGATCGGTATAACTGGCTTTATAGTCGGTTTCAGTCGCATCAATATTCAAGCGCGAGACACTTGGCTGGGCATTTTGAAATAATACTTCCCATACCGATATACAGTCTTCGACATTATCGAGTGCCGGAGAGGCCTCATTACCATGGATATAGTGTTGTGCTGGCCAACCGAAGGCGTTGAAATCTATTTGTTCGGATTGTGCCGTACCAAATACGGGTAAATCCTCTTTTGGACCTGAGCCCACTTTTACAGCCCATACGGAACGTGCCAGATTGATGGCTGATTTAAAGCCTCCGCCTGCCGCTTTAACTGTTGCAATTTGAGCATCTTGTTGCACATTGATAAATTTTGGCAGGGCCACTACGGCTAAAATACCGAGCACTATGATGACCACCACAAGTTCAATTAAGGTGAAACCCGTTTGATGTCTTTGAATTGATTTATCAGAATGTTGGATCATCATTACGTATCAGAGTGTGCGAGAATGGGCGCACTATATCACTTAATTTCGAATGTTTTAAATTGAAAGTCTTAACGTGAGACCTAGCAGGTTTAGTGGTATTACTTAGCGGCAGGTAAGGTCTGCAAACTTGCCATACTACTACAGGACTTTTAAGCTAACCCGATTATAGAATTGAGGAAGTAAAATAGTGACTCAGGCGACATGGCAAACATTTATCGATGAGCAAAGAGCTTTGCCTTATTTTCAGCAACTAAGCGCATTTGTTGACAATGAACGCAGGGCTGGGAAAGTAGTTTATCCACCCGAAGTTGATGTTTTCAATGCTTTTAGTATGACGCCCCTTGAACAAGTCAGAGTGGTTTTGATTGGCCAAGATCCCTATCACGGCCCAGATCAAGCCCATGGTTTATGTTTTTCGGTTAAATGCGGGATAAAACCACCGCCATCTTTAGCCAATATGTACAAAGAATTAGCGACGGATATTGACGGTTTTGTTGTGCCATCCCATGGCGATTTATCCGCATGGGCGGAGCAGGGGATATTGATGCTCAATACGGTGCTGACCGTTGAGCAAGGCAAGGCGCATTCCCATGCCAAAGCCGGGTGGGAAGTCTTTACGACTGCGGTGCTGGAATTATTAAATCGGCAGACTCAGCCGATTATTTTCGTGCTTTGGGGTAGTCATGCCATTAAAAAGGGTCAAGTCGTTAACGCACCGCAACATCAAGTGCTCACAGGACCACATCCTTCACCTTTATCGGCTTATCGCGGTTTTTTTGGTTGTGGGCATTTCTCTCAAGTGAATCAATTATTGCTTGAGCGAGGCGAAACGCCGATCCTTTGGCAGGTTTGATTTTAGGATTGCGGTTAAAGCAATAAAAAAGGTCTTACTGAGTAAGACCTTATTTTTGGGGCGAAATTACATTAGTTAGCAATCAGTGGTTTCTGTCGACCGAAATCTTAGCTAGCGTTACTAAGGCTTGCTTATAGTCGCTATCGGGTAAAGCAGATAATGCCGCGATGGCTTTCTCTGATTCTTCAATTGCTTTTTGTTGGGTGTAGTTTAACGCGCCGCAATGGTGCAGTGCTGCTACGATTTTATCTATGGCCTGAGTACCATCACCTTGCTCAATTGCTTGACGTATGAGCTGTTTCTCTTCGTCTGTGCCATGGGCAATGGCATAGATGAGTGGCAGCGTCGGTTTACCTTCGGCAAGGTCATCGCCAATATTCTTTCCTAGCTCGTCACTGTCGGCGGTATAGTCGAGTAAGTCGTCGGTAAGCTGAAAGGCGGTGCCGAGATACTTACCATAGTTGCCTAAGGCGGTTTCTTGCTCAGGCGTTGCACCTGCTAGCACGCCCGCGAGTAGCGTAGCGGCTTCAAATAACTTGGCAGTTTTGCAATAAATGACCCGCATATAGCTTTCTTCAGTGGTGTCTGGGTCATTGCAATTCATCAGCTGTAAGACTTCACCCTCGGCCAACACGTTAGTCGTATCAGCTAACACTCTGAGCACTTTCATGTTGTCAAGTTCAGTCATCATCTGGAATGAGCGGGTATAAAGGAAATCCCCGACTAGCACACTGGCACTATTGCCAAACAGTGCATTGGCGGTTTCTCGTCCGCGGCGTAACGTCGATTCATCAACTACATCATCATGGAGCAATGAGGCTGTATGGATAAACTCAATAATCGCCGCTAGCTTAAGATGTGCTTCGCCTTCGTAGCTCACCGCACGTGCGGCTAGAACCGACAGCAGAGGACGAAGACGTTTACCACCACCATTAATAATGTAAAAACCTAATTGATTAATTAGGGCGACATCTGATTCAAGCTGTTTATATATCAGCTGATTGACTGCTTGCATATCAGTGTCAGCCAGTTGACGAATAGCGTTTAAATCCATAATAGACTCTGGTTGTGGGGTCATTACGTACCCGGCCCCTGTTTAGGCTCACGTGTTATAATGAAATGAATTTTACCTAAAATTCTGACATATGACAGCACTAGCTCAACTAATGTGAGAGTTAATCCGGTCTTTTTTTATTCTTTCCTAATTAGGGCTTGCCAGAGTTGTATTCTTCGCGTAAACTCCGCGCCCATTGTCAATAAAGTTTTTGTAGCACCCTGCCTCATCCAAGAATGAGCCGGCGTGTTAGGAATTGGAGTAAAATAGCTATGTACGCTGTTTTTCAAAGTGGTGGTAAACAACACCGTGTAGCTGAAGGCCACACAGTACGTTTAGAAAAGTTAGAAGTTGCAACTGGCGAAACTATCGAGTTCGATCAAGTTCTTTTGATCGCTGATGGCGAAACAGTGCATGTTGGTGCTCCTTTAGTAGCTGGCGGTAAAGTCGTTGCTGAAGTTGTAAGTCACGGTCGTGGCGATAAAGTTACTATCGTTAAGTTCCGTCGTCGTAAGCACCACGACAAGAAAATGGGCCACCGTCAGTGGTTCACTGAAGTTAAAATTACTGCTATCAACGCATAATAGGAGTCTAACTCATGGCACATAAAAAAGCTGGCGGTTCTACTCGTAACGGCCGCGATTCAGAAAGTAAACGTCTAGGTGTTAAGCGCTTTGGCGGTGAATCAGTTCTAGCTGGTAACATTATTGTTCGTCAACGTGGTACTAAATTCCACGCTGGTGTAAACGTAGGTATTGGTCGTGACCATACTCTGTTTGCTCTGACTGACGGTAAAGTTAAATTCGAAGTTAAAGGCGCTAATAACCGTAAGTTTATTAGCATCGAAGCTTAACTTTCGAACCTAGCTTATACTGTTAAAGCCCCGCCATTGGTGGGGCTTTCTGTTTTTTGTGCTTCTATTTACGCCGTGTAGATGCTTGAGTTGGTAAATGATTACCAAGAATGAGCATTGACAGGTAAGATTGGGAGCAAAGTATCTCGAGTTTTTTGGCGACCAATGAAGTTAGACGGTATAATTGCTTCATTCAGTGGTGCCAGGAGTAAGTATGAAGTTTGTCGATGAGGCAGTAATTAGGGTCGAAGCAGGCGACGGCGGTAGCGGTTGTGTTAGCTTTAGGCGCGAAAAGTATGTACCTGATGGTGGTCCTGATGGTGGTGATGGTGGCGACGGTGGCAGTGTTTTTCTGCAGGCTGACGAAAACTTCAACACTTTGATCGAGTTCCGTTTTGAACGTTTTCACATGGCTGAACGTGGCGAAAATGGTCGTGGCCGTGATTGTACTGGTCATAGCGGTAAAGATCTGATCTTAAAAGTTCCTGTTGGTACTCGCGCGGTCGATCATGATACTGAAGAAGTCCTTGGGGATTTAACAACCCACGGTCAAAAGCTATTGGTTGCCAAAGGTGGTTTCCATGGTTTAGGTAACACCCGTTTTAAGAGCAGTACTAACCGTGCCCCACGTCAAAAGACGTTAGGGACACCCGGTGAAGTTCGTAGCCTTAAATTAGAGTTGTTACTGCTGGCTGACGTTGGTTTGCTTGGCATGCCTAACGCGGGTAAGTCGACATTCATTCGTGCGGTTTCCCGTGCAACGCCGAAAGTGGCTGATTATCCGTTTACAACACTGGTGCCTAACTTAGGTGTGGTTAATCCACGTCCTGGGCAAAGCTTTGTGATTGCGGATATTCCTGGTCTCATCGAAGGCGCTGCCGATGGTGCGGGTTTAGGTATTCGCTTCTTAAAGCATCTTGAGCGTTGCCGTATTCTGCTGCATATCATAGATATTGAGCCGATTGACGGAACCGATCCGGTTGAGTCTGCGCGCGCTATCGTAGGTGAGCTTGAGAAATATTCTCCAAAGTTGGCGAGTAAGCCGCGTTGGTTAGTCTTTAACAAAACCGATCTGCTGCTTGAAGAAGAGCTGCAAGAGAAGGTTGATCGTATCGTTAAAGAAATGGGTTGGGAAGGCGATGTTTATACTATCTCCGCCTATAACCGCGACGGTACCAGTGAGTTGGCATTAAAACTCCTCGATTACATTGCGAGTCTTCCACCTGAAGACAATGAAGTCGACCCAGATAGTGAAGTTGAGTTCAAGTGGGATAATTATCATCAAGCAAACCTTGATTCATTGAATGAAGATTATGTTGATGAAGATGATGACGACGACTTTGATGATGACGACTACGACGTAGAAGTTATTTACCAAAGATAATAGTAATCTTTGAGTTTTGAGAGTTCTGTGTACGCTGATACTCAAAATGATATTACTCGGCAAGTTGTGCGTGCTGCACAATTGCTACTGGCCTACGGCGCGGAATCTGATTTAGTTGAAGAAATCAGCCAGCGTCTAGGTCAGGCTTTAGGTCTTGCCAGCGTAGAGCTCTCTATTTCCTCCAATTCCCTCGTGTTAACCAGTTTGGTTCATGGTCGCTGTATCACAACTACTCGTCGTATTCGTGAGCATGGCATTAACATGACAGTCGTCTGTGAATTGCAACGTATCTGTTTACTCGCGGAAAAGGGGCTGTATGGCCCAAATGAAGTGCGTAAACGCTTGGCGCGGATTGAACCTAAAACCTATCCTCCAAGCTTAGTGGTATTCATGATTGGCCTGTCGTGCGCTAGCTTCTGTCATTTATTTAATGGCGATCTCACTGCATGCGTGATTACTTTTTTTGCCGCGGCAGTAGGTATGTCGGTACGTTTAGCAATTGCTAAGCGGCATTTTAATTTATTAGTCAATTTTGCCATCACTGCTTTCGTCACCAGTATGCTGGCTCAAACGGGTTATTTGTTTGAGTTAAGTGAAACTCCTAAGGCTGCAATGGCCGCGAGTGTGCTGATGTTAGTGCCGGGTTTTCCGATGATTAATGCGATTTCCGACATGGTAAAAGGGCACATGAATGTCGGTATATCACGCTGGGGTCATGCTACTTTGCTGACCGTTTCTTCTGTGATTGGCATTACGATTGCGATGCAGATCGGTGGAATTTTCCTATGATGGAATTACTGATAACGCTGCTGCACGATGCATTTTTCTCTGCCATCCCCGCCGTAGGATTTGCTATGGTATTTAATGTTCCTAAACGATTTCTTCCTTACTGCGCTTTAGCGGGAGCCATTGGCCATAGTTCCCGTACTTTAATGTTACAGTTTGGTCTGCCAATCGAGTGGGCAACCTTCGCCGCCGCGGCATTAGTAGGGATTATTACCATAGGGTTTGGTAAGCGCCACTTAGCGCCACCTTTAATGTATGCTGTCGCCGCGATTATTCCTATGATCCCAGGCACTTATGCATTTAATACTGTGATTGCCTTAGTGCAATTGACCGCTCAATCTCAAGTCAGTCCTGAACTGACGGGGCAAGTGATTAGTAATGGCCTCAAAACCGTCTTTATTCTAGGGGCGTTAGCCGTGGGTTTGGCCATGCCGAGTTTGCTGTATTTCAGGACCCGCCCCGTCATTCAATAATTCTATTTCCATAAAACAGGAGTGAGCATGCGCATTGCTATGATAGCCGCGATGGCAAACAATCGAGTCATCGGAAAAGATAATAAAATGCCATGGCATCTTCCAGAAGATCTACGTCATTTTAAAGCGATGACCCTAGGCAAGCCTGTTGTGATGGGACGTAAGACCTTTGAGTCAATCGGTAGGCCCCTTCCTGGTCGACATAACATAGTGATTTCACGCCAAACGGATCTTGTGATTGAGGGCGTGACCTGTGTGACCTCATTTGATGCAGCCAAACAAGCTGCTGGTGAATGTGAAGAGTTAGTGGTTATAGGTGGTGGCCAGCTTTATGCCGAGTTATTGCCCTGCGCCGATATCTTATATTTGACGCAAATCAATCTTGAGGTGGAAGGCGATACATTTTTCCCCCACTGGGACGATGGGACTTGGAAGGAAACTGAATCTTTGGCGAGTATAAATGCTGCTGGTTTGGAATATCGCTTTATCAATTTGGTAAAAAAATGTTAAATTGCAGATTCTGTTGTGTACCCTGTGTGTATGGGGCGTCAGTTTATCTAACGTATTGCATCATATCGGACATTTAGTTTTCACGGAAAGAGATAGCCTATTTCGTTATCCTAGATTTCGAACGAGAGCTAAAGCCAAGAGGTCAATATCATTTAGACAATAGATGCAGCCCATACAGAATTGATAATAAAACTATAAGAAAGTATTAAGGAGTATCGGATGCGTCTTATGCCTGTGGCCTTGGCTGCGTTAATTGGATTTAGTTCTATTGCTGTACCAACCTCTGCTGTTGCGGGGGAAGATCCACTCGTAGCGAGTCTTTGTGATTATGTAAAAGCTAACGACAAAAACCGCTTACGTAAAAAGTTAAAAGAAAGCCGCGTTAAGTTACGTCAGATTTACAGTGGTATCAGTTGCGATGGTGCAAGTCTATTGCGCACCGCTTACGGTGCGAGTGCGAACGATACCGGTGAGTTTGTGGCTAAGCGTTTGTCGGCGACTGAATTGAGTGTTGCTGAAGCTGATGGGATGACAATCCAAGCTTGGGCTGAAGCAAACGGTCATGGCGCTAGCCCAATTACTGCTGCAGTGAAAGAGCGTCTTGGTGCTGCTGCGGGCGGTGAAGAAGAGTAATTGCTGAGCTGGACTCGTTGCTCCGAATTCGCGGCACTTTAGCTCTATTTGCAGCTTAGTTATATTAGGCGACGAGTATTAAGCGCTTTGCATTAAACATCTTGCCTTGAATCAGAAAAAATGCCGAAATTAAGTTCGGCATTTTTTATGGCCCTAATTTGCACTAAGTCGATCAGACCGAGTGATTGGTATGATAGGGAAAGTAAATTTGGCCCAAAAGAAAGGGCCGCTAAGCGACCCTTGGTTTAGAGGATTTTAATCATTAAAATTTAGACTCTAAATTCGCCGACTGAAGCTTGAAGCTCTTCGGCTAGTTTGGCGACTTGATGGCTAGACTGAGCCGTTTGATCTGCGCCGATAGCGGTTTCTTCCGAAATGGCTGCAATATGCTCTAGTTTTTCAGACACTTGCTGGCTGACTAAATTCTGCTCTTGAGCAGCATGGGCGATATGAGTGCCTGAGTCATAGGCCTTATGCACTGATTGGCTAATTGTTTCGAGGGCAATGTTGGCTTGCTCAGTTTTTTCAACGCAGGCATTGGCCTGAGCGCGTCCCATATCCATGGCGGCAACGGCTTGTTCTGCACCTTGCTGCAACACTTCAATCATCTGTTGGATCTCTCGGGTCGATACCTGAGTGCGTGAGGCTAAGCTACGGACTTCATCGGCAACTACTGCAAAACCACGACCTTGTTCGCCGGCTCTAGCTGCTTCAATGGCGGCGTTAAGGGCGAGTAGGTTAGTCTGCTCTGCAATGCCGCGGATCACATCCAAGATTGAGCCAATTGAGGCGCTGTCCGACTGCACTTTATTGATCACAACGCCTGCCTTGGCGACTTCATCGGCTAAAGCCAAAATAGTCAGTTTGTTCTCTTGCGCAATGGCACGCATGTGCTGAGTTTCTTGATCAGCCTGTTTGATTTGCTCAAGGGCTTGATTGGCACTTAAAGACACCTGCTGAGCACTAGAGCTAAGTTCAGTTGTCGCAGTAGCCACTTGGTCAACTTGGCTTTTTTGTTCTTGTATGCCTGAGGTGGTTTGCGCTGTGATTGCTGATGTTTGTTCGGCTGCCGCGGCAAGTTGATTTGACCTATCTAAAATACCTATGATTAAACTGCGTAAGCTATCGACGAGACGATTACAGTTTTTTGCTAGTTCGGCAAATTCATCGTGTCCAGAGTCATCTAGTTTATGGGTAAGGTTACCTGAGGCTAAGACGTTCAGGGCATTGTTCACTTGGCTGAGTGAGCGTTTTAACGGATTCACCACAGCAAAACTCACAATCACAGCGACAATGATTGCTATTAACACGACAATCATGGTTTGTATGCTGGCAGAGTCAATCTTGGCTATGGTGTCATTGCTCATGTTCGCGGCAACAAGTTCGATGTTATCGCTGACATCATTCATGTTGGAATTGATGACTTTCACATCTTTTTCGATAATGCCTAGTTTTATCACAGCTTCTTTGGAGTGGGAGAGCTGACTCGATTTTAGCAGCAACATAGATTGAGGACCGGTGACGAGCGCTAATACTTTTTCGATATCTTTAGTGACCGAGCTTAAGGTATCCGCTTCGACGATACCTTGACCGTGACGATTCACATATTCAAGTTTGTTCTTGGTTTCGCTGATAATGTAGTCAAGTTCCTTTGAGATCAGTTCATGCTTACTGTCTTCGTCATTCGTTACTAAATCTGCAATAGTGGTGATGATATTTCCGAGACTAGTATCAATCGCGCTGGCTGATGCAGCAAGACTCTGCTCATCGGGATTCTGACTGCTTTCTAAATCAACAATATCGAGCAGTTCCGATGAGGCATCATCGGCGGCATTTTCGAGCTTTTTCTTTAGTTCAACTAGCTGTTCTTGCTTGCTCAATGAGGCCTCACGTTCGGCGATCATGGCAATACTATCTCGCTCAAAGGTGGCAAAGCTGCCGCTTAATTGGGCAATTAAAGAAGATAGATTCTGCTGGCTCTTGACTAACTGAGTGAGGGTGGCAATTTCGTTTTTGAACTGAGTCCCATGGTCTTCGAACACTTTACGAATATTCGGGATATTTGCCGATCTAGGGGTGTTATAGGCAATGAGGATTTGTCTTTGTTGCTCACTCAATGCTTCACTAAGATGGTTTGTCGATTTCAGCGCGGGCAAGCTTAATTCTTGCATCATAGCAGAGCTAGCTTTTAGGCTATTGTTGGTTAAATAAGATGTAAATCCTAGCAACACGAGTAAAAGTGTGACAATACCAAATCCGCCAATCACTCTGGTGGCTACATTAAATTTCATAGGATACTCCGATTTTTATTATATTTTTCCAAATGAAAACAGGGTGATATTCAGGGTTAGGCGGTTCAGTCTGTTATCGACTTTAAGCTGTTTTAGTTTAACTCTTTTTTAACTTTTTTTGCGTAATTTTTTGGTCTTTTTCAAGATGCCATAAGGTTAAGTGCTCACCCCAGCAACAGCCTGTATCTAAAGCCTTTAATTTAGTATCGTCGACTTTGCCCATTAGCGCAGCCCAATGGCCAAATACTAAGGTATGACTTTGGCGCAGCGGCGAAGCAAACTCAAACCAAGGTTTGAGTTGTGGATTAGTACAGTTTTCAGGAGGTTGTTTGCAATCAAAATCAAGTCGGCCATCGACATAAAGATAGCGCATGCGTGTTAATGCATTGATGCAATAACGTAAGCGCTCTATGCCAATTGCACTTGGATCCCATTGCTCGGCGGTATCTGAATACATTTGGCTTATTAATGTCTCAAGATAATCATCGTGCTTGAGCGCGCGACTGACGAGTGCGGATTCTTCTCTTAATACCTCCAGCGACCACTTAGGTGGTACACCCGCATGACTCATAATGAGTTGGTGTTCAGGTAATTCACGCATAAGAGGTTGTTGTCTCAGCCAGTCAATTGAGGCTGAGATATCGGGGGATTCTAGAATTTCAGTGAGATTATCGCTGGGCTTAGCGCGTTTGAGCTTACCGTGTAATGCCATTAGATGGAGATCGTGGTTACCTAAAACCGTTTTAGCGGAATCACCTAAGGAGCGAAAAAACCGTAGCGTAGCTAAGGAGTCAGGTCCACGTGCAACAAGATCACCTACAGCCCAGAGTTCATCGCGGGAAGGATTAAAATCGACCTTAGCGAGTAATTTTTGTAACTCAGCGAAACAGCCTTGAATATCACCAACAAAATAATGCGCCACAGTACCCCTTTCCTAACGATATTAATGTAGTAAGCCTGGGGTCGCTAAACGGAAGGGACGGATTGTCGCCTGGAAACGCTCACCCGATTCGCTGACCATACCATAAGTGCCGTGCATTATGCCAAGTGGCGTATCGAGCACAGTACCACTGGTGTATTGATAGGCAGTATTCGGCGCTATGGTTGGTGTTTCACCGACAACACCGGCACCTTGGACTTCACTGGTGTTGCCATTGGCATCAGTGATTATCCAGTGACGAGTTTCAAGTTTAGCCGCTTGCTCACCTAAATTGATGATAGTGATGGTGTAACTGAAGAGGTACTTTTCATCCTCGGGCGAGGACTGCTGCTCTATATACTCAGTTTTGACTTCGACCCGAATGGAGGTGTCCAATGCGCTCATTCTAGTTCCTAGGCTCTGGTCTAAGGGCACCTAAGTACCCTGACATATTTATGCTTTCTTATCGCAAACCATGTTAGCCATAGCAACATACTGCTGCACGCTAATCTGTTCTGGGCGTTGACTTGAGTCAATCCCTAACTGCTCGAACTCATTGTCAGATAACATGTGTTTTAAGTTATTACGCAGAGTCTTACGACGCATGTTGAATGCGGTAGTACAAAGGTGGCGTAGTACGGTCACATCTTTACAAGGGAACGGCTTTACGGCGTATGGCAATAAGCGTACGACTGCTGAGTCCACTTTAGGCGCAGGGGTAAAGCTGTGGGGCGGTACTTCGAGAACCGGAACCACTTGGCAGAAGTATTGTGCCATGACCGTTAAACGGCCATAGGCTTTACAGCCTGGGCTTGCCGATAAACGCAGTACCACTTCTTTTTGTAGCATAAAGTGCATGGTTTCAATCTGTTCGGCAAACTCGAACAGGTGGAACATCAGCGGCGTTGAAATATTGTAAGGTAAGTTACCGAATACTTTCATTTTTTTGCCAGGCACACTCAGTTGGCCAAAATCAAACTGCAGTGCATCACCTTGGTGAATAGTCAGTTTATTTTTAAGGACTGGGTGTTGATGTAAGCGTTCAACCAGATCGCGGTCGAGTTCGACGACAGTCAGATTGTCCACAGCATCGGCTACAGGTTCAGTTAAGGCACCAAGGCCAGGGCCGATTTCGACCATCACATGGTGATTATCGGGTGCAATTGCACCCACAATGCGGTCAATCACATTGCCGTCGGTAAGGAAGTTTTGTCCGAAACGCTTTCTGGCCGTGTGGCCTAAATGTACTTTGTTGCTCATTAATAATGTAATCGTTTAGTTCTTTGAGGATAACTCAATGGCTTTATTCAGAGCACAGACAAAACTGCCAATATCGGCCTTGCCTGTACCCGCGAGATCGAGCGCCGTACCGTGGTCAACCGAGGTACGAATATAAGGTAAACCTAAGGTGATGTTTACCGATTTGCCAAATCCTTGTGACTTGAGAACGGGAAGTCCTTGGTCATGGTACATGGCCAAGACGACATCGGCGTCCTGTAAATATTTAGGTTGGAACAGAGTATCGGCCGGTAATGGGCCGACAATATTCATCTGGAACTCTTCTCGCAACTCGTTGAGTGCAGGAATAATCACGTCGATTTCTTCACGCCCTAAATGGCCGTCTTCACCTGCGTGTGGATTGAGACCACAGACATAAATTTTCGGTGAAACTATGCCAAATTTGCTGATGAGATCGGCATGTAGAATCTTGATAATATGCTGTAAGCGTTGGCGTGTTATGGCTTTTGCAACATAGGCCAGAGGAATATGGGTGGTCACGAGTGCCACTTGCAAACCCGGCGTTGCCAGCATCATCACTACATCGGGGCAATTTGCTTGATGGGCAAAAAACTCAGTATGGCCACTAAAGGAAATACCTGCTTGATTGATAATGCCTTTATGCACTGGGCCTGTCACGACAGCATCAAACTCGCCGCTCATGTTTTTTTCGCCCGCATAACGCAAGGTTTCAACTACATAAGTGCTGTTTTGCTCATCGAGCTGACCACAAATCGATTCGCTCACTAACTTAAAGGGCGCTATGGTTAATGTGCCCGCTTCTTGCGGTTTAGGAGCTTGATTTGGCTGGTAAGGGCGGAAAGTCACTTGCAAACCGAGTCGTTTCGCGCGGCTCGCAAGTAATTCTGGATCCGCACAAACGACTAACTCAGCAGGCCAAGCCTGCTGAGCGAGTTGTACGACTAAATCGGGGCCAATACCTGCGGGTTCGCCTGGGGTAACGGCAATACGTTTAGTGCTCAATTAGAATTAACCTCGATTGGTCTCTGGCTGGAAGATTTCAATGTATGCGTCTGAACGCATTTCGTCTAGCCAGTTTTGCAGTTCTTCGTTAAATTTGCGACGGAAGATCAACTGGTGCGCACGGTTGCTATTGAACTGATCTGTGGCGTCGGTTTTTCTGCGTTCTTCTAATTGAGTGATATGCCAACCGTGAGTCGTACGGAATGGCTCACTAATTTGGTCATTTTTCAAACTATTGAGCGTTTGAGCAAACTCAGGTACGTAAATGCTTGGTTCTGCCCAACCTAATTCACCACCTTTTGTGGCCGAACCAGGATCTTCTGAGTACTGACGCGCTAGGTCTTCAAACTTAGCTTCACCTGAGCGGATTTGTTTCAGGAATTGCTCAAGCATGGCTTTAGCGCGGTCTTCTGACAGGATCGGCGATGGCTTGAGCAAAATGTGGCGCGCTCTAACTTCTTCAATTTCTTTGGTTTGTAGGCCGCGAGCATCCATGATCTTAATAATATGGAAACCTGCACCACTCTTAATCGGGCCGATAATGTCACCCATTTTCGCACCGTTAATCACTTCGGCGAACAGAGTTGGCATTTCGTTGATGTTCATATAATCCCAAATACCGCCTTCGAGTGCCTTAGGACCTGAAGAAGAAGCGATAGCGGTACGACGGAAATCCTCACCACTCTTCAAACGTTCTAATACGATATTGGCGCGTTTGCTTGATGCTTCGAGTTGTTCACTGGTGGGGTTATTAGGCACGTCAATCAGGATATGGCCAATTTGGTATTCCACATCTTTCATCCCTTGTTCTTGGATGAGTTTGACTAGGCTAGTAATTTCCTGTGGTGATACTTGAATACGGCGTTGTACTTGAATACGTTGAATTTCACCTAGAGTGATTTCTTCGCGCAATTGTTCGCGGTATTGGCTGAAACTTAAACCTTCGCTTTCAATTTTTTGTTGCATCTGCGCGACAGACATTTTTTGTTCACGCGCGATGTTTTCAATCGCTTGGTCTAGTTGTAAGTCACCAATATTCAGCCCTATACGACTGGCCATTTGCAATTGTAGGCGAGTTAAGATTAAACGCTCAATCACCTGAGTGCGCAGGGCACTGTCAGAAGGTAACGATTGGTTTGCTGCTTTGGCATTCGCTTTAACAGTGTCAATCATGTTAGTGATTTCACTTTCGAGCACTATGCCGTCGTTAATTTGGACTGCAACGCGGTCGAGCGGCTGGGGTGCGGCCAATGTAGGTTGGCTGATCGCGAGTGCAAATAAAGCAAAAATCAGATGTTTACTGGGTTTCATCCACAAAATCCTTGGCACGTTCTAAGGTCAGGTTCGACGGCTTAATTGAAATAACTTTACCATTTATATCGAAATTACAGTGAGTTGCCCTAATGTAATTTTTTGGCGACGCATTTGAGTGCAAGGTTAGACCTTAAGATCCGCTTTTATTCGCTTTAGCAAAAGGTGAACGGTAAAGCACTCATTAATCTGTTTGGACTCTGAGTCCTTGTTGAGGTTCAGCAATCTATCACAATTCTTTGCTAATTCCTCAGATAAAGCGGTTTTCTGTAGTTAAACAGGCCGTCATTGAGCATATCGGATACGCCTAATGGGCCAGAACCACCGAGTCCCTTAATGATTAAGTTCAGGTAGACACCACTATCAAACTGCTCACGAGGATCAATTGTGGCAGAACCTATATTGTCGTCATAGTTGGTTTTAATGCGGTAATGATAACTAAGTCTTACTGCGTAACAGCATGATTCGTACTGGATACCTGTGTAAGTTTCAATACTGCGACTTTCGTTAAGGTCATAATACCAATTACCAACAAAGTAGAGGTCATCACTGATTGGCCAAGCGCCACGAACGCCCGCTTGGGAGATGTTCACTGTATCATTGGTATTTGAGTTCAATAAATCTGGGACATAGCGATAGCTAAATTGCAGCAATTTATTCGCTTCAGGTCTGAAATCTAAGGTGACTTCGGATTTTTTATTGTCACTGGTGTTGGTATCGTACTGAATCGCAGCCCCCATATACCAATCATGGGACAAGCGGGTATCTAACTCTGCAGCAAGTACTGAAGTTGATTGATTAGACTCAAAAATACTGTCTTCGTAACCGACTTTACTGTCTTGCAGGTAAAAAATTTGTCCTAGGCTGAATTTAGTGGCTTCTTGGTTGTGACTATCAAACAGGCGTGTGGTAACTCCTAGAGTGACTTGATTTGCATCGGAAATCCGATCCAGACCCGAGAAGCGACGATCACGGAATAGACCAAAGTAGTCGTCCTGTAATTGAGCCGTATCATAAATGCCTATGTTGCGTTGGTCTTCGTAGCCGACATAAAGATATTGAAATTGTGGCTCGAGCGTTTGGCGGTAGTTTTGATCGAAAAGCTCAGTAAAACGTTCGAAGTTGATTTGACCATTAATCCGTACCTGCGGGATGGTGCGATTCACTGTGTCGTCAACAACTATGTCTGGATCTTCGTTATGCTGCCAATAATTGGTCTGCATCAACTTAACTTGACTGGTGAGCGAGCCTGAAGGCCCATGTATTGGCAGAGTTACGCTTGGTGACATGTACAAACGAGTCGCCGTATTAACATTGTTGTCCTGATGGGCAAAATTCGTTAGCTCCGAATTGAAACCAAAATCTAAATTGTTCCAAAAATCAGCAGCGCGATAGTTAAAGTTAACCTGAGGCATGACTTGATATGGTTTTTCATCCTCACCCAGTACTTTAATATCTTGTACTCGGGTGCTTAGATCCCAGTTACTTTCGAAGTAGCTGATTTCACCTATGCGTGATAACTGGTTATCGGTTGCACGGTTAACATCTGACTTTAAGTCATTGAAATAATTGTTATCTGATACATCGGTAAAATTCGCTAATACGCGCCAATTTTTGTCGATCGCCCCTTGATGCTGCCAGTTATATAAGTAGCGATTCGGGCTACCATCGATCAATTTGTCATTGCCTAGATATTCTAAATTGACTCGGCCATTTTGGGCCTCACCCGCCAGATAACCAAACTCTGTTTTAGTGAATAAACCACGGTTTGACATATAGCTAGGTGTAAATGTTAAATCGTACTCTGGGGCAATATTCCAATAATAGGGTGCGGAAATTTCGACACCATCAGTAGTGCTAGTGCTAAAACTAGGGTAGAGAAAGCCAGATTTACGTTTGTCTGAAACGGGGACTGTCATGTAGGGAATATAGAATACAGGTACACCGCCAATTCTTAGTTTGGCATTCCAAATTTCGCCCCATTCTTCTTCACTGTTGATCTTGATCTTTTCGGCCTCGAGTAGCCAAGACACATTGTCAGGAGGGCAAGTAGTGAAGTTGGTATTCGTTAAAATTAAATTGTTATTGATAGTAATTTGCAGTTTTTCGGCATCACCGTGAACTTGTTGGCCATGGATCCAATATTGTGCGCCTTTAAGGGTGGCACGGTTTGTCCGCATTTGAGCTTGTAAGGATTCGGCTGTAACGGTGAAGTTACTGTCTTGAAAGACTAAATTACCATTGGCATCAAACTGTTCAGTAGCTTGATCTAAAATCGCCTCATCGGCTGCTATGTGCCTATCGCCTTGGCTAAAAACCACATCGCCACGGAAAATCGCCTGCTTCCCCATTTCGGCATTGGTGTTATCAGACGCAATACGTATTTTGTTGAGTTCAGCCGCACTCATCCCTTGGGTTTGAGATACGATACGGGGTACTGGCGGTTCGATTAAGCATTGGGATGCCGAAGCGGTTAGAGAGTCGTCTGCCAGGACTAATTGCGGTAACAGGCTCAGGGCCAGAAGGTATCGGATCTGCATCTTTAGGTCAGTAATTATGATTTCTTATTCTGGACAAGTATGGATGGGGAAAGTTGCAATTGACAAACGCAACATCGCTTAATAAATCTCTCAATTTCTTAGCTGTTTCCAAATTCTATGCCAGCTATAATAAAGCAATTTTTCTTTAAGAGCCATGAAATGACTTTATCCGATCCGAGATTTCTTTCCCTTAATCAGTGGCTGAATGCTTATTTTTCCTGTGAGGTGATGCCTGTGTTGATTTCCGGAGACGCAAGTTTTAGGCGTTACTTTCGGATTTCGATGCCCGATGCCACCTTTATCGCCGCCGATTCACCGCCTCAGTTAGTGCCTATCGCCCCCTTTATTGCACTGTCGAATGCTTATTCAGCCGTGGGACTGACAGTTCCAAAAGTAATCCACGCCGATGCCGATTTGGGTTTTATGTTGATGAGTGATTTGGGCGATACCCAACTCTTATCTGTATTGACGGTACAAAATGTGGAACGGTTTTACCGTCAGGCGCTCGATTTATTACCGCAAGTGGCCGCTGTGATTGAGTGCAAAAATCTTGATAGCGGTTTAGTTCAGGCATTACCTAACTACGATGAAGCCTTTGTGCGCCGTGAATTACACATTTTTACTGAGTGGCTGTTAGGAACACATCTTAATTTGTCTTTGGACGCGGCAGAGTTGCAATTGCTGAATGATACTTTTGATCGCCTCGTCGGCAATGCGCTATCTCAGCCTAGTGTGGGAATGCATAGGGATTTCCATAGCCGTAATCTTATGCTGCAAGCGGACAAGCTGTGCGTGATTGATTTTCAGGATGCTGTCGTTGGTCCCGTGACTTACGATGCGGTATCACTACTACGCGATTGTTATATTCGTTGGCCACAGCCGTTAGTCGCAGACTTGATGCGGTATCATTATCAGCAAGCATTAGCGCTTAGTTTTATTCCCGCACAGACTCCTTTTGAGCAATATCAAACTTGGTTTGATCTCATGGGCTTACAGCGCCACATTAAGGCGGTGGGGATTTTTGCACGATTAAACTATCGCGATAGTAAACCTGCTTATATGGCGGATATTCCACTGACATTAACGTATATTGTCGACATATCGCTGCAGTATCCCGAACTCGTGCCATTTGCACACTGGTTAACTCGTCGTGTGTTACCTGCGTTTAGTGTGAGTCAGTCTTCATCTGAGGTTAAGCAATGAAAGCCATGATCTTGGCCGCTGGACGAGGGGAAAGGTTACGGCCGTTAACGGATAGTTTGCCTAAACCTATGGTGCCAGTGTTAGGTAAGCCGCTGATTGTTTATCATATTGAAAAACTTGCCGCGATAGGCATAGTCGATATCGTCATCAACCATGCTTGGCTAGGGCATAAGTTAGTTGAAGCACTGGGCGATGGCAGCACTTTTGGGGTGCACATTCGGTATAGCGCCGAAGAGAGTGCGTTAGAAACCGGCGGCGGCATTAAACGCGCTTTGCCTTTATTGTGTGAGGACGGAAGCGACGAACCTTTTTTAGTGATTAATGGAGATGTGTTTATTGATGCATTACCGCCAATCACGCAACTGGCTGCGGATAGGCTCGCTCACTTATGGTTAGTGCCTAATCCTGAGCAGCATCCAAATGGCGATTTTGCTTTGAATGGTCATCAAGTGCAGGAACGTGGCGATGTTAAGTACACGTTTTCGGGCATGGGCATTTATCACCCTGCGCTATTTCATGACACGCCGCAGGGCGCCTTTGCACTGGGTCCGTTGTTGAGATCGCAAATGGCTCAAAACAGAGTTAGTGGTGCCTTGTTTAATGGATTTTGGTGTGATGTCGGTACCATTGCACGATTGCAAGCGCTTGAACTAAGGTTACAAAGTAACAAGTAAATTTCGGTGCTGGCATATCCATAGGATTAAGCTAGTGCATCAAATACATAATAGAAATCAGGAAATAAGATGCGGCTTTGGGGTAAGTTTTTTGGATTTGTCATTGGCTTTATGTTCGGCCGTATTTTTGGTGCACTGCTAGGTTTGTGGCTCGGTCATCTTTACGATAAGCGTGCAGCATCGGGCGTGGGTTTTCGACAGGTTCTAGGGCAGGCTAAGAATCGCCAAACCATTTTCTTTAATACCACATTTGCAGTAATGGGGCATGTGGCGAAAGCATCAGGACATGTTACCGAAACCGATATTCGCATTGCGACCTTATTAATGGATCAAATGCGTTTAACGGGGGAAGCCCGTAAAGAGGCGCAACAGGCATTTCGTGAGGGTAAATCGGCGGATTTTGATCTACGTAGCAGCTTACAAGCTTTCCGTGTTATTACGATGGGACGCAAAGAGTTAGTGCAGATGTTCATCGAAATCCAGATCCAAACGGCACTGTCTGATGGTGAATTGGATCCTGCTGAGCACGCTATCTTGATGACGATTGCTCAAGAGTTAGGTTATGGTCGAGCGCAGTTAGATGAATTACTTAAACGCTGGCAGGCGGAGTTTCGTTTCCATCAAACGTCGAGTGGCAATAAAACATCGATTACTGATGCCTACAGTTTACTTGGCATTACGAACGAAGCTAGCGACCAAGAAGTTAAACGGGCTTACCGTAAATTGATGAATGAACATCATCCCGATAAGTTAGTGGCGAAAGGGTTACCACCGGAAATGATGGAGCTCGCTAATCGTAAGGCTCAGGATATTCAAGCAGCCTATGACAGAGTCAAGTCTGAGCGCGGTATGCGTTAGCCTTGATAAAATTGGTTTTTGTAAAAGATAAGGAATTCATTATGAAAAACACTTACCGTTTGTTGCTGTTGGCGAGTTTGTTACCTGTGGCTATGTCTACGCAGGCCGAGGTGTTTATCGCTCCTTTTGGTGGTTATAGTCTGGGGGGCGGTCAATTTGATGTGAATCAATATGAGGTCAACACAGATCAAACGGGTGATAAGGCCGATGTGAAGGTTGAGGAGTCGAGTCATTACGGTTTGATGGTGGGTATTGGCACCAATGATCCCGGTAATATTTATCTTTTATATAGTCATCAAGCCTCTGAACTAAAAAGTGGCGGCTTGTTTACGCCAGACTTTCTTACCTCGTTAGATTTAGATTATATTCACTTGGGTGGCACTTTATATTTCCCCCGTGGCGATATCCAGCCCTATGTCACCGCCAGCGCGGGGATCACCCGCATGCTGCCTAGCGGTTGGTCGAGCGAAACGCGTTTCTCCATGGGGATTGGTGGCGGGGTAGAGTATCAAGTGACGCCACACTTTGGCCTGTTTGCGGATATTCGGGGTTATGCGACTTTTATCAACAGTGACACTTCGCTGTTTTGCAATGAAGATGAATGCCTATGGCATATTACGTCGGATGTGATGTGGCAGGCTCAGGCTAACCTTGGGCTCAAAGTCAGTTTTTAGATTTAACGCATCGTCTTAAAAGGAGATTTAGTGGCATGAAAATAGTCGTACTTGATGGTGAAACCTTAAATCCTGGCGATCTCAGCTGGCAATCCTTAAATGAATTAGGCGAGTTTGCGTGTTTTTCCCGCACAAGTGGCGCTGATATTGTCGCGCGAGCCCAAGGTGCTGAAGTCATTCTCACCAATAAAACGCCCTTGAATGCAAAGACGCTAGCGCAACTTCCTAGTCTCAAATACATAGGCGTATTGGCCACGGGCACGAACGTTGTCGATATCGCGGCAGCTAAAGCGCAAGGTATAGTGGTCACTAATGTGCCCGCTTATGCGCCTGATGCCGTTGCGCAAATGGTGTTTGCCCATATTCTGCATCACACCCAAGCCGTGGCCGCCCATCATCAAGCTGTGGTCGATGGCCAGTGGGTGAACTGCCAAGATTTTTGTTTTACTTTAATGCCGTTGCAATCTTTAAAAGGCAAGACTTTAGGCTTAATAGGTTATGGCGATATCGGTCAGCAGGTGGGAACGCTTGCCCTCGCATTCGGGATGAAAGTTCTTGTCAATACTCGTTCAATCATCAAGGATTTACCCCAAGGCGTGACGTGGGCGCAACGTGATACTGTGCTTAGCGAATCAGATATTATTTCGCTCCATTGTCCGCTTACTCCAGAAACTGAGCAATTTATCAATCAACAAACCCTCGCCTTGATGAAGCCTAATGCGCTGCTGATTAATACAGCGCGCGGTGGATTAATTGATGAAGCCGCGCTTGCTGCTGCGCTGGCTCAAGGCAAGTTATTTGCCGGCGTGGATGTGTTATCGACCGAGCCGCCCACTGCAGATAATCCCTTACTGCATGCGCCTAATATCAGCATCAGCCCGCATAATGCGTGGGCGACGAAGGAAGCAAGACAAAGTCTACTCAATATCGCAGTGGCGAATGTGCACGGTTATTTACAGGGTGAAGTGATTAACTGCGTGAACAAGTAAAGCGGTATGCGTCTTTCTCTCTTTTCATCATGTCGATGTTGAGAGAGAAAGACGTAAATGGTTATTTATTATTGAGTTTTTCTTCTACGCATCCACCACACACCCAATAAGCCTGTGAGGGCTAATACGCCAAATACGACGGGCTTTTTCAGCTTGTGGTACAGGGCGTTCCATTCTGCCATTTCATTCGCCTGCGCTCGTTTTACTGCACCGTCAAAATCGGGCGCTTCACACTGCAAACCAAAGTTCTCGGCCCAAGGCACAAAGGGGCCGTTGGCGACGTATTTTTTGTAGTAACGTAGGGCAAGTTCTTGATCTCGATACAAGACCCAACCTGTGGCTTGGCAGAGTAGCGCTGCATAGGCTTGGCTGTTGTGGGGTACATGATCCGATGCCTTGTTGGCTAGTTCTGCTGCCGTGTAGCGATAATGGAAGCGTTTATCGGGAATTGCTTGGCTGGCGCTGATCCGCAGTTGTTCTTTCTCAGCCAGTTTGCTCGGCTCATTCCAATCACTTAGATCGAACACACCTTGGTAAATAGTGTAATCTGGGGCTAATTCAAACCCTAAGAGTTCCATGCCTTGGTGGCGGGCAAGTTCGGCAACAGCCCAATAGGCTTTCGCGCTATCAATGCCTTTTGTTTTTTTCGCTGCATTCAGCTCTGTGCCGTAGGCAAGGGCGCTGGCATTCAGTTTAGGATTAGGGAAGTAAACCGGCGCTTCAGCTATCGCGCCTTCGCGTAATAGCCTGCGACCTAACAAGTAGCGCAAGCGGTTGTTAATTGGCTCAATATTATCGTACCAGTCGCTGTCTTTAGGGTATTCAAAGGCGATAAATGGCACATGTTCGTCGACAAATAACTTAAGTTCAGCCGTGGTGAGCACGCGCTCCGCCACATAGGCGATGTCTTGCCAGTACTCATCACCGCTGGCGAGTAAGTGATTGAGCGCATCGACATATTCGCCACGCTCTAGTGACAACACTCCTTGCTCGGCACGAATACGACAGTAAGTGGCTGTATCTTCATCGGCATTAATGGCTTGTTGCTGAGTTTCTTTAGCGTCAACTGTGGTCGAGATCTTATTGAGTTGCTCAGGGAAGTGACGCGCTGCCTGAGCATAGGCCTTGGCAGCTTCTGCTTGATCGCCCTTTTGTAGCATTAATTTTGCGTTGAGCCACCAAGTGAGGCCGCTCGGTTTCGCTAGCGTTAATAGGCGCTCAGCACTGGCATAATCCCCTAACTGGTAATAAATCGCCGCTAATTTATCGCCATGGTTGAGCTGTAAGCCATCGGTTGGAAATACTTTAAGGAGCTCAGCAACCTTTAATCCCATTTCCGAAAGCTGGCCATTATAGGCGAATTCATTAGTGCTGCTTTGCCAATAGGCAATCAATAACTGCTGCACGCTCGCCTGTTGCAGTAGCGGCTGAAGTTCAGCAATCTCTTTACTCATCAAAGTGCGGCTTAACATCAATAAGGAATCATAACCGCCGCTATCGCCCTGTACCGATTGGGTGGCATAGAGCTCAATAGCTTTATTCAGTGCATCAAGGGTGAGAGCCATTTGCAGCTCTGACTCAGTTTCACCTGTAGCTTGATTGGTCAATTGCGGGAGCGGCTGGCCTTGGTGTAGCAGGATATAGGCTTGTTCACCTAAGCTCGCTAAACTCAAACGCAGGGGATCGGCTGCGCCTTGTGCGACTTCGGTTTGTAATTGTGTTAGGTAAGCATTAGCACGATTAAAATGTTCAGGATCAGCCGAAGTCTTGCTTAAGATAAGCTCAATACGCGACAGCGAATAGAGTGCCCACAGGCTACGAGATGCGCGTTCACTTTGTGGTAATTTAATGATTTTGCTGAAATAGTTACTCGCCCTCTCATAATCTTTTGCTTCAAACGCTACGGCACCTAAGGTGTACCAAGTTAGCGCTTGTGGTAGATCTTTGTCTAACTTAGCGGCCATTTGCTCGGCTTCAATGGGGCCCGTTGCATCCCGCAAAGTGTTCACTAAGGCTAAATGGGCGTCACTTAACTCGCTGTTTTCAAAGGCGCGAGTTTGTGAAAGATAACGGCTATGCACTTCATCCCAGAGATATTCCTGTGCAGCGGGTGCATCTTGATACTGCCAAGGTAAAGGCTTGGCGAGGGCGGTGAGCTGTTGGCTAAAGGAGGTTTGCGGTAAATAACTGAGATTGCTCTGCCTATCCTGAGTGAGTTGCAAAGGAAAATCGGGGCCGCAGGCCAATAGCATAGGGGAAAATAAGCTTAAACAAATGAGCGTGGTCTTTTTAAGCATAAAAGCCCGATTGGGTGTTGCCATGGTAAACGATAGTTTTGGCTTATGGCGCATAAATTCCCTGTAAATATAATGACTCACAACGTGCCCAGCCTATCACTTTTTGGCCGCCAGGGTTGAGCATGTGTGTTTGAATGTCTCTGTTTGATTGCGGCATAGGCATGATTGCAGTGCGTGAAACTGTTTTGGTTGGTGTCAACGCTGCTGTATTCTCAGCTCGCCATTGCCACGTTAACAGCCCATCTTTTTGTATTACGCTATAGCCATTTTGCGCATCATACCCGCTGCAAGCTTGTCCCGCTAGCGACAAAAGAGGAGGAATTTCACCTGCAATATTACCGTGATTCATTAAGCTCAGTTGGAATAGCTGTGGCTTGCGGATTTCCAGATTTTTTGGCTTATTTTCAGCGGCTAATATCGTTTGGGCTGTGGCCTTGTTATCGCTTGATATCACTAATTCAATCTTGGCGGCAAGTTCACCTTGCTGTGCAACGGCGATTAAGGTGTTGAGTGGCCAAACCCTTTTATCCCCTTCCAGCGGCAGCCGAAACCAGATAATGCCTCTGAGTTTGGCATCTTTTTGAGTGTGTAGTTTTTGCACAAAGGCTTGTAATACTAGAGGATCGGCCATCAGTTCCTGTACTGCATTGGCTGATTTGAGTTGATCGCGCAGCGGTGTTTCACTTTCAACTTGATAACCTGAAGCTGTACTGATGACCGCCGAACCATAGGCGGGGAGCGCAATAAGGTAAGGCACAGTGCTGATATTTGAGAGTTGCTGCACCCACTGCCAACCTTGAGTCGCATCGAATAGTCCGAGGCGTGGATCGCTTACGCTGTGAATTTGTAGCACCAGTTCATCAATACTGGTGAGTAACACGGGAAAATCGGCGCTACTGAGCCAAGCGGGCAGTGCAGTAATGCTGAGTTTGAGTTCTGCGGGTAACTGCGCTTTAAGCTTTTTAAGAAAATCTCGATAGGCTGGCAGTTTACTGTTGGCACTGTCGTGGTCGATTTCAACCCCCGCGATGTGCGTGCCTTTTGCCTGCCAATTTGCTAGTACTTGGCTGATTTTATTGATCACTTGTTCATCATTTAAATGCGCGAACTGACCATCTAAGCGAATCACGGCAATTTTTGGCCTAGGATCTGCCTGCAACCAAGCATGATTGACCGCAACTTCAAACCAAATGTCTGCGCCATTGGTTTTGGGATGTGCTTGCAGCGCTAAAATACGTAATCCTTGGAATGCACCTTGGCTTTGCACTAATGCCGTTTGATTGGCGGGGCGCCATTGGCGCTGCCAGATATAGACTTCCTGCGCGAGTGGAGCACGAGGCATTACGGTTGCGGAGGTGATTTCTGCTGTATGACTGGCATTTGGGTTTGCCTTGAGTTCACGGGGCTCCGATGCGGGCTGACAGGCGCTCATAAATACGGCGGCGCTCAACAAAGCAAATAAGAACCATTGATTTCGGCTTATGTTTTTAACCAGATTGCCTATGCCCATACTACTGCTATCGATTCGTTTTGAGTGAGGCATTACTATGCCCGAAAAATGCCACTTATACATCGCGGTCAAACTTCTGATAATGCCCACTAAGCTTGGTTTTCCTTTTGGTGCCTTGCTAATCAATATCAGAACTCAGATCTCAAAAATCAGGATCGACTTGAAAGCGCATCTGTCCACGGGTGACGGGATGTTGAAGTAGCAATAAATCTGCATGCAGATGCAGGCGATTGGCACGAGTGCCGTACAGATCGTCACCCAAAATGGGCGTATTTAGCCCTTCTGAGTGGGCGCAGTGAACTCTGAGCTGATGGGTTCGGCCCGTTTTTGGGGATAGATATACGCGGGCTGTACGTGCCATTTCATCGATATGGCTTAATTCCCAATAGGTTTGGGCCGCTTTGCCAAACTCATGGCAAACGAGTTGTCTCGGTCTATCGTCTAAATCGCCACGTAGGGGTAAAGAGATTTGTCCGGCTGCCTGCTTATCTGCCATTGCTGTAGGGATCCCTGCTAAAAGTGCCACATAACGTTTAGTCACTGTGCGCTGGATAAACTGTTTTTGCAGTTGTTTATGGGCGTCTTTTGTCAATGCGATCACCATTAATCCCGAGGTCGACATATCGAGCCTGTGGACGATAAGTGGTCCTGTGGCATTGGGAAACATTTGACGCATGCGCGAATACACTGAGTCTTCAATCTCTTTGCCGGGCACTGATAAAAACTCGGCGGGTTTGTTCACAATCGCCATCGTCTCGTCTTGGTAGAGTATGCTTAAGGTTTTGCCTTCGGCGGGGTTCGTCAGCAGCGGATTATCATCGACAACAAGCCCTTCGAGCATATGCCCCAAGATAGGTTGGCATTTACGCAGACAGGCAGGATAAAACTGCTTATGTTGGCGAATTTCTGATTTTGGCGGCGCCCCCCACCAAAATTCGGCAATCGCCAATGGTTTAAGACCGTGTTTAAAGGCGTAATGTAGCAACTTAGGGGCGGCACATTCTCCCGAGCCTGCTGGCGGCGTTAACTCAACCGTCCCGTTAAATATGCCGTTAAGGCTTTTTTCTGAGCCGCGAATATTCAAAAAACGATACTGCTCAAACAGCTTTTGCTGCAGCGCCGCCGAGAGCTGTTTACGCTGTAGTCTTAATGCGTCACGCTTATCAGTGAGCAGAGTTAACGCTTGGCTGATGGCATGGATACGTTCATCCCAATAGCGTTTAATATCTCTTAACTGATTCTTTTCATTAATGCTTTCTTGGCTGAGTTTAGCTTCGATTGCCGTATTTTCACGTAAAGTCTCATCAGTCGGATTGGCAGCCCATTGCACTGCGAGTTGATTGCGCTGCGTCTTGCGGGATTGACGGCCGTCGATCATCACTTGCCTGTGGGCGGCAAGCTTGGCTTGTGCTTGAGCTTGCTCAGCGTTGAGTTCGCTCGATAGCCGAGGAATATCGGGATGATTTTCTACTGCAAGTAGCTGCTCGTTAATTTGGTTGATTTGCCGGTTTTCGGCGTGGAAAAAATTGTCCTTAGCCAGCATATCAAACACAGGTGGAACGAAGCGTGGCCAATGGTTCTGCTCAGCTAACTTGCCCGAAAATGCCGACAAATAGCCCACTTTCCCCTGCGGATCTTGCACTAAAAGTACACCAAACATTTTACCAATGGCACCGGTTAACTCCCCCGTGAGGCCAAAGTTATGTTGCCAATCGTTTTGAGTCTCAAGGTGGCGTTGTAATTCGTTGGCAGCGATCACGCACAGTGGATGCGGTTCGTAATAGAAAGGAAAGGTAAAACGCTGCGGCAGGACATAGGCATCAATGGCTTGTGTGAAAGAGGTAAAGCAAGAAGGCTGAAGATGCATATTGGGGTCTACTGTTGGTTTTACTTATCTGGGTTAATTATCGGAGTTAATTATCTGGGTTAAGCCACAACTTAGGATGAGGGCTAGCAAGAAAGGGCGTTAGTTTACTCTGTCGATTTGGGACTGTCGATTTTGGGCAGTCACTTTTTATTAGTGCGGCTCTGTGTTGAAAAAGGGAAATGGCAGTAAAGCGCATTTCCCTTTGATGTGTCGCTTGTGCTTAAAGCCAATTTTAAACGGCTAAACCCGCTTAAAAGATGACTTTCACTTTACTGGCGCTATCGAGTGCTTTGCTGATTGCGCTGTCGATATCGATATCACGGGCAAGCGCGACACCTAAACGGCGGCGACCATCAATATCGGGTTTGGCGAATAATCTAAGCTGAGTGTTGACCGCTTCTAATGCCGCACCAATCCCTTGGTAGCGGATATTGCTTGAGGTGCCTTCGGCCAAAATCACCGCCGAGGCACTTGGACCATGCTGATGGATATTGGGAATAGGCAGGCCGAGAATCGCTCTCACATGCAGGGCAAATTCCGATAAATCTTGGCTGATGAGTGTGACTAAGCCTGTGTCGTGGGGTCTTGGCGAGACTTCAGAGAAATACACTTCATTGCCTTTAACAAACAGTTCTACGCCAAATAATCCATAACCGCCAAGGGCTTCGACGACTTTGCTCGCAATCGCTTGGGATTTTGCTAACACTTCATCGGACATGGCTTGTGGCTGCCATGACTCGCGATAATCGCCATCTTCTTGCCTGTGGCCAATGGGAGCACAAAAATGAATGCCGTTGACTGCGCTGATGGTTAACAGGGTGATTTCATAATCGAAGGGAATAAAGCCTTCAACTATCACGCGACCGCCGCCGGCGCGTCCGCCTTCTTGGGCGTATTGCCACGCTTTATGGCTGAGGGCGATATCGCGAATAACGCTTTGGCCTTTGCCCGAGGAACTCATGACTGGCTTCACCACACAGGGAACGCCAATTTCACTAATCGCTTGATTAAATTCGGTTTCGGTATCACAGAAAAAATACGGAGAAGTTGGTAGACCTAAGGTTTCAGCGGCGAGGCGGCGAATACCTTCCCTGTCCATAGTGAGCTTCGTTGCCCTAGCTGTTGGGATAATATTCACCCCTTCGGCTTCCATGTCCACTAAGGTTTGGGTGGCGATGGCTTCAATCTCTGGGATGACTAAGTGCGGTTTTTCTAACTCGATAACCGCACGCAGGGCGTTGGCATCAAGCATATTGATCACATGGGAGCGATGCGCGACTTGCATGGCGGGGGCGTTGGCGTAACGGTCAACGCCAATCACTTCAACGCCTAAGCGTTGCAGTTCAATGGCGACTTCTTTGCCAAGTTCACCGCAGCCGAGCAACATGGCGCGTCGTGCGCCCTCAGTGTAGGGAGTGCCTATCATGTGTGGGTACCTTTGAGATTGTAGGGATGATGAGTTTTATGCTTGCGTTCTATGCCGCAATGATGTGGCTAGTTTAGCCTGAACAGGCTTTAGGATCATGGAGTAAATTGACAAGTGTGTCCCGGATCACTGGGGGCAAAAACGAAACAGCATATCTTTGGTTAATATTGGGGCTGAGGTTGAGAGTAAACTCAAATGTTAATGTCATGTTGGTGGCATGTTTGGAGACCATCCACTAATCTTTGGGATGGAATACATATTATTAATACAAGGAGATGCAGATGTTCTTAGATTACTTTGCGTTAGGTATTTTGTTTTTTGTCATCATTATTATGTTTTATGGTGTCATTGCCATTCATGATATCCCCTATGAAATAGCCAAAAAACGTAATCATCCCCAGCAAGATGCATTGCATATCGCCGGGTGGGTGAGTCTATTCACCCTACATGCTATTTGGCCATTTTTATGGATCTGGGCGACTTTATACCGTGAAGATCGCGGTTGGGGGTTCAATACTGTAATGAAGCGAGAATTAGTTTTAGAGGAGGATGTGAATTCATTGCGTGAGACGGTCAGAGGGCTTCAGACTCGGCTTGAACAGTTAGAGCAAATAACTCCCATGAATATAGCGCCTGCTGTGGATGCGATAAAAACAGACAAAGTTGAGGTATAACATGGATTTATTACTCATACTCACCTATGCGGCCGTGTGTATTGCTATCTTTAAAGTCTTTAAAATTCCGATGAATAAATGGACTGTTCCCACCGCAGTGCTGGGTGGGGTGTTCATTATTGGTACCTTATTGCTCGTGATGAATTACAACCATCCTTATTCTCGTTTTGCCCGTGAATATTTTGTCACTATCCCTATCACCCCCGCAGTAAAAGGCTTAGTGACTTCGGTGGAAGTGCAGCCTAATGTGCCAGTTAAACAAGGGGATGTGTTATTTCGTCTTGATCCTATTCCCTTCGAAGCCGTTGTTAAACGTAAACGCGCTGCTTTGATGGAAGCAGAGCTCCAAGTGCCACAACTCGCCGCGGCATGGGAGTCGGCTAAGGCTAATGTAGAGCGCGCTAGGGCCGATAAAGACCGTAATAAATCTGCCTTCGAGCGTTATGAGTTAGGCCGCAAGAAAGGGGGCGCGAATTCGCCTTTTACTGAACTGGAACTCGATAATAGGCGTCAATTGTACTTAGCCTCAGAGGCACAACTGACCGTCGCGAATGCTGAAGAACTGCGTGTCAAGCTGGCCTATGAATCTAATATTGATGGTGTCAATACTAAAGTAGCTGGCTTGCAAGCTGATTTAGCCAGTGCACTCTACGATTTAGAACAGACAGTCGTGCGGGCACCCTCAGATGGTGTGGTGACGCAAATGGCGCTTCGTGCGGGAGCGATGGCAGTGCCTTTACCATTACGTCCCGTAATGAGCTTTATTCCCGACGAGCAGCGCTACTTTGCGGGGGCATTCTGGCAAAACTCGTTAATGCGTTTGCAGGAAGGTGATGAGGCTGAAGTGATATTGGATGCCGCTCCAGGACAAATCTTTAAGGGGAAAGTGGCGAAAATATTACCCGCTATGGCTGAAGGTGAAATTCAAATGGGCGGCGCGCTGCAATCATCGGCTCGTTTATTTCAAAATGGTCGCGTGATTGTGCTGATTGATATCGAAGATGATGCTATCCGTAAGCAATTTCCCGCGGGTGTTTCTGGGCAGGTTGCAATTTATACTGAACATTTCCATCATGTCGCTGTGATGCGTAAAGTATTGCTGAGGATGCAAGGTTGGTTGAATTACTTGTTTTTTGATGGACATTAACCCTTAATCGGTTAACTTTTGTCTGTTGTATCAAGTCCAGTTCGCTGGACTTTTTTGTGACACATTTTTGGGTGAATAAAAAGGAATTTGAAAGCATGCAAGATATTCACGATTTAACCTCAGTGCTGCGCTCCAATACGCCAATCGTAGTGATTGAAACCTATGAAGAATATCGCGTGGTTGAGTTGCTTAAGCGGGTCGCCAGTGTGCTCTATCAACCTGTGTTTACATGGAGCATTACCCAAGGCCTAGCACGGGTCGATAAGCCCTTGGCGGCGCAAAAGTTTAATAGCGAACCTACAGATTTGCTCGGGCAAATTAAATCAACCTCGCAGCAGGGAATTTATGTGCTGTGCGACTTCCATCCCTTTGTGATTGATGCACCTAAGAATGTCCGTTTGCTTAAAGAAATCGCCCTTGAGTACGAGACGCTGCAACACACATTAGTGCTGGTGAGCCATGCCTTTGAAATCCCGCCTGAAATCAAACGTTATTGCGCTTATTTTCACTTAACTTTGCCAAGTACTGTGCAATTGCAAAATCTGATTTATCTTGAAGTTGATAAAATTCGTCACCAAGGTACGCCGCTACAGGTCGATGATGCGGCTGTGGTCAAATTAGCCGATAATCTGCGGGGCGTGACTTTAGACGATGCCCGTCGTCTCGTACGCAAAGCCATAGTCAATGATGGTGCTATTACCTTGTCTGATATTGATGCCATCAATAAAGCCAAGTTTCAGCTACTCGATCTTAATGGTGTGCTGCAATTTGAATACGACACCAGTGATTTTTCACAGGTTGCAGGACTGCATAATCTAAAAAAATGGCTCAAGCAGCGCTCGCCCATAGTGGCTGTCAGCGTCATTGACCAAGACGGCCAGCCGACTCCAGTTCAGCACGTCAAAGCGCTCGATGCGCCCAAGGGGATTTTATTGCTGGGCGTTCAGGGCAGTGGTAAGAGCCTCGCGGCTAAGGCGGTTGCGGGCGTTTGGCAACGACCTTTGCTTAGGCTCGATATGGCAGCCTTATATAACAAATACATAGGCGAAACCGAGAAGAACCTGCGTAATGCACTGGATCTGGCTGACATGATGTCGCCCTGTGTGCTTTGGATAGATGAAATTGAAAAAGGCTTAAGCGGGAGTAGCAGTGATGAGGGAACATCGACGCGGATACTCGGCACCTTACTCACTTGGATGGCGGAGCGTAAATCTGAAGTGTTTGTGGTGGCTACCGCTAATGATATTCAAGTTCTGCCGCCAGAGTTGATGCGAAAGGGCAGGATGGATGAAATCTTTTTTGTCGATTTACCCGACGAAGCCATACGCAAAGCTATCTTCTTAATCCACTGTAAGCGCCGTGGAATCGATGTGGCGAGCTTAGATCTCGCCCAGTTATCGGCGCGTAGCCAAGGATTTTCCGGCGCCGAAATCGAACAAGTCGTTATTGCTGCCATGTATACCGCAAGAAGTGTCGAGTGCAGTGTCGACCAAGTGCTATTACTTGAAGAACTTAGTAAGACACGGCCTTTATCTGTGGTCATGAGCGATAAAATCAATGCGCTACGACAATGGGCAGCAGGCCGAACCGTGAATGCCCATGAGTAAGATTTCTCTCTCAAGAGATATTGTTTTAAATTGTCACCATATTAAAAACTATAAAATAAGTACTTAAATCATTACGGCGTGGAAATAGACGCTTTAGATTTATAAAATTCAGTGTAACTCGAAGTTAAATGAAAGCTATGTGATATGTTTTTACTATTTTTCTAGATTTGAAACTATATGAGCGGAGTTGTATTTTCATGACGAAATCACTTCTATAAGGCTATTAGCTAACATTGCTTAGATAATAAGTTTCTCTAAGGTTTGTATACCGTTCGATGCTATCTATGTGGAGGTTTTATTTGAAATCTTGGCTTAAAAACTATCAGATTAAAGAGCAAGAAATTAACTCAAGATAGAGGTTTGCTAACTTAAATTGGCCGATTGTTTGTGATGATCTTTTGTTATTCCTTAAATCCATATTTAAGGATAATCCTCAAGTGTTTCGTGATTTCTCAATATCTAAGACCAATGGTGATTGTGGAAATACTGGCTTTTGGGGTTTTGATTCGTTACAAATCATTCAAAATGACAAGTTTACTGGGACTGGTAGATGGACAATAAATAATGGGAAGAAGACATTGCAGCACGAAAAAGATTATGGAGTTTGCCTAGATATAAATCATTCGATTATAGGTACATTTCACGTATTCCTCAAACGACCAAAATGCGACATTTCAACGCGAAAAAATCCTGATTTATTACTTTTTTATACAGATGACCCTCTGGAACTTACGAATAAAAAGGTTCTTGGATTCATAAAAACAATGCTTTTCTATGTTCATGCAACTAGTATCCGTCGAAAACTTTCGGTTTTAGATCGGTTGAAATTAGCATCGTTGGAATTAAGGAGCCATATAAGGCGGAAAAGCATGTCTAGTTACATGTATGAACTTATATCAAATAGCTTTTTAGCTTTCACTGCTGTAATTATAGGTGCAATATCTCTATATGTTGCTTATCTAACACTGTTAGCAACTATTAGTGCTATTAGCGGATGAAATATATACATAATATTCCATAGTTCAACTCCGAAGTGCGGCACTCTTCAATTAAGCCGCTAGTTGATTAATTATTTCTTCGGAGGGGACAGCGCCAAGATCTAGCTGACGTTTTTGGAGGTATCTTGGGCTTTCTCGTTACCGCTTGCATCAAAAATCAAAGCTGTCGCTATCACCAAAAGTTGTCGCGGCAATGCCTAATGAGTGCTTTAGTGTTTGGCGTGACAATATCTCTCTAAATGGTTTGAATCTTAGCGGTATCCACTCCCTGTGGTACCGCTATTCCTATTATGATGACATTAGATATCAAAGGCGAGACTGCCCGGAGTCAGGAATGGCCAACTTAGACGCGTCGGTGAACTCTCACCCTGCGCACCAAAGAAGTAAGCTGTTCTTGGGGTAGCGTAAACTACACTGCCTTTTTGCAACCCGAGTTCCTGCAGATTATGGTGGGTGAATTTGGCTTCCCACAGTTCTTCGCTATGCCAGCCGTGTGGGGCTAATTCCAATCTAACTTCGGCGCCAATGGGGGTAATGGCGACAATATTGAACGGCAAATTGGCCTGACTATTGGGCTTATTTGACAGTGCTAATTCGTGACTGCGTACATAGAGAACACCATCTTGCTGCAGTGTTTGCTGTTCTGGAGGTGTTAAAAATGCTTGACCATTTTCCCAACGTTTTTGTTGCCAACTGGCTTCAAAGACATTGACGTTACCAAGAAAATCAAACACAAAGCGACTATTGGGATGTGAGTATAGCTCAGCAGGTGTATTAATCTGCTCTATATGACCATTGCTCATCACTACCACTCTATCTGAGAGCTCAAGCGCTTCATCCTGATCGTGGGTCACAAACACGCTGGTGAATTTCAATTCATCATGCAGGCTGCGTAGCCAGCGGCGTAGTTCTTTACGCACTTTAGCATCCAAGGCGCCAAAGGGTTCATCCAGTAGCAAGACTTCTGGTTGGGTCGCGAGTGCGCGGGCCAATGCAATGCGCTGTTTTTGTCCACCCGAGAGTTGTTCAGGATAGCGCTGTGCGAGATGGCCTAGTTGTACTGTTTCTAGCAGTTGTGTCACTCGCTTATGAATTTCTGCCGCCGAAGGCCTTTGTTTTTTCGGCATGACTTCGAGTCCAAAAGCGACGTTATCGGCGACCGTCATATGACGAAACAGCGCATAGTTTTGAAACACAAAACCTACGCGTCTTTCACGCACATGCACTTGGGTGACATCTCGGTTGCCGAATTGAATTTGGCCGCTATCGGCTCCTTCAAGACCGGCAATAATCCGCAGCAGTGTGGTTTTGCCTGAACCTGATGGTCCCAGCAGACCAATCATTTCCCCTTCTTGAATATCGAGATTAAGTGGGGAAAGCGCCTGAAATTGGCCAAATTTCTTGGAAATATTAGTAAGACGAATACTCATAGTTGGCTCTGCTCTTTATTGTCATTGGCGGTTAAACTGCGTTGTTGCCGCCATTCCACTACGGCTTTTAACATTAGGGTAAATAGGGCGATCAGGGCCAGTAATGACGCGCTCGCGAAGGCGGCTTCGGCCTGATAATCTTCATACAATAATTGCACATGTAAAGGTAAGGTATTGGTTTCGCCGCGAATGTTGCCAGACACGACAGCAACGGCACCAAATTCGCCCACGGCTCTGGCATTGGTGAGGATCACACCGTAAATCAGTGCCCATTTGATGTTGGGTAGGGTCACGCGGCGAAAGAGTTGCCACCATGAAGCCCCGAGGATCACTGCGGCTTCTTCTTCAGATGCGCCCTGTTGTTGCATCAATGGGATCAGTTCTCTGGCCACAAAGGGGCAAGTGACAAAAATGGTCACTAATAGTATTCCCGGCCAAGCAAACATGATCTGCAGATCGTGCTCATATAGCCATTCGCCCAGCCAACCACTGTTGCCATAGAGCAGCAAATAGAGCAAACCTGCGACGACAGGGGAGACCGCAAATGGAATATCAATTAGCGTGATCAGTAATTTGCGACCGGGGAATTCAAAACGAGTCACGCTCCACGCCAGCATGATTCCGAACACTAAATTGATGGGGACAGTGAGTGCTGCCACCATCAGTGTTAAACCAATCGCATGCAGCGAATCCGGTTGAGTTAGGTGCCCAATATAACGCTCCCAACCTCCGACAAACGCCTGCTGAAAAATACTCACCAACGGCAATAGCAACAATAGCAAGCCTAAGAGCACGGCGAGGGTAATAAGGCTCCATTTGATCAGGGGCGCTTCACCGACTCTTAAGGGTTTAAATGAGTTCATATTCGTTCCTTATCGACCATGAATGCGGCGCAGATAACGCGCCTGCCACAGGTTTATCAGCAGTAATAGCAGTAACGAGGTCATCAGAACCACTGAGGCAATGGCGCTGGCACCTGCAAAATCAAATTCTTGCAGGCGGACAAAGATCATTAACGAAGTGATTTCACTGATATAAGGCATATTGCCAGCGATAAAGATCACTGCACCAAACTCACCCAGACTGCGGGTAAAAGACAGTGCCGTTCCAATCATTAATGCTGGCCAAAGAGAGGGCAAAATAACCCGCCAGAATACCGAACGATCCGAGGCGCCAAGCGTCATTCCCGCTTCTTCTTCCTCGTGGGATAACTCTTCGAGAACGGGTTGTACCGTACGAACCACAAAGGGAATACTGGTGAAAATCATCGCGACCACTATGCCTAGCGGGGTGTAGGCGACTTTTATGCCCCATTCAGCTAATAGACTACCGATTTGGCCGTTTTCCGCATAAAGGGTGGCTAAGGTGATACCGGCAACGGCGGTCGGCAAGGCAAAGGGTAAATCTACCAAGGCATCTAAAATGCGTTTGCCGGGAAATTCATAACGCACGAGTACCCATGCGAGTAATAATCCGAAAAGGCAGTTAAATAATGATGCCGCGAGCGCCGATAGTATGGTGACTCGGTAACTGGCAACCACTCTGGGATCGGCAATCACGCCCCAGTATTCGGACCAGCTCATTGAACTGGTCTGCATGATTAGGCCTGTGGTCGGCAATAATAGGATTAGGCTGACAAACAGTAGTGACACACCTAAGCTGATGGTAAAACCGGGAAGAACCCGCTTATGGCGTAAACGCCCGTTATTAAAAATCACAGAATAATCACCCGATCAGGTTAATTGCGTTAAACCAATACTATTTATACGGTTCGCTCGTTGTTGGCTCAAGCCATTTGTTGGATGCAATCTTTACGGCTAACACTGATTGATAAATGCCAATTAGCGATAAACCCGAGACTTTGCTCGGGTTCAATGTAGATATCTTACTACATTAAGGACGATATCAGCGCTTTAATAGCTCATCGAGTTTTGCACCGTTAGCAAACTGCGTTTTCATGGCATTATCCCAACCACCGATGATTTGCTCAACAGTCAGCAGGTCAACGGTAGGGAACTGCTTAGCAAACTCAGCTTTTACCTTTTCGTTGTGTACACGATAGCTGAATCCTGCCAGTAGACGTTGCGCTTCTTCGCTGTAGAGATAATTCAAATACTCAGTTGCGAGTTCCTGTGTACCGTTACGCTTAGCATTTTTTTCAACTACAGCGACGGGGAACTCTGCCAGAATCGAGGTTTTTGGTACAACCACTTGGTAATCGTCCGTACCATACTGCTGGCGGATATTGTTCACTTCCGATTCAAAGGTAATTAATACATCACCGATCCCACGTTCAACAAAGGAGGTGGTCGCACCGCGGCCGCCGGTATCGAATACTGCGACATTACCGAGGAATTTTTTCAGGAATTGATCCAGTTTAGCCTGATTATCCTTACCATAGTTTTTCTGAGCATAACCTAATGCGGCTAAATAAGTGTAGCGAGCATTACCAGAGGTTTTTGGGTTAGGAAAGACCAGTTTAACGTCATCTCTCGCTAAATCGCCCCAGTCGCTGATCTGCTTTGGGTTACCTTTGCGTACCAAAAATGCAATGGTGGAATAGTAAGGTGAACTGGCGTTAGGCAGTAATTGTTGCCAATTTTCTGGGATCAATTTACCGCGATCGTGCAGAACTTGTACGTCTGTCACTTGATTAAAGGTCACCACATCTGCGGGTAATCCCTGCAGAATAGAGCGTGCCTGTGCAGATGAGCCTGCATGGGATTGTTTAATTTCGACGGTTTTACCTGTTTTCTCTTCCCAATGTTTGGCAAAAACGGGGTTGTAGGCATTGAATAATTCCCGTGCGATATCATAAGAGGAATTAAGCAGGGTTTGATCTGCGGCAGTCACATTGAGTGAGGTTCCCAGAATGAGGGTTCCTAGCAGGGCCTTTATCAATTTTACGGACATTTTTAACTCCTTAATCTGGCAATTTTGTCAGCGTTATGGCACCTAGAGTAATAGAATTAATTGTTTATAAAAAGCCAGTTGAATAGAACTTTTTTGAATAACTATGAGCGATTTATTTTATGTTATAAGCAGTATTCACCGTGTTTGTCAGTGGTAACCGACTTAGAATAGGCTATCGCTTAGTTGTTTTTATCAAGTAAAGGATAATCCTAGTGTCTGACTTTCCGACAATTGAAGCCTGCATCGGGCAAACTCCGCTGGTTCGCTTGCAGCGGCTTAACTGTGGTACTTCCACTGTACTATTAAAATTGGAAGGCAATAACCCCGCGGGTTCAGTAAAAGATCGTCCTGCACTCAATATGATTATTCAGGCCGAACTTCGCCAAGAAATAAGCCCTGGTGATACGCTTATTGAGGCAACGAGTGGCAATACTGGGATTGCGCTGGCGATGGCGGCGGCAATCAAAGGATACAAGATGATCCTGATTATGCCGAATAATTCGACTCAAGAGCGTAAGGATGCGATGCAAGCCTATGGCGCAGAGCTCATGCTAGTGGATAACATGGAGACTGCGCGGGATTTGGCGCTGCAGTTACAAAGCGAAGGCAAAGGTAAGGTGCTGGATCAATTTAATAACCAAGATAACGCTAATGCCCATTTCCTCACGACAGGCCCTGAGATCTGGCAACAGAGTCTAGGCAAAATTACCCACTTTGTGTCAAGTATGGGGACGACAGGTACCATAATGGGTGTGTCCAAATACCTTAAAACTTGTAATCCCGACATCACTATCGTCGGTCTTCAGCCCGCCGATGGCAGTGCTATTCCAGGGATTCGGCGTTGGCCGCAGGCATATTTGCCTGGTATTTTTGATGCTTCTTGGGTTGATTTAGTTATGGATATTGAAGAGCAAGATGCAAAAGCCATGGCGAGAACCTTAGCGCGAGAGGAAGGGATTTGTGCTGGAGTCAGTTCGGGCGGTGCCGTGTTTGCTGCGCTGGAGATTGCTAAACAATATCCGGGTTCTGTGGTCGTGGCGATTGTCTGTGATAGGGGCGATCGTTACCTTTCGTCAGGGCTTTTTTCCTGAGTCCTAGATTTTTACTCTAAGCATATTGAGCGATATGAATGTTTGATGGGTGAAAATGGGCGAGACGCGCCCATTTTTACCCTTTAAAACGTGATCATTTTTTCGGTGGGAATTGCGTCAAAATTCGGTTGACGGCTTTGGCGGTATCTTGGGCTTTCTCGTTACCGCCTGCATCGAAATCATAGCTGTCGCTGCCACGCCAAATAAGAGCTTTGGTCTTAGGATCGACAATATCTATCTGAATGGTTTGAATTTTAGCGGTATCACTCCCCAGCGGCACGCCAACACTGGTGCCTATGCCAATCCCGCCCGAATTTCCGAATGTGCCTGTGCCTAATCCAATGGATAGCCCTGAATCTTTGGGCTTATCTTGGGTGAGTAAGGCGTAGGCGACGTTAAAGTCGGGCGACGCTGTATTTTCTACAAACCCTTTTTGAGTCAATTGGTTGTTAATTTCTACTTGAATACGCTGGGCGCTTAACGGGTCATCCGTCGGCTGTGGTGTTAACTGGGTAAAGCTGCGTAGTGCGGTGAAGTCGTAATTGAGATCATAATCGTTTTTCGGTTTACTGCTGCAAGCGCTTAATAAGGCAACAGCGACGAGCAGACTGGCAAAGTGACGGTATCCCATGATAGTGCTCCAAGTTGTACAAACTCTGTTCAATGTGCCTTGATTAAGGTTGTTTCTGCAAGTACTTTAGATAAGTGTGTTGTATTTGAATCGCTTTGAATGCAATCCAACGGTATCTTTTTTAGCGCGGGTCGTTTTGAGTATGGTTCATTTTTAGATAGGAATAGCGGCGGGTTATGGAACAGTTAGCCTTTTTTGATATCCCGAGTCCTTGTATCGGTGTGTGTGTTACCGATGTGCGTGGTTACTGTAATGGTTGCCTGCGAAGCCGTGACGAAAGATTCAATTGGTTAACGTTTTCAGATGCGCAAAAGTATGATGTCATTCGCCTGTGTACTCAACGTAAACGTCGTCGCCAGTTAGCGATGATGAAAGCAAGGCAAGCACAAATAGAGCAAGAAAGGGCAGCGTTAAATCCACAGTTGAATTTTGAGCCTGAGCCCGAAGCCGATCTGGATTTTGGGGACATCGAGCTAGACTAATAGGTTGAATTAGCTTGTTTAACTTGCTTTTTACATTTGCGAGTGAGATGCATGAGTGACTTTTGTTTATCTAATCCTAATGCTTATCACTGCTTACGTTTCTTTGGCCAGATTAAACTAAAGCGGGTATGTTGCGTATCGCTGACGACGCTCACATTCCCTTGATGTCGTTGCATAATCCGTTTGATGATCGCAAGGCCTAAACCATGTCCTTTATTGCCATTCTGTACCGATTGGCTGCGATAAAATGGCTCGAACACTTTCGGTAAATCCACCGCTGGGATAGGTTCGCCGTCGTTACTCACACTTAAATTGACCCTGTGCTGGGTCTGCTTAACTTCAATGATGATTTCAGTGCGGGCAAAGCGTTGCGCATTGGTCAGTAGATTTTGTAGCGCCCTTTCGATTAATGCGGGTTCTCCGAATAAGGGCAGTTTTTCGACTTCGGCTTTGAGCGTTATAGGCGTTGGACTTAAGGTTTCTAGGCGCTTAATACTTTGATTGATGAGATTAATTAAATCGTACTCATCCAACTGGATACCTTCTCGCTGTGACTCTAAGCTGGCGTAGGTTAGCAGTTCTTGAAGTAAGTCTTCCATTTCTTTGATGTCGAGCTGCATTTCATCGAGAAAGTCTTGTCGCTTCTGTTCGTCCGAATCTGGCTGACAATACATAGGCATAAGTGCAAGAGCAAATTTGAGCCTCGCCAGTGGCGTGCGGATCTCATGGGATACCGCATTAGAAAGGTGTTTCTGGTTCTCAATCAAGGCGCTGATATGTCGCGCCATTTCGTTAAACGTATTGGCTAAGGGCTTAACTTGGGAGCGATTTGACAGGGTAATCCGCGTGTCCCATTTGGCTTCGCCAAATTCTTTGGTGGCCTTACGCAGTATGCTCAAATCCCGTGAAAGCGGGCCGACCCAAATTAGCGCAACAAGGGCGAGTGATAAATAAAAGAACAGGGTGAACAGGCTGCGAAGGTTGGCTCTGGGATCTATGTCCAGCGGCCCCGCCATTAAGACTTGATCGTCTACTCGAATAAACTGCAGCAAGCTATCATCATTGGCCGTGGTGGTGAACACCTTGCTTGTGCTTAACGCTTGATTATCTGCCAGCGCGACTTGATCTGCATTGAGTAATTGCAGTGGCATCACAGGGTTCGCTGGGATCGCCTCCAGATACCGTTGGCGGGCATCGGGAGGTAATTCCGCTAATAATTGCGCCAATGCCACTAACGGCGCATCGAGGGCATTATTGTCATCAACATTCTTCTGCCACAGGCTGTCGAGTGTCCAGCCAATCCCAAGCACGCTGAGACTGAGTAGCAAATATAAACTGATAAAGAGACGTTTCACTGTATTTGTGCTTAGTTATTCCAAGCTTCAGGAGCAAAGAGATAACCTTGTCCCCAAACGGTTTTAATTCTGAAAGGTGTCTCAATATTATCGTTGAGTTTTTTACGTAATCTAGAGATCCGCACGTCAATTTTTCGATCTTTACCATCAAAATCAATATTGAGTAACAACTGATAAATATACTGACGGCTGAGCACTTGGCCTGCTTGCGAGGCCAGTAACCACAGCAATTCGAATTCATGGCTGGTGAGATCAATTTCAGTTTCATTAAGACGAATCGCATGGGTATGCGGGTCGATACTCAATTTACCGAAGGTTAGACAGTGTGATTCTGCCTGTGGTGGCTGATTCTGACGGCGAAGTAAGTTGTTGATCCGCGCAACTAACAGAGCAGGATCGACGGGCTTGACCACGTAATCATCGGCACCGAGTTCTAGTCCTTTGATTTGATCTTCACTTGAGCCAAGTGCGCTCATCAATAGAATTGGACCTGCGAAATAATCGGGCAGTTTCTCACACAGAGTGAGGCCATCCATGCCCGGTAGCATAATGTCTAACAGTATGATATCTGGCTTGTAATTGATTAATCGTGTTAGCACTGTATCGCCACGGCGTTCAACTTCAACATGCATACCATGGGATTTTAGGTAATCTACAATCAAGTTTGCTAGGCGAACGTCGTCTTCAACCAATAATACTCTGTGGTTCGATTGTGGGCTTGTCATTAAAATAAACTCCAAGGGTTGCGGTAACGTCTGCGAACCTGAGGTTGTGATGCAGAAGTGATTTTAAGTTTGGCACCAGCCAAAGTTTGGTTACTGTCTTTACTCACCATGACAAATTGAATATCCGTCATAGTGTGGATTTTCATGCTTAACGTATGGGTTGAAACTGAATCACTGCACCATTTGGGATAGGCGGCGTTGTCGGACAAGATACAGATAAGCTCATCTTTAGCGAGTTCCCACTGTAGTTCTATATAGACGTCACAGGCCTCAGTTTCTGAACTTGTGATGCAAATTTCGGGTGTGAGTTTGAGTGCCGAGTCGCGAGTTTTGGCTTGTGCTGAACTTTGGCCCATCAAGCCGAGGCTTAGACCTATAAAGCAAAGCAAGCTTAACTGAGGCAGTGTCACTAACGTTAGAACCTATAGGCAGCGCCGATAAAGTAGGTGCTGCTATAGTCTTGGTCTAACAAGGGACTGGCGGCAATCTCATCGGCAATTAGAGTGTAACGAACTGCCAACAGTAGATCCCAATTGTCAGTTAATATGTAACGGGCCGTCATTTCCGCACCTTTATCCCAACCTGATTTTGCTTGATATTTTTCGCTCCAATAGGCGTTTTCACTGGGTCTAACGCTGTAATAATAATCCACTACGGCTTGGCTCTTCCAATCAAATACCAGCGCAAACTCAAAAATGAAACGATCGTAATCCCAGCCATAGGTCCATTTTATTTGTGCTTCTGAACCTTGATGCACATTAAACATATCATGAGTGTACGCCAATCTAATAATACCGAGCCGCGTATAGATGAATGCTTCGGCACCGCCAAGTAAGGTGAAGTTCCGAGTCTCTAAGGAATTAAACTCAGGCTCGGGCTCAGTCGACAAAGCCATACTATTTATGGCTTTGGCTTCAACTTGAGTGCCACGATTCAAAAAGATATTTGATGGGTCCCATTGATAGAAGTAGGCTCTATCTAAGCTATAACTTGTTACTAAGTTAATTGTAAAGCTTTCTTGCTCGGCTAAGGTATAACCTAAATTACCATTGTCGAAGAACCAGTGTTCGCCGTAATAGGCCACTGTTGGAATAAAGAACAATGGAATATCGTCAAAATCCCTGAGTGGATTGCTTTTTTGTCCCCAGCCTATGGCGATGCCTAGATCCCAGTTGTTCATCTCAATACATTGATTTTCTGGTGCACAGGCTTCTTTCGCCATTCCGATTGCAGGCAAAATACTTAAACTTGTAATGAGGACAAAAAGAATACGATACATGATTTAACGATTAAGGGCTGAGGTTAACAATACAGGAAAACAGATTAGCATTTTATGCTCAATTCAACAGTGGTTTCATTCACGGAGATGCAAAATGATACAGCTATCAATTAAATAATAAATTTATGGATTGCACAATATGTTGATAGTCATGCTAAAAGCTTATCTTGGCAGCTTTCGTACGGTTAATTGTGGATGTTAAATTTTGTGTTTTATAAGTTTCGAGTGTAACTGAAATGATGTTAATTATGATGTAAAAGCTGTGTTGCTTGGAAATAATAATGCCATTCGCAAGTGTGAATGGCACAGACTGAAGCCGAATAACCTACTTTGCGGTAATAACACAGAGATTAGAATGAAGATTAATTGACCTCAGTAACTGACTTGTAGCCCATTTCTGTCAATTGATCGTTTACACAATCAAGCACATATTGTTTTAGCTCAGCATTTTCGACTTGATCTTCAGAGGCCATCTGCTGGCACACTTCTTTCAGCTGAGCGAGATCGGCTGCTGGTGCAGGCGGTAAAGAGGAGTCGTCAGCAAAGGAAGTGAAACTTACTAATGCCAATAGAGTAAAAACAGCTGATAACTTATTCATTTTATTTCCTTTAGTTATGTATTGCCAACCACAGATTAAGAAGCATTCTCTTAATACCACTGTGCCAACATCAGCAATTTATCACTGCTATTCTGTTTTAGATATAAATAATTTTCACCTTTCTTGATTAAGGTTTTTTACCTTGTTTTCCCTTGATTCGCTTCAAGTAAATGGGCTGGCTGAGTGTACTTTATTTGCTCTAGTTTGATTCATTCTTAGCAGCCTTTTGGCTGCTTTAGATAGGTTCACAACCCTCCCTCTGAACTCATGTGTGCTAAGTTGGCTCTTCTGAACTTGTGCTTGAAATTAATCGATGAAACTCTGCAGATAAACTTATGTGCTTAACTTATGCGCTTAATTGTGTGTACTGTAGAACTTAGATTTCTTTCAAAAGTGCTGCTTACATCACTTTAAGGACTTATTTGCGATAAAGTGCATTATTATCACTGTTTATGGTCGATTTTTAATGAAGGTTTACTCGCCGCTGTTAACTGAATTATGCGGTAGTTATAAGAAGTTATATAAAATGAGATATGACGCATGTTGTAGGCCGTTTTTTTCTAGAATATTGAATTAAAAAGAATTAATTTTTATGTGTTTTATAGTTTAAATTTTATTTTACGGTTTATTATTTTAACTTTATGTTTTTATTATTTATTTTTATGTGTTCGTTTGTTTTTGATGATTACATTGCTAAGATTGTAGCTATCCTCTAGAATGCGCCGCTCTCGCAGGTGCGCGTGCATAAGATTAATGGCAAATGCTATTGATTTTTATTGAATTATTGATTTTTCTCTAGGGGAACTCTGTGTCTACAAAACTGGCTAATCCAGCGCCATTAGGTTTAATGGGCTTTGGTATGACAACAATTTTGTTAAACATTCATAATGCGGGATATTTCCCTATTGATTCTATGATCTTAGCCATGGGGATTTTTTACGGCGGCATTGGTCAAGTGATTGTGGGGATTATGTGTTTCATGCGCGGCGATACTTTCGGTACGACGGCATTTACCTCTTACGGTTTGTTTTGGTTAACGCTAGTGGGCCTCATTTTAATGCCTAATGCTGGCATTGCGGCGAGTCCAACGTATTTTATGGGCTGGTATTTAACGCTTTGGGGCATATTCACGGCATTTATGTTTGTGGGTTCTTTGCGTTATCCAAGAGCCAAACAGTTTGTGTTTGCTTCTTTAACTATTTTATTTTTCCTGCTGGCGGCGCGTGATTTTACGGGTAGCGCCTTGATTGGCACTATTGCGGGCTTTGAAGGGATACTTTGCGGTGCGAGTGCGATTTATTTTGCGATGGCGCAGGTGCTTAATAATGAGTATGGCCGTACGATTTTACCGGTTGGTGAATTGAAAAAGTAACGATTCAGCAATGCAGAGTTGTAAAAAAGGCTGATGAAGATCAGCCTTTTTATGGGTGTTAGCTGTACTAGATTTTAGTTTTAATATAGGCCACAGCTGCTTCATCTAAGCTACGGAGAGAAACATAACTCGTGCCTGCTTTGTGGGTGATCAAGAAGCCTTTTTCAGTTTCTTTAATCCGGTAAATGTCGGTCCATAAAATTTGGCTGGTCACAGACATGGATTGAGTATGAATCCCTTGCCCATCAATAGTGAGTGTGACCTCATTGCTGGCCGCTTTACTCATCATCTGACGCATCAACCACCATGCTTTGTGATACTTCACATTGAGCGCTTCGATAACACCTAACCCAACAAAAAAGTAAGCTAAATAAAGGCTAATATCGGTGAAAATAAGCGCGATACCTATCAGTGTTAATCCAATGGCTTTGTAGTAAGGTTTGAGCGTGGGATCTGGTACCACTGATTGCGTATAGCATTCATCGAAATGGGCTTTATCTAAAATATACGTTGTGGAGTATGAATAGGGCGTTGGCATCATGTCATCTAATTGAGGTGGCACTTAATGCGGGCTAGTGTAGCGATTACAGTGATGAAAGTAACTAACCTTGCTATTGCAAGCATGAATGAGCACTTTGGTGTTTTCAAATTCGACGTTCAAACCCGCTCGTTTATACAGGTCAAGATATGAGTTGGACAGAAATACGGCAACGGCTATATTAGTCTTGCCGTAAGCATTGTTCGATTTTCGTGATTTGACACAAGGAGTGCAAAACATCATGGCCTTAGTCCCCAAAGATTTTGTAAATTACAAATCAACGCCGGTTTTCAACCATGACAACGTCCCTAAAATGTTGCTGCACATGCACAATACTAAGGCTGGCGTATATGGGCAAATCCAAGTGTTAACGGGCAGCTTAAAGTTTTATGGCTATACGGGTAGCAGGGGCGAGTTAGATAAAGAAATTATTATTCGCGCAGGTGAAACCGCCATTTCACATCCTGAATATTGGCATAAAGTGGAGCTACTGACCGAAGATACTCAGTTTAGACTCCACTTTTATGCCCATAAGGATTCGGCCATTGTGGCGCAGCAACAATCCGAGCGAAGCGAATAGTGTCTAGTACCTAGCTCCTACACCCTATTCACTACATGCGGTTCTTGGCTACTTCTTTTTAATAACGATTTACGCTAGCTAATAGCTAATAGCTAATAGCTAATAGCGATTTCGTTCCGTTGGAATATCAGTTAAATACTCCACAAATTCCACTTCAAAGCCATGGGCATCGAAGAAGTAAATATTGCGTCGATAGGGATCTTCCATACCATCTTTTGCAATAGGGAAACCTGCCTGGGTCAGTCTTGCTATCACAGCATCTAAGTTGTCGGTCACAAAGGCAAAATGTGCCAGTCCAATTTGATGACCTGCCAAATCGCGGTTTTCACCTTCACCATTGTCACTAAAAGCAATGTATTGATAATCATCACCAAAATGAATCCAATTACGGGGTTTGCCGTACCAAGTGCCTTTATCACCACCACGAACACGCCAATGGGGGAAAGCCGCTTGATAAAAGCGCAGTGTTGCGGGGATGTCGTCTACCACTAAATTGATATGCTCTAAATGAATCATAATGCGTTCCTTGTAATGATTTTAGTCTGTTGCTGGTGGTTAAAATCTCAAGCCGCTTACATACCGTAACAGTATTCCTGCTGTTTTGGGTACGCTTGATTGGCATGTTGTTCACGAATGGGGGCTAATGCTTGGGCGTATTGATGCAGCATATATAAGCTGTATTGCACTCTTTCCCTAAGCGCGATATCGCGGGCACTCTCAGGGATTGCATTGAGTACATGGCTGACATTTCGGATGATTAAGTGATCGGGTATGGGCACTAATTTATTGTTTTTAAGGGCATTCATCTTCACTTCAACGATAGGATAGGTACCGCTAATACCGTCCGATATTGAGACTAATAAGGCGGGTTTATGGGCGGTTTCTTCGCGAGTACACATCAACAAAAAGTTCTTCAGTAATGGTGATGCCATGCCGCCCCATTCTGGGGTGATCAGCACTAGCGCATCGGCTTCATCGACTCTGTGCTCTATTTCGGGCCAGTGTTCACCTTTGTTGTCTTCTTCTCCGTCCCAAAAGGGCAGATTAAACAGGCATAGTTCTAAGTGATGTATCGTGTCGTAACCCATGTTGTGGGGAGATGAGAAACTGCTTTCCGCGATATAACGACCGACTTTAGCACTTTGTGAATCGGGTCTTTGGCTGGTGCTGATGATGAGTAATTCCATTAAGTAAACCTATTTGTTTATAAATTATTTGTAAGGTAATTGCTTTACTTAATCTTGTAAAGGATAAAGTAAATAAAAAAGTTTATTTAATCTGTTAAAGCTACGGAGATTGGGAGATAATGCTTCGGCTGAAATCGGGGAGACTCAATGAAAACTACTGATAAGATTATTCAATTACTCAAGTTGCATGGCCCGCTTACTGCTAAAACCTTAGCGGAGGAATTGGCGTTAACGACTATGGGAGTGCGTCAACATCTTCAGGCTTTGGAAGATATGGGTGATGTGGATATTGAGGATCGAGTTGAAGGCCGCGGTCGCCCAACACGTTACTGGGGATTGACCGAACAAAGCCGTACTCACTTTGCCGATCGCCATGAGGAATTGACGGTACAGCTAATTGACTCGGTAAAAATGATCTTTGGCGACCAAGGCTTGGATAAGCTTATCGGTCACAGGGAGCAAAGTGCGTTAGTCCAATATCGTGCGGCAATGGAAGGGGCTACTGATATTCCGACACGTCTGGCCATACTTGCAAAATTACGCTCGAACGAAGGTTATATGGCGACCATGGAACACATCGATGGCGTGTATTTTTTACTCGAAAATCATTGTCCAATCTGCGCCGCAGCGACTAAGTGTTTGAACTTTTGCCGCTCTGAGTTGCAACTTTTCCAGCAGTTATTCGCTGATATTGCCGTGGTGAGCCGCGAAGAGCATATCATCGAAGGTGCTCGCCGCTGTGCATATAAGATTGCGGTAATTAAAGTTGCGACGATAGCCTAGTAGTGCACTTAAGTTGTTTGCTTGAGGCGTTTTATCTGTGGGATAAAACGTCACTGAAAGCTAACGCTACATATTAAGCATTCGTTCTGGGCTTAAACTTAGGAGCTTAGGGCTTATCAGGTTCGTGATAGGCCAATAAGGTTTCGAAACGAGGATGCCCTTTAAGTTGTGAGAAATCAGCTTCATCCAACGCTAGCTCTTTGAAGGATGCGCTGTTATGGATTGCACGTTCCAAATCAGAAATTGCCCTATCTTCAACACCTAAACACGCAAAGGCGCAGGCTCTTTGATAAAAAGCATGGGCGTTAGTTGGGTCAACTTCCAAAACACGATTACATAGGCTTTGTGCCCAATTAAATTCGCGCATTTCCATTGCGGCATCGGCCTTGTAGGTCAGCGCTTCCAAGTCTCCAGGTCGAATCGTGAGGATTTCATCGTAGACTTCAATTTTTTGTTCGGGTGTCTGGGCACTTTGGGCGCGTAGCCACAGATTATGAATTTCATTAATCACTTCTATTTCACGATTATTGTCTGTGATAGTACGACTCTTATGCTTGAGTTCTTGCTCGAGTAATTTGAACTTTTCTTCGTATTGTTCGGCAATACTCTGTAGCTGATTCGCGGCCAGTTTGGCGGTATGTGTCTTGATTTCCCGTAGGGATTGCCAGCCGATAAAGGCGACTAAAGAGGCGACGCCGGCGATCATATAAAAGAAGTAAGTGACAGTGACATTGGCGTAATTCATCGACTTGTCGGCAACGGCCAGTTCGCGATCTGTGATATCTATGGTGAGGCGCCGCTCAAGATCCTGTTGATCGTATCTGAGAGATTTGAGTTCATCGAAGACGTAGCGCTCTATCAGCGGTTTATCATGGATGGCGAAAGGTTGAGGCGCTTCAGGGGGATTTTCTGCATCGCTCGCTTGAGTGAAGAATGAGCTCGCGAGTATCACTAAAAACAAGGCTAAAAATAGCAGGTTCGAACGTATCATAACGGGACTTGCAGATAAGTTTTTGATGCGGTAACCACTCACAATAAGATGAATTGAACGCCTAGCTTAACAAATTTTGCCTAGTTTGATCTAATTTTGCTCTAAATAAGCTCTGTGATGCTTACAGTATTGGCTCGCTATGACCTGAACTCGCATCCTGCTAGAATGGCTATCCCATTCATATTTCGTCATTTGTGGTGTTATGCAGTCTAAGCGCGGCCGACTCGATCGTTATCTCTGTACCCAGTTACACACTCACCGTAAAGCGGTACGTGAACTGTTACTCTTGGGCCGAGTACGCGTTGATGGATTGATAGTGAAGGACATGGATAGGCAAGTGGATGAGTTTTCTCACATCCAACTCGATGGGCAAATATTACAGGCCAACACGCCAGTTTATTTGATGTTGCATAAGCCGATTGGCGTGGTGAGCGCGACTAAAGATACTCAGCATAAAACCGTGATTGATTTGCTCGATTGCGAAGCCCGTGATGAGTTACATATCGCGGGTAGACTAGATTTAAATTCTTCGGGTTTGTTATTACTGACCAATGACAGCCGCTGGTCTGATGCACTAATGTCACCAACGCATAAGGTCGATAAAGTGTATCGCGTTACCTTAGCTAATCCATTAACTGAAGAATATATCGCCGCATTTGCCGAAGGTATGTATTTCAGCTTTGAAGATATAATAACTCAGCCTGCTAAATTGGTGATCCTTGCTGATCATGTTGCTGAAGTGACTTTAAAGGAAGGTAAGTACCATCAAATTAAGCGGATGTTTGGTCGCTTTCGAAACCCAGTTGTTGGTCTACATAGATTATCAATAGGTGATATTGTGTTGGATGAAGCTCTGGCGTCGGGCAAAAGTCGTGTGCTGACTGCCGCAGAAGTGGCTTCTATCCGCTGTAAACCGGTAGCTTAGAGACATAGAGCACTTCAATTTATTAGCCATTATTCTGCGGATTCTAAATATAAAAATGGACTTGAGAGTCAAGTGTCCCAAGCCCGTGACATGGGATTAGAGATCGGCGTGGGGGCCGAATACTTCATAGTGCATGTTTTCAGTTGATACACCCAGAACGAGTAATTGTTGCTTGATGGCTGACATGAATCCAATAGGCCCGCAGAAATAGTAACGTGCATGGGGAAGCAGTTGATCTGCGACTTTGCTTAATTCCATTTGTCCTTCAAAATCATAATCTGTACCTACCACATCGGTTGAACTCGGCTTGCGATACCAAACATGGCTCTTCAGATTATGATGTTGCTGGCGCTTGGTGTGAATAGCCTGTTTGAAACCATGTACATCACCTTGCTCACAGGCATGTAGCCAAGTAATAGCACTTGGATGTTGCAACTTGATCAATTGATTCAACATGCTTTTCATCGGTGTTTGACCCACTCCTGCTGAAATGAGCACTACGGGGATGTCCGCCTCGACTTCTAAGATAAAATCTCCCGCCGGCGGCATAATTGCAATTTTGTCACCGATATGCATGGTATCGTGTAGCAGATTAGACACTTGACCACCTAATTCACGTTTCACACTGATGCGGTAACTGTTGCCATTCGGCGCATCGGATAGGGAATATTGGCGGATTTCTTCATATGCTAAATTGGGATGTTTTAGTTTCAAACTTAAGTACTGGCCGGGAATGAAATCTTTAACTGGCTTACCATCTTCGGGCGTCAATATGAAGGAGGTAATGACTGTGGACTCAGTCTTTTTCGCGCTAATGATAAACTGACGCTCACCCACCCAACCGCCATCTTGTTCTGCATGTTCCTGATAAATTTGAGCTTCTCGTTGAATAAATATATCTGCTAAAAATCCATAGGCCTGGGCCCAAGCTTCTAATACTTCTTCTGTTACTGCATCACCGCCTAACTCTTTAAGGGTGGCCAATAAGTGGCTGCCGACGATCGCATATTGCTCAGGCTTGATCAGAAAGCCTGTATGTTTTTGGGCAATGCGCTCGACAGTCGAACTTAGCACCGTTAAGTTTTCAATATTTTTAGCATAAGCCGCGACGGCGTTGAACAGGGCAACAGGCTGGCCACCAGAATGCTGGTGTGCCAAGTTAAATACATCTTTTAGTTCAGGATTATGTTTGAACATACGTTCATAAAAATGGGTCGTCAGCGCAGGGCCTGCGGATTCGAGTAAGGGGATAGTGCTCTTGATAACTTGGATTGTACGGCTGTCCAACATAGAAAATCCTTAACATGTAAATATTATGAATGTTAAATAAGTTTAAAGATCTATTTGATTTAGATCAATAGTGATGATCGCAATTCGTGCTACCGATAAGCGTGATTGAGGTCATTTGAAGTGCTTTATCAAAGCGGGTATGAGATAGGGAAATGATAAATAAATATATTATTTCAATGTATTACAGAGGTAATGGGGGAGGTTAACTGCAACAGCAAAGCTTATTGCAGTCATAGTGTGGTTTTTTGACTTAGAGTTTAAATGCACTCACTTGATTGCGCATACTGTTGGCGAGTTTAGTTAAATTAACCACAGATTCACTTAATTCAGCCGCCGATGCGGTGGAATGTTCGGCAATATCGCTGATGGCAATAATACTGCGATTAATGCTTTCGGCAACGCTACTTTGTTCTTCGGCAGCGGTCGCAATATGAGTATTAAGTTCTGTGATGCTGTCTACTGAGGAGACGATTTCTTTCAATGCTTGGCCTGATTGATTGGCTTTATCATTAGCATCATCTACTTGATTTATACCAATTTCCATAGCGTTAACTGCTTCTTTAACGCCTTGTTGTAGTGTGGCAATCATGGCCTCAATTTCTTGGGTAGACTTTTGGGTGCGCTGCGCAAGGGTCCGTACTTCATCCGCAACGACTGCAAAGCCGCGGCCTTGTTCTCCCGCACGGGCCGCTTCAATGGCGGCATTTAATGCCAATAGATTGGTTTGCTCGGCAATGCTTTTTATCACATCGAGTACACGGCCGATATTTTGGCTTTCATTAGACAGAAATCCAATGACTTGTGCCGTTTTTTGAATTTGATCAGATAATTGCGACATACTGCTAATCGATTGCATCACAATATTATTGCCATTGGCGGCATAGGTATCGGCATCTTTGGCTGAATCTGCCGCTGCAGATGCGCTTTGGGCGACTTCTGCGACCGTTGCCGTCATCTCATTCATGGCCGTTGCAGTTTGCTCCGTTTCAGCTTGCTGCTGTTGCATACGTTTATTGGTTGCCTGCGTGAAGCTGCTTAACTCATTTGCTGAACTATTAACGGTATTTGCCGCTTCGGCAATCGAATGAAGAATGCCCCGCAAGTGTTCAATAACTTGGGTGAGGCTAGTGGATATTTGTCCTAGCTCATCGTGATTAAAAGTAGTGAATTTGACGGTAAGATCTGAGTCTTGATGGATCAGCTTCAGTTTACTGAAAATGTCATTAATAGGATTCATCACGCTGCGATTGACCCAGAGCCCAATCACAATACTGATAATCATGGCGGCACAGGCTAATGCTACAAAAATAGTGATTGAAGATTGGTAAATGGCATTCACACGATCTTTTTCTTCGCCTGCCACGCGAATTTGCAGTGCAATCAGTTCAGATATTTGGTTACTGATGGGGTCTATTACTTGGTAAAGCGGCAAGATATTGGCCGATAATTGGCTTGATACATCACCATTTAATCCTCTTAAGCGTGAGACCAGAGTGTCAATCTGTTGATTCGCGGGTGAGAACAGTACTTCGGCTTGTTTTACGAGTCGGGATTCTTCTGAGGTAAGTTCAGTGGCTAAGTATTTTTGCCAATGCTGGGTAATGGTAGATTTGGCACTGTCTAGCGCTTCAGCTGCTTGAGAGGCGGTGAAACCACCCGCGTTCGCCTTATTGACCGCATCGATAACATCGACCGCGTACTTATCAGCAATCACTTTTAAATCGTCTAGTGGCACAACTCTATCGCCATAGATACGTTCAACACCCGATTCAATTTTACCCATCATATTAATGGCGAGAAAGCCAATCGTCATTAGCATTACAAGGGGAACCAGAATGCCGATAGACATTTTTTGTTTTATTTGTAGACCGTTCATATGGATAGCCTCAGTGAACTAAAGAGTCCTTTAGGCAGAACTCTATCTATCCCTATGATGAGTCTGTAACAATAGGTATAGCAAATCTGAGGAAAGAGGGGAGAGTTACAGAAAATTTATTTTGCTTTAGATACAAAAAAACCTCGCTTGGCGAGGTTTAAATGTTGGTACAGATGAGAGGACTTGAACCTCCACGCCCTTGCGAGCACCAGCACCTGAAGCTGGCGTGTCTACCAATTCCACCACATCTGCATGGCTATTCGATATTTCATCGAATTGACAATCTTAACACTGTGAATCTTAACTTTTGAACTGCAATTTGGTACAGGTGAGAGGACTTGAACCTCCACGCCCTTGCGAGCACCAGCACCTGAAGCTGGCGTGTCTACCAATTCCACCACACCTGCACTGTACCTATCGCAGTTCTCTAACATAAGTCGCTATCGCAACACATTTAAAGATGGTGCCCGAACCCGGAATCGAACCAGGGACACGAGGATTTTCAATCCTCTGCTCTACCGACTGAGCTATTCGGGCGACGGGCGCAATTTAAAGGCTTTTCGGGTTTTGAGTCAATAGATTTTTACTAAATAACGGAAAAAGTGACTCAGTTGGATAAGATTTACACGAAAGTGTCATTTGTGTTGGTATTGAGGATGTAAAAATAGCCAAACCACTATCCACACTGAGAACTTAGCGTTATCTATTTATGGCTTATCTAGGGTCACCAAGCAAAAAATGCCCCTATTAAAGGGGCATTCTCGGTTAGTTTGATAAGATTTCATTGTTTGGGAAGTTAGCTTGCATTACCATGAGCACGTTTTGCTTCAGCTTGCTCTGACCTAATTCGCCATAAGCTTCTATCATTATCTCTAATGCCCGTTCATTTGAAGGGGTGCCAGGGTATGTTTCCATTACAGATTGTGCTCGGATTGCTGCGGCGCTCCATGCATTCATCTTGAGATAATACTCGGCAACTTGAATTGAATATTTTGCTAAGCGATTCTTCAACGCTAACATGCGTTTTTGCGCATCGGCGGCATATTTGCTGTTAGGGTAGGTTTTGATAAGACGATCAAAATCTTTGAAAGCATCTTGAGCATTTTTAGGGTCACGATCGGTTCGGTCGATATTAAGCATGTCGTGGAACATGTAATTGTCGGCTTGCATGTTCACTAAACCGCGCATATAGAACACATAGTCTACATCTGGATGAGTTGGATTAAGACGGATAAATCTGTCTATGTTCGCAATACCAGAAGCGACATCGTCCATTTTATAGTAAGCATATATCAGGTCTAACTGGACTTGAGTTTTGTGAGGTCCGAAGGGGAAGCGTGAGTCTAACGCTTCCAAAGAACGGACAGCTTTAGAGTAATTGCCAAGCTCCATAGAGGTTCTTGCCTGAGTATAAAGTACATCAGGTGACGTTTTGGCGGCAATATCGTTATCATCAGGGCTGCTGCTACAGGCTGATAACGCTAGTGAAAATAGGACTAAGGTAACGCCTTTGGAAAATTTATACATACTTGAATTCAATTCTTTTTAAGTTGTAGTTAAGAATTTTTCCATTTCACTATAAAATAGAAAACATCCGATTGTAACAGATAGCACACATTTTTTGACCCCTAAATGGGGATACGGTTCCTATGACACAAGAGATTAATCTAAAAAGCGAGATTTCGGCAACACAAACTGGACTGAGATTAGATCAGGCCCTAGCAGAGTTGTTCCCAGATTACTCGCGCACGCGCATCAAGGAATGGATCCTATCTGATGCAGTTTATGTTGACGGCGTTGTCGTTAATAAGCCCCGAGAGAAAGTTTATGAGCTGCAACAGATACTCATAGATGCCACTCTTGAAGAAGAAGTTCACGCAGCGGCACAGGCCATTGATCTGGATATCGTCTATGAAGATGACGACATTATTGTGATCAATAAGCAAGCGGGACTCGTGGTTCACCCTGGTGCTGGCAATGCCGATGGCACTTTGATGAATGCACTATTGCACCATTGTCCCGATATTGAGCATGTACCACGTGCTGGTATTGTGCACCGTCTGGACAAGGATACTACAGGTTTAATGGTTGTAGCCAAAACCGTTGAAGCGCAAACCCATTTAGTGGCCGCCTTGCAGGCCCGTGAAATCACTCGTGAATACGAAGCGATTGTGATGGGGACTATGACAGGTGGCGGTACTGTGGATGAGCCGATTGGTCGTCATCCAACGAAACGTACTCATATGGCGGTGCATCACTCAGGTAAACCAGCTGTGACGCATTATCGTGTGGCGGAAAAATTCCGTAATCACACTCGTCTAAGATTGCGCCTTGAATCTGGTCGTACTCACCAAATTCGTGTGCACATGGAATACATAGGCCACGTATTAGTGGGCGATCCTGTGTATGGTGGTCGTCCAAAACCGCCGAAATGGGCCAGCCCAGAGTTTTTTGATATTCTGAAAAACTTCAAGCGCCAAGCTCTGCACGCTGTGCGTCTTGAATTAGCCCATCCTGTGAGTTGTGAAATCATGAGCTGGCACGCGCCAATTCCTGAAGACATGGTGATTTTGACGAAAGCACTGCGTCAAGACACGGTCGAGCATCCGATCGAGTATTTGTAAGTGTTTAATCACGATTGGCCTGTTCCCGCTAATGTTGGCATCGCTATGACAAATCGTCATGGCGGTGTGAGTGTGCATCCCTATGACAGTTTGAATCTTGGACTGCACGTCGGTGATGCGCCTGAGCTGGTGATGGCTAATCGTGAATTACTCTGCAAACAATTAGCGTTAACCGCCGAGCCTGTCTGGCTCGAGCAAGTGCATGGTACTCATGTGCTTAATTTAGATGCGCTGAGCTTAGCTCCTGCTGTGGATACACAGATTGCCGATGCCAGTTACAGCCGAACGGCTAGCCAAGTTTGCGCTATAATGACTGCCGATTGTTTACCTGTGTTGTTGTGTAATCAAGCGGGAACCGAAGTGGCTGCAGCCCATGCCGGTTGGCGTGGTTTATGTGATGGCGTGATTGAGGCCACCGCGGCGCAGTTTAGTTCACCTATGGATGAGTTGATTGCCTACCTCGGTCCGGCTATTGGTCCACAAAAATTTGAAGTCGGTGTTGAAGTACAGCAAGCCTTTTGTACTTTACATCCGCAGTCGGCAGCGTGTTTTATTCCAAGTGGTAACAAGTATCTTGCCGATATTATTGGCTTGGCTAAATTACGCTTGAGTTTACTCGGTATAAACCATATTTATAGCGCAGATATCTGCACAGTCAGCGACACGGATTACTTCTCTTATCGTCGCGATAAGGTGACGGGACGCATGGCTTCATTGATCTGGCTTAAGTCTTAAGCCAATTCCCCTACAGTTTGTATTTATTTGCGCGTTATTCTCTTGAATTTGGCTAAATAGCCCCCATCTTTTAACTAACGAAATGTAATACCAATCCTATTTAGATCTCTCCATTAGCGGTACTGATTTTAAAGCCACTAAATTGGCAAGATGTCTTATGGATTGGCATATCTCTACTATATGAGTGTTAGGAGGCTGTATGCGACTCGATCGTATGACCAATAAATTTCAGCTTGCCATCTCTGATGCCCAGTCACTCGCACTTGGGCGTGATCATCAGTTTATTGAACCGCTGCATTTGATGATGGCATTGTTGAACCAAGATTCAGGTTCAATCCATCCCTTATTGACCCAAGCTGGCATTCGAGTGAGTGCGCTGCGATCGCTCTTGAGTCAAGAGCTGGAACGCTTACCTCAAGTTGAAGGGACTGGCGGCGATGTACAATTATCCCAAGGTTTAATCCGTTTATTAAATCTGTGCGATAAATTGGCGCAAAAGCGTAAAGATAAATATATCTCTAGCGAATTATTTGTATTAGCTGCGTTAGAAGGTGCCGATGCTCTTGCACAAGCGTTGAAAAAAGCCGGCGCGACCAAAGAGTTGATGGAACAAACCATTGAACAAATGCGCGGCGGCCAAAAAGTGGATGATCCGAACGCTGAAGATCAACGCCAAGCGTTGAAGAAGTTTACTATCGATCTCACCGAGCGAGCCGAACAAGGCAAGTTAGATCCTGTGATCGGCCGTGACGATGAAATTCGCCGTACGATCCAAGTGTTACAACGTCGCAGTAAAAATAACCCCGTCCTTATCGGTGAACCGGGTGTGGGTAAAACGGCGATTGTTGAAGGACTTGCCCAGCGTATCGTTAATGGTGAAGTCCCCGAGGGCATTAAAAATAAGCGCGTTTTATCCCTCGATATGGGCTCATTGATTGCGGGCGCTAAATATCGCGGTGAGTTCGAAGAACGTTTAAAAGCGGTACTTAATGAGTTATCACAGGAAGAAGGTCAAGTGATCCTCTTCATCGACGAGCTGCATACTATGGTCGGCGCCGGTAAAGGTGAAGGCGCAATGGATGCGGGTAACATGCTCAAACCTGCGTTAGCGCGTGGTGACTTGCACTGTGTGGGTGCGACAACGCTCGATGAGTATCGTCAGTATATTGAAAAAGATGCGGCGCTTGAACGACGTTTCCAAAAAGTGTTGGTGGATGAACCAAGCGTTGAAGACACCATTGCTATTTTGCGTGGACTGAAAGAACGTTACGAGCTGCATCACCATGTGGAAATTACCGATCCGGCGATTGTGGCGGCAGCGACCATGTCGCACCGTTATGTGTCGGACCGTAAGTTACCCGATAAAGCGATCGATTTGATCGATGAAGCGGCATCGAGTATCCGTATGCAAATGGACTCAAAACCTGAGTCACTCGACAGGCTCGAACGTCGTGCTATCCAGCTCAAACTGGAGGAGCAAGCGTTAGCCAAAGAAAATGATGAGGCGAGTCGTCGCAGGCTTGACCATCTGCAAGAGGAATTACGTGATGTTGAAGCGAAAGCTTCAGAGTTGAACGAAATCTGGCGTACTGAAAAAGCCGCATTAGCGGGCACTCAGCACATAAAAGCCGATCTCGAACAGGCTCGAATGGACTTAGAAGTAGCGCGTCGTGCGGGTGATTTAACTCGGATGTCTGAGCTGCAATACGGTCGTATTCCTGAGCTTGAAAAACAGCTCGATTTGGCATCGCAAGCCGAAATGCAGGACATGACGTTATTGCGTAACAAGGTTACTGAGTTCGAAATCGCCGAAGTATTGTCGAAAGCGACGGGAATACCCGTATCGAAAATGCTTGAAGGCGAGCGCGAAAAATTACTGCAAATGGAAGTGGCGCTGCATGAACGAGTGATCGGCCAAAACGAAGCCGTCGATGCGGTCGCGAATGCGATTCGTCGTAGCCGCGCGGGTCTGGCGGATCCAAATCGCCCGATTGGCTCGTTCCTGTTCTTAGGCCCAACGGGTGTAGGTAAAACTGAGCTTTGTAAATCACTGGCGAGGTTCTTATTTGATACCGAATCGGCCTTAGTGCGCATTGATATGTCTGAGTTTATGGAGAAACACTCAGTATCGCGTTTAGTGGGTGCGCCTCCAGGATACGTAGGTTATGAAGAGGGCGGTAACTTAACGGAAGCCGTTCGTCGTAAACCTTATTCGGTGATATTGCTCGACGAAGTCGAGAAAGCGCATCCCGATGTGTTTAACATTTTACTGCAAGTGCTTGATGATGGACGCTTAACCGATGGTCAAGGTCGTACTGTCGATTTTAGAAATACAGTGATCATTATGACCTCGAACTTAGGCTCCGACATTATCCAAGAAGGATTTGGTCAAGTGACCTATGCAGAGATGAAAGCGGCGGTAATGAATGTCGTCACTCACAGTTTCAGACCCGAGTTCTTAAACCGTATCGATGAATCTGTGGTGTTCCATCCATTGGATGCTGCCAATATCAAACGTATTGCTTCGATACAAATTGCTTCCTTACGCCAACGTTTGGCTGAAAAGGACTATACATTGGAGATCACCGACGACGCATTATCACTGATTGCGGAAATTGGTTTCGATCCTGTGTATGGTGCAAGACCGTTGAAACGGGCATTGCAGCAAGAAGTCGAAAACCCGCTGGCGCAGAAATTACTGCGTGGCGACTTGTTACCGGGTAAACCGATCAAGGTCAGCTGTGCGGGTGGCGAGTTAGTGTTCGAGCAATAACCTGTGACCAGTAGCTAGTCACTTAGTGTGTTTTTTGAATGCGATACGTTAACAGCAAGCTTGAAGTTGGATAGGTTGAAATAGGCGAACTGCAATAAGCGTTCTTGAATGAACGAGCTTGAAATAAACTATCTCGCAATAAGAGATAGCGCTTTCTTAGTCAGTATCGCTCCCGCTTCACGCGCTAAAACGAAAGGAGCCGAGTTTTTAACTCGGCTCCTTTTTTATTGCATCAGCTTAATCGTTGTTCATTAATGTAGTGGCATAGTGAATTTGGCTACTTCTTATCACAGAAGAGTTTGATTCTTTCCTGCTGTTGGGCAATAGAGGCTTGGCGATCCTCCTCAGTCATAGCGACAGATTCACCCGAATCGGAAGTTTGGCGGATAAGCTTAGTGTGCGTTGTGAGTATTTCTAAATTGTGTTTTGCACTCTCACAAATGGAGTTAGCCTGTTTGGCGTCTTTTTCTTTAATCAGTGCCGCTGACTTTTCTAATTCATTGGCTTTAGAAGTTGGCTCAACTTTCTTTATCGGCGCGATAAAACCGACTTTCGCCTGCTCTAAATCTTCACTGTAGAGTTTTGATGTTTTGATGCTTTCTTGTTGTGGGGCTTGCTGGCTGTAATGTGTCACCCCATTTTCATCGACCCAAGTATAGATAACGCCCGCAGAAACGGGGCCAATGAAAAGGCTGAGCCAGAGCCATCGATACAGTATTGTTCTGAACATGTTCACTTTTAACATCGAAATTATCCCTAACTGGTCTCTCATCGACATGATAATAAAATATGTTATCTTGAAAGCTAACTTCTCTTCACTGAACTAGCGTAATAAGTGTATGCAAAATTCTTCAAATCAAACAGTAAAGAATAAAGGTATCTATTTACTGCCTAATCTTTTTACGACAGCAGGATTGTTTTCTGGCTTTTATGCTGTGATTGCTTCCATGAATGCTAACTTTGAAGCTGCTGCAATAGCCATTTTTATAGCCATGATCTGTGATGGTCTCGATGGTCGAGTGGCAAGACTGACTAATACTCAAAGTGATTTTGGTGCCGAATACGACAGTATGGCGGATATGGTGTCCTTCGGAATGGCACCAGCACTACTCGCCTACAATTGGGCATTAGCCGACTTAGGTAAAATTGGTTGGTTGGCGGCATTTATTTATTGTGCAGGTGCGGCACTCAGGCTCGCTCGATTTAATACGCAAGTTGGCGTCGCCGATAAGCGTTACTTTCAAGGTCTCGCCAGCCCGGCAGCCGCAGCTGTTATTGCCGGCAGTATTTGGCTTGGTAATCAATATAGTCTCGATGGAAGAAACATCAGTTGGATTGCGGCCCTTGTTACTGCGGCAACCGGTTTACTGATGGTCAGCAATTTCCGCTATCACTCCTTTAAAGAAATTGACTGGCGTGGCAAGGTTAACTTTATCGTGATCTTACTGGTCGTCGGTGTATTTGTGGTGGTGTCAGTTCAACCTGCATTGATCTTATGTGTCGGCTTCTACTTATATGCGATTTCAGGCCCAATCATTACGATTCGAACCGTGAGAAAACTCAAAGTCGCTCATATTGTCGGTGATGATACGGTAGCGAATGTCGAGACGAACTCCTCAGTCCAAGCTGCTGCACAAACTCAAGTCGTTACAGATCTCGAGAAAGAGAAACAAGAAGAGCATAAACCTTAGGGCTCGTGCTTTTGATCATTGCTTATCATTAGCTAGGTGCAAACAAGAGTAAGGCATCACACTAGGCATAACGTTTTTAGAGGTTTGCTGATAGATATAGCGAGAAATAGCTATCAACTTCCGTTTATGCCCATTCAATCTATTAAAACCCCAGCAATAGGCGATTTTTTCTGCCAGACTTATCAACCCAAACAGCGATATTGCTCAGTGTTGCAGTATATTTCTGCAGTTTGATGGTTATTTATTCGCTTGGCGGAGATTGTTAAAAAAGCCCTTGCACAAAATCCTCTGCTGCCTATAATGCGCATCCACTGACACGGCAGACAGCGTTAAGCAGCCTGATGTGACAGTTCATCGATGAGTTTACTGATTGATGAGTGTTGAGAAAGTTTGCAAAAACTCCTTGACGCGAAACGGGAAATGCGTAGAATACGCAGCCCTAGCCAACTGGAAGCGTTCGGCGCTCAGTGTGGTACTCAAGTTCTCTTACGAATATTGAGTTGCTCTTTAACAAGATAAAACAAGAAATCTGTGTGGACACTCACAGGTGTTGAGTTAATCGAAACTGCTTAGCCTTCGGGTTGGCAGTCAAAAATTTAAATCAATGTAACAATGAGTGTTCATAGTAATATGTACAGTTTGTTTCAACCCTTCTTTTATAGGGAGTGCGAGAAACAAAAAATCAGAATTCATTGAGCCGTTTGACGAAAGTCAAACAACAAAACTTTAATTGAAGAGTTTGATCATGGCTCAGATTGAACGCTGGCGGCAGGCCTAACACATGCAAGTCGAGCGGCAGCACAAGGGAGTTTACTYCTGAGGTGGCGAGCGGCGGACGGGTGAGTAATGCCTAGGGATCTGCCCAGTCGAGGGGGATAACAGTTGGAAACGACTGCTAATACCGCATACGCCCTACGGGGGAAAGGAGGGGACCTTCGGGCCTTCCGCGATTGGATGAACCTAGGTGGGATTAGCTAGTTGGTGAGGTAATGGCTCACCAAGGCGACGATCCCTAGCTGTTCTGAGAGGATGATCAGCCACACTGGGACTGAGACACGGCCCAGA
>NZ_JAKKSC010000091.1:0-949 GCF_025653705.1 Shewanella sp. SM87
GTCAGAGTGAAATATCAGGTTTTTAGGCTTACCCCGTGATTCAAATGCCATTTCCAGTGCTTTCACTGTTAACTCAGTATCTGGTGAAAATGACATCGCCCAACCCACCGCTTTTCTGGAAAATAAGTCCAGTACAACCGCTAAATAGCACCAGCGATTACCCGCCCAAATGTAAGTGACATCGCCACACCAAACGGTGTTTGGTTCAACCACTGCAAATTGTCGTTCGAGTATATTGGGGATAGCGACGTGCTCCTGCCCAGCCTTCTTGTAGTGATGTTTCGGTTGTTGGCAACTGACTAATCCTAGCTTTTTCATTAGCCTAGTGGCTCGATAACGACTTAGTGTAAAACCCCGTTCAGAAGCGATAGTGGCAATGTTTCTCGCACCCGCGGACTGGTTACTTTGTGCATGTATCGCTTTGATTTCACATTCTAAACGTCGCTGCTCTGACGTCACAATATGCTCGTGACTCACCCAATAACGGTAACTACTACGGTTCACGTTAAATGCATGGCATAACACTGAAATAGGATATTTATTGCTCTGATTGAGTTTCTCGATTATCGAGAATTGTTCAGCGAGTCCGACATCAATAGAGCAGTAGCCTTTTTTAAGATTTCTTTCTCGAGATTTATGCGCTCAATTTCACGTTTAAGTGCCCTAATCTCAATCTGCTCAGGCGTCATGGGTGAGGCTTTAGGAGTAAGCCCTTTGCGTTCAACCTGAAGTTGCGTTACCCACTTACTGACCGTTGATTTACCTACGTTCATGGCTTTGGCAGCCGCTTCTTGTGTATAGCCTTGGTCAATGACTAATTGGGCAGTTTCGAGTTTAATCGCTGCGCTATATCGAGCACGTTTACTTTTATTCATTTTGTCACCTAAATTCGCTATGAATGAGATCATAACATTTCTTATTAGGTGGCCAAATTCACTATGCCACTACA
>NZ_JAKKSC010000092.1:0-948 GCF_025653705.1 Shewanella sp. SM87
CTAACGCCTTGCTTACCGGCCCAACGGAGCAGAGTAAGCTTGTGGTAAAGTTTGCGCAGCAAACCACAAGCTTACGGCGCGTAGTTGAGTCCGAGTACAGCAACTTGTTAGCTGCTGGCCTCGTAATCGAAGCCTTTAAATATACTAATTCCAGCATCAACCTCTTTAAATAAAGAATCTGCGTCCACTTCCAACCTATCTTTCCTAAGACGCTCGACAAAAGTGACAATTGTTTCCCGTACTTTATGTGCAAGATAGTCTCGTAATTCATTCTTGGATCGAACCTCCCAGACTTCGCTGGGAATTTGAATATCAGCGGTTATGTAACGCTGCTTCTTTGCGAATCTCAGCCTGGTTATACCCTCATCGCCAAACTTCTGAAATTCTCCATCTATTCTCAGTACAGGTGCATATTCATCAATTTCTTTGCAATACGTTGATGTGCAACTGCTTCGCAGTGCCTTATATAGGTCAACTTTTATCTTGCCTAGCCCGCCGTCTTTGGGACCGCCACATTGGGCACCAATAGAAATTATGCTCATGACTACCTTTTGCTGCTAACATTTTATTAGTGCGCATGCGCGTTTATCACGTTAGACCAGTAAAAATGCGCACAGTTAACTATCTGTTTATGCAGAAGTTATCAGCTTTTTATAAAATACACCATCTGGAAAAACGCGCATGCGCGTTTTCCAAACCTATTAACTAAAATTCAGTTACTATATTTACCTGATTTTAAAGAGTTTTATTTATTTCGAATGGAATTAGTGCGCACTGATTTTGTCTGAAAATCATACCAAAACACCTAAATTTAAATACGACTGTATACCCATACATTGTTAGTCGATTTCTGGTAAGGCCAAGCATAGGCAAATAGATAAGAATTTGTATGGCAGCAGGAGTGGGAATTTTCGGTTGAGCTAACGAGCCGAAACACGAAATGGGGCA
>NZ_JAKKSC010000093.1:0-857 GCF_025653705.1 Shewanella sp. SM87
CGCTGGCCACTAAGTTGTAGCTGTACGCCGCATCTTGGGTTGCTGCCGTCACCGCCATTGAACTAATCGTTGGCGCATCGTTGACGTTAGTCACCGTGATACTAAAGCTTTGCTCAGCCGTTAAGCCATCCGTGTCCGTCACTCGTAAGGTGACTGCGTGACTGCCCACATCCGCATTGCTCGGCGTACCACTGAGTAACCCTGTCACCGCGTTGAAACTCAACCAGCTCGGTTTGGTCACTGCGCTCAGCGTTAAGCTGTCGCCGGTATCAGAGTCGCTGGCCACTAAGTTGTAGCTGTACGCCGCATCTTGAGTGGCGGCTGTGATGGCCGTTGAACTAATCGTCGGCGCATCGTTGACGTTTGTCACTGTAATGCTAAAGGACTGCTCAGCCGTTAAGCCATCTGTGTCCGTCACTCGTAAGGTGACCGCATGACTGCCCACATCCGCATTGCCTGGCGTACCACTGAGTAAACCCGTCGCCGCGTTGAAACTCAACCAGCTTGGGTTGGTCACTGCGCTCAAGGTTAAACTGTCACCGGTATCGGAGTCAGTTGCAGTCAAGCTGTAGCTGTACGCCGCATCTTGGGTCGCAGCCGTCACCGCCGTTGAACTAATCGTCGGCGCATCGTTGACGTTTGTCACTGTAATGCTAAAGGACTGCTCAGCCGTTAAGCCATCTGTGTCCGTCACTCGTAAGGTGACCGCGTGACTGCCCACATCCGTATTGCCTGGCGTACCACTGAGTAAACCCGTCGCCGCGTTGAAGCTCAACCAGCTCGGTTTAGTCACTGCGCTCAGCGTTAAGCTGTCGCCAGTATCAGAGTCGCTGGCCACTAAGTTGTAGCTGTACGCC
>NZ_JAKKSC010000094.1:0-801 GCF_025653705.1 Shewanella sp. SM87
ATTGCTCGATTGCTCGGCGTGCCACTGAGTAAACCCGTCGCCGCGTTGAAACTCAACCAGCTTGGTTTGGTCACTGCGCTCAAGGTTAAGCTGTCGCCAGTATCGGAGTCGCTGGCCACTAAGTTGTAACTGTACGCCGCATCTTGGGTTGCCGCCGTCACCGCCGTCGAACTAATCGTCGGCGCATCGTTGACGTTTGTCACCGTGATGCTAAAGGACTGCTCAGCCGTTAAGCCATCTGTGTCCGTCACTCGTAAGGTGACAGCGTGACTGCCCACATCCGCATTGCTCGGCGTACCACTGAGCAAACCTGTCATCGAGTTGAAACTTAACCAACTCGGTTTATTGATGGCACTCAGCGTTAATACATCACCCACATCAGAATCAATTGCAGTCAAGGTGTAGCTGTACGCGACATCTTGGGTTGCCGCCGTCATCGCCATCGAACTAATCGTTGGCGCATCGTTGACGTTTGTCACTGTAATGCTAAAGGACTGCTCAGCCGTTAAGCCATCTGTGTCCGTCACTCGTAAGGTGACMGCGTGACTGCCCACATCCGYATTGCTCGGCGTRCCACTGAGTAAACCCGTCGCCGCGTTGAAACTCAACCAGCTTGGTTTGGTCACTGCGCTCAAGGTTAAGCTGTCGCCAGTATCGGAGTCGCTGGCCACTAAGTTGTAACTGTACGCCGCATCTTGGGTTGCCGCCGTCACCGCCGTCGAACTAATCGTCGGCGCATCGTTGACGTTTGTCACCGTGATGCTAAAGGACTGCTCAGCCGTTAAGCCATCTGTGTCCGTC
>NZ_JAKKSC010000095.1:0-780 GCF_025653705.1 Shewanella sp. SM87
AAACCGTAGTTGCCATCGGCGACATTGGTTTGCACTTGGAATACCGCTTCGCCGTTGTCGACGTCGGTGACGGTTAAGGTGCCGGCCACCGTTTGTACTGTGCCTGGCAGGGTGTCGGAATCGCCGTCTTCGGTGACGGTGCCGGCATCGCTGTCGCCGTTACCGASYGTGATGTCAGCGGGATCGTTCGCGCCGACAATGGTGATGGTCACGGTGTGGCTGGCGGTGCCATCGGCACTGGTGACCGTGATGTCACGGGTCAGGGTTTCACCCGCCTTGAGTGACTGCACGTCGCTGTGGCTGTTGTTTAAGGTGTAGGTCCAGTTACCGTCGGCATCAATGCTGAAGAAACCGTAGTTGCCATCGGCGACATTGGTTTGCACTTGGAATACCGCTTCGCCGTTGTCGACGTCGGTGACGGTTAAGGTGCCGGCCACCGTTTGTACTGTGCCTGGCARGGTGTCGGWATCGCCGTCTTCGGTGACGGTGCCGGCATCGCTGTCGCCGTTACCGASYGTGATGTCAGCGGGATCGTTCGCGCCGACAATGGTGATGGTCACGGTGTGGCTGGCGGTGCCATCGGCACTGGTGACCGTGATGTCACGGGTCAGGGTTTCACCCGCCTTGAGTGACTGCACGTCGCTGTGGCTGTTGTTTAAGGTGTAGGTCCAGTTACCGTCGGCATCAATGCTGAAGAAACCGTAGTTGCCATCGGCGACATTGGTTTGCACTTGGAATACCGCTTCGCCGTTGTCGACGTCGGTGACGGTTAAGGTGCCG
>NZ_JAKKSC010000096.1:0-687 GCF_025653705.1 Shewanella sp. SM87
TGGCATGTTACTGGGTCCTCTGAGTCGAGTATCGCAGGCACTGGCGCGTATTGCCGATGGTAATGGTGATTTAACTCAACGTATTTCTGTCGACACTCAAGATGAAGTGGGCGTGCTTGCCGACAGCTTTAACCGCTTTGTGGGCAGTCAACATCAGCTGATCAGCCATATTCGCCAATTAGCGAATGAGTTAGATGCCGATGCTGAACGTAGTCTTGCCACCACGCAAACTTCAGTTGCGGAGTTACAACGTCAGCAGCAAGAAGTCGCTATGGTCGCGACTGCGGTAACTGAAATGGCGAGTGCGACTAATGAGATCGCAGCCAATGCTGAGAACACGGCAACAGCGGCTCAACAGTCTGCAGCGAGCAGTTTACAGGGCAAAGAGTTAGTGAATAAAACTCGTAACTCGATTAATTCTCTCGCCGATGAAGTGACTCAAGCAACGGATGTTATTGGCGATTTAAGTCGTCACGCTAAGTCTATCTCGAGTATTCTGGCGACAATTCAAGGGATTGCTGAGCAAACTAACCTGTTGGCGCTTAACGCAGCCATTGAAGCGGCTCGTGCTGGCGAGCAAGGCCGTGGTTTTGCGGTCGTTGCCGATGAAGTTCGAGTATTATCGCGCCGCACACAAGATTCGACTCAGGAAGTACATACCACGATTGAAACGCTACAACGCACTAC
>NZ_JAKKSC010000097.1:0-676 GCF_025653705.1 Shewanella sp. SM87
TTAGCTCAAATGCTTGTTACTAGCTCGCCAACGCTTTTCGCAAGTTACTACGTCCTTCATCGCCTCTGACTGCCAAGGCATCCACCGTATACGCTTAGTCGCTTAACCATACAACCCAAATGAGTTTCACTCACCTGAGTCGCATTGCGACCAGCTTGGTTTTACTTGTCTCACTTCTGACCAAAGAAGTGGACGCGCCTTAGACGTAAACTATTCAATAAAGAATAATTTACTWTTGAATATTCAAGACACTTAATAAAGTGTTTGAGAACTCATGTTCAATGCTTGCGCATTAAACGTTTTGTAATTAATCACATGACAGACTCATGCAATTAAATACTATCAGCTTTCCAAATTGTTAAAGAACAATGCGTACCGGCTMGCGGCGCATTTAGCTCTGACTTCTCCTAAGAGAAGMTAAACAAGCAATCTGTGTGAACACTCAACAAACATTAAGTTAGTCGTATAGGTAAGGAGGTGATCCAGCCCCAGGTTCCCCTAGGGCTACCTTGTTACGACTTCACCCCAGTCATGAACCACAAAGTGGTGAGCGCCCCCCCGAAGGTTAAGCTACCCACTTCTTTTGCAGCCCACTCCCATGGTGTGACGGGCGGTGTGTACAAGGCCCGGGAACGTATTCACCGTGGCATTCTGATCCACGATTACTAGCGATTCC
>NZ_JAKKSC010000098.1:0-623 GCF_025653705.1 Shewanella sp. SM87
GAAGTCGTAACAAGGTAGCCCTAGGGGAACCTGGGGCTGGATCACCTCCTTACCTATACGACTAACTTAATGTTTGTTGAGTGTTCACACAGATTGCTTGTTTAGCTTCTCTTAGGAGAAGTCAGAGCTAAATGCGCCGCGAGCCGGTACGCATTGTTCTTTAACAATTTGGAAAGCTGATAGTATTTAATTRCATGAGTCTGTCATGTGATTAATTACAAAACGTTTAATGCGMAAGCATTRAACATGAGTTCTCAAACACTTTATTAAGTGTCTTGAATATTCAAAAGTAAATTATTCTTTATTGAATAGTTTACGTCTAAGGCGCGTCCACTTCTTTGGTCAGAAGTGAGACAAGTAAAACCAAGCTGGTCGCAATGCGGCGCAGGTGAGTGAAACTCATTTGGGTTGTATGGTTAAGCGACTAAGCGTATACGGTGGATGCCTTGGCAGTCAGAGGCGATGAAGGACGTAGTAACTTGCGAAAAGCGTTGGCGAGCTAGTAACAAGCATTTGAGCTAACGATGTCCGAATGGGGGAACCCAGCAGCATAAGCTGTTATCGCAACATGAATACATAGTGTTGCGAGGCGAACGAGGGGAACTGAAACATCTAAGTACCCT
>NZ_JAKKSC010000099.1:0-580 GCF_025653705.1 Shewanella sp. SM87
GGCGAGCGGCGGACGGGTGAGTAATGCCTAGGGATCTGCCCAGTCGAGGGGGATAACAGTTGGAAACGACTGCTAATACCGCATACGCCCTACGGGGGAAAGGAGGGGACCTTCGGGCCTTCCGCGATTGGATGAACCTAGGTGGGATTAGCTAGTTGGTGAGGTAATGGCTCACCAAGGCGACGATCCCTAGCTGTTCTGAGAGGATGATCAGCCACACTGGGACTGAGACACGGCCCAGACTCCTACGGGAGGCAGCAGTGGGGAATATTGCACAATGGGGGAAACCCTGATGCAGCCATGCCGCGTGTGTGAAGAAGGCCTTCGGGTTGTAAAGCACTTTCAGTAGGGAGGAAAGGGTGTAGYTTAATACGYTATATCTGTGACGTTACCTACAGAAGAAGGACCGGCTAACTCCGTGCCAGCAGCCGCGGTAATACGGAGGGTCCGAGCGTTAATCGGAATTACTGGGCGTAAAGCGTGCGCAGGCGGTTTGTTAAGCGAGATGTGAAAGCCCTGGGCTCAACCTAGGAATAGCATTTCGAACTGGCGAACTAGAGTCTTGTAGAGGGGGGTAGAA
>NZ_JAKKSC010000100.1:0-548 GCF_025653705.1 Shewanella sp. SM87
CGCAGTGACCAAACCGAGCTGGTTGAGTTTCAACGCGGTGACAGGGTTACTCAGTGGTACGCCGAGCAATGCGGATGTGGGCAGTCACGCAGTCACCTTACGAGTGACGGACACGGATGGCTTAACGGCTGAGCAAAGCTTTAGTATCACGGTGACTAACGTCAACGATGCGCCAACGATTAGTTCAATGGCGGTGACGGCAGCAACCCAAGATGCGGCGTACAGCTACAACTTAGTGGCCAGCGACTCYGATACTGGCGACAGCTTAACSYTGAGCGCAGTGACYAAACCGAGCTGGTTGAGCTTCAMYGCGGCGACGGGTTTACTCAGTGGYACGCCRRGCAATRCGGATGTGGGCAGTCACGCAGTCACCTTACGAGTGACGGACACGGATGGCTTAACGGCTGAGCAAAGCTTTAGTATCACGGTGACTAACGTCAACGATGCGCCAACGATTAGTTCAATGGCGGTGACGGCAGCAACCCAAGATGCGGCGTACAGCTACAACTTAGTGGCCAGCGACTCTGATACTGGCGACAGCTTAACGC